>NZ_CP007034.1:2222500-2540000 GCF_000512915.1 Barnesiella viscericola DSM 18177
GCTCTCCGGCGGTGTATCCGGCGCCTCCTATAATACCTACTTTAATCATAAATCATCGTAAAGGGTTAGTAATTTGATTTCGGACTCTAAGCTACGATTTATTTTTTGTTTTTATTTTGTACGGCATAGAAAATTTTCATCTGGTTCCCCAAAATTTTGGTGAAGCCCTTTACGTCGTCGGCACTCCAAGCCTTGTTCACCTCGCCGTATTCGCCAAAATCCGATTTCATCAGGTCGTAGTCGCTCTCGACGCCTACCAGTACATAGCGATAGGGGTGCAGCTCGACGATGACCCGGCCGGTGACGTTCTTCTGCGAGCTGTCGAGGAAGACCTCGATGTCGCGCATGACCGGTTCGAGGTACTGGGCCTCGTGCAGGAACATGCCGTACCAGGTGCCCACCTGGTCTTTCCAGTATTGCTGCCACTTGGTGAGGGTGTGTTTCTCGAGCATCTTGTGGGCGGCGATGATGAGCATGGGGGCGGCAGCCTCGAATCCCACGCGGCCCTTGATGCCGATGATGGTGTCGCCTATGTGCATGTCGCGTCCGATGGCATAGGGCGATGCGATGGCTTCGAGTGCCTGTATGGCCGCCACCTTGTCGTCGTAGGCCTTGCCGTCAATGCCGGCAATTTCGCCTTTTACGAAGTCGAGCGTGATGGTGCGGCTACCGGTGGCCGTCATCTGCGAGGGGTAGGCCTCCTCGGGCAGGGTCTGGTTGCTTTTGAGGGTCTCCTTCCCGCCGATGCTGGTACCCCACAGCCCTTTGTTGATGGAGTATTCCATCTTCTTGAAGTCGGCCGTGTAGCCATGCTTTTTGAGGTATTCGATTTCGTATTCGCGGGTGAGGGTCATGTCGCGGGTAGGGGTGAGGATACCAATCTCGGGCGCCAGAATCTGGAAGGTGAGGTCGAACCGCACCTGGTCGTTGCCCGCCCCGGTACTGCCGTGAGCCACATAGTCGGCCCCGATTTCCTTGGCGTAGTTGATGATGGCGATGGCCTGGAAGATGCGTTCGGAACTGACCGAGATGGGATAGGTACCGTTGCGCAGGATATTGCCGAATACCATGTATTTGATACTCTTTCGGTAATACTCCTGGGTGATGTCGAGGGTAGCGTGTTTGACGGCACCCAGCCGGTAGGCTCGCTCTTCGATCGATTTCAACTCTTCGGGACCGAAACCGCCGGTGTTGGCGATGGCGGTATAGACGTCGTACCCGCAATCTTCCGACAGGTATTTCACGCAAAAGGAGGTGTCGAGACCTCCGCTAAAAGCCAATACTACTTTCTTTTTAGCCATGGTGTGCAGTTATTTTTGAGGTTGGTTGTCGTTGTTTTCGTGTTCGTGGGGGTCGTAGAGCATGCCGGTGCAGAGGCACATGCGGCGGTTGTTGCGTTGCAGAATGTCAAAGTTGACGCAACTCTCGCACCCTTTCCAAAAGGCCGGGTCGTCGGTGAGCGAGGCGAATGCCACGGGCCGGTAGCCCAGCTCGTTGTTGATTTTCATCACGGCTTCGCCCGTGGTGAGTCCGAAGATTTTGGCCTCGGGGAACCGCTCTCGCGACAGCTCGAAGGCTTTGCGTTTGATGCGTTTGGCCAGGCCGTGTCCGCGGTAGGTGTCGACCACGATGAGACCCGAGTTGGCTACGAATTGCTTGTTGCTCCAACTCTCGATGTAGCAGAAGCCGGCAAACCGGTCGCCGTCGAGGGCGATGATGGCTTTGCGCTCGAGCATCTTTTGTTTGACATATTCGGGAGACCGTTTGGCAATACCGGTTCCTCTTATCTTGGCGGCTTTCTCGATGGTGTCGAGAATGGTGTCGACGTATTTGATATGGCTTTCGTCGGCTACAATGACTTTGATTTCTTCCATAATGGGTGTGACCTCTTCTCCTTAAAAGAGGGCTTTATAACGTCGTGTAAATAACAGATTATTATTACTTATATAAATCGGGCATGAAGGGCGAGAGGGCCAGCATGGCCTGTTGGTGGTTGATGTTCTCTTCGAGAATCACCAGCACGGTGTCGTCGCCGGCAATGGTGCCGAGCACTTCGGGCGGTGTGTTGCTGTCGATGTCGTAGGCCAGGCTGCCGGCATATCCCGGGCGGGTCTTGATGACGGCCAGGTTGCCCGAGAAGTTGATGGAGATGAAACTCCCCGATGCGGGTCGTTCGGGGTTGTCGGCAATCTTCTCCTGCATCAGTTTGCCTACGCTGCCTATTTCGGGCATGATGTAGACGTAGGAGCCGTCGCTGCCGGGCACCTTGGCGATGCGCAACTGTTTCAAGTCGCGCGAAAGGGTGGCCTGGGTCAGGTCGAATCCCGACTCATGCAGTCGTTTCAGTATCTCGTCCTGGCTCTTTACTCGCGAGTGGATAATGATTTCTCGGATAGCTTGTAGGCGAGCAGATTTATTTTTCATATTCCGGAGCTTTTAAGGTTGAATAATTATTCGGCAAATATAGGTAAAAAATCGTATAATGGAATAATATTTGCATATTTTTTTACAATGAAGCTGAAAATTTAAACTTCGATTGCATAGCTATGCAGTTGTATAAAATAGAAAAGGAGGATGCGGTACCCTCCTTTTTGTGATAGGAAATAGTTGTTCGTGTTCTTTTTTACAGTCCCAGTATCGAACTCAACCTGGGCAGCGTGTTCACCGCCGAGCAGTCGGTCGAGCAGGGTACAATCGTGACGTAGCCGCGGTCGAGCCAGTATTCGTCGGTATCGTCGGCATCGGGCTCGTTGTTCTTGAAGGTGCCGGTGAGCCAATAGTATTCGCGGCCGTGAGGGTCGACCCGGCAGTCATACTCCTCGGTCCAGTAGCCCTGGGCGGCCCGGCACATCTTTACCCCGTTGAGTTGCGGGGTCTTGGGAATGTTGACGTTGAGCCCGATACCCTGGGGCCAGTCGGTGGAGGCCAACGCCTTGCGGCAGATATCGACTACCAGGTCGCGGCAGGGGTTGAAGTCGGCGTCGGGCTGGTGGTTGCAGAGCGAGAACCCGATGGAGGGAATGTGCAGCAGCGCCCCCTCGAAGACGGCACCCATCGTGCCCGAATAGATGACGCTCACCCCCGAATTGGAGCCGTGGTTGATGCCCGAGACAATGAGGTCGGGGTGACGGTCGAAGAGGATATTCATCGACAACTTGATGCAGTCGACCGGGGTGCCGTTGGTGCGAATCAGGCAGAAGCCCTCCTGCTCGTCGAGTACCTTCATGCGCAGGGGTGTGGTGACCGTAATGGCCGAACTCTGCCCCGAGCGGGGGCCGTCGGGAGCCACGACAACGATGTCGCCCAGCGGTTTCAGAAACTCGGCTACCTGTTGCAGCCCTTTGGCTTGAACGCCATCGTCGTTGGTGATGAGGATAAGCGGTCGGTGGGAATGTGTTATTTTTTTCATATCGTGGAAACCAAATTTTGACACATGCAAAAGTAATGAATAAAAGCCTTAATCTTTTATATTTTAACGGATAATATGGAGTCCTAAAATAGATAAAAGAGGCGGGGCGGTTGGGCGGTTTTTTCTGAAAAAAAGTGTATCTTTACGCAGAAAAACAGCGAAGTGGCTCATGTGTTTATCAACAAAAGGGGCCACTTATCAACAATTACTCTATTTTCGAGTTGCCGGGACAGTGGAATATGAATTAAAAAATATTCCTTTGTGAAGAGAAAAAATAACAGTATGGGTAAAATTATCGCTATCGCCAATCAAAAAGGAGGAGTCGGGAAGACAACGACTTCAATCAATCTGGCTACCTCGCTGGCTGTTTTGGAAAAGAAAGTTTTGCTCCTCGATGCCGACCCTCAGGCCAATGCATCGTCGGGGTTGGGCATAGACCCGCAGCAGGTAAAATCGTCGATTTACGAGTGCCTGGTCGGGCAGTCGTCGATTAAGGAATCGGTGGTGAGTACCTGTGTCGACGGGCTCAGTCTGGTAGCTTCGCACATCGACCTGGTAGGAGCCGAACTGGAACTGATGAATATGAAAAACCGGGAGCGGGTGTTGGCGCAGGCCTTGGACAAGGTGCGCGACGACTATGATTACATCTTGATCGACTGCTCGCCCTCGTTGGGGCTGATTACGGTCAATGCCCTCACCGCGGCCGATTCGGTGATTATCCCGGTACAGGCCGAATATTTCGCCCTGGAAGGAATCAGCAAGTTGTTGAATACGATTAAGATTATCAAGTCGAAACTGAATCCGAAGCTCGAAATCGAAGGTTTCCTGCTGACGATGTACGATTCGCGTTTGAGACTGGCCAACCAGATTTACGAAGAGCTGAAAAGCCATTTCGGCAGTCTGGTCTTCAATACGGTAATCCAGCGGAATATCCGTTTGAGCGAGGCCCCCAGCCACGGGTTGCCCGCCCTGCTCTACGACTGCGAGTCGCGGGGCAGCGTCAACCACATGGAGCTGGCCAAGGAGTTGATTACGAAGAACCGTTAAGCGGCAAAAAAGAAAAAAGGAGAAGAAAGATATGTCAGCACCTAAAAGAAGTGCATTGGGTAGAGGTCTGGACGCCCTGATTTCGATGGACGACATCGTGACCAGCGGAACCTCCTCGATCCATGAAATCGAACTGTCGAAGATTGTTCCCAATCCCGACCAGCCCCGTCGCGAGTTCGACCAGGAGGCTTTGGAAGAGTTGGCCGCTTCGATTCACGAACTGGGCATCATTCAGCCCGTTTCGCTCCGGCAGTTGGCCGGTGGCGATTACCAGATTATCGCCGGTGAACGCCGTTACCGGGCTGCCCAGATGGCCGGTCTCGAAACGATTCCCGCCTATGTGCGCACGGCCGAAGACGAGACCCTCATGGAGATGGCTCTCATCGAGAACATTCAGCGGGAAGACCTGAACGCCATAGAGATTGCCCTCGCTTTTCAGAAACTCATCGAGCTCTACCAGCTCACCCAGGAGAAGCTGAGCGAGCGGGTGGGCAAGAAACGGACGACCATCGCCAACTACCTGCGGTTGCTGAAACTCCCGGCCGAGGTGCAGATAGGCTTGCGCGACAAGCGCATCGACATGGGCCATGCCCGGGCGTTGCTGTCGGTGGCCGACCCCGCCTTGCAACTCGAACTCTACGAGCGCATACTCTCCGACGGGTTGAGCGTGCGCAACGTCGAGGAGTTGGCCAAGACCCTGGCGGCCGGTGGCGAACGGGCTCGCAAGAAGGCGCAGAAGAAGGTGATGATGCGGCAGGAGTACAACGTGCTCAAATCGCACCTCTCCGATTTCTTCCAGGCCAAAGTGCAGTTCAGCTGCGACGAGAAAGGAAAAGGGAAAATATCAATCCCGTTCAAGAACGAGGAGGATTTGGAACGAATTATCGGTTTGTTCGATAAATTGAAATAGGGTTTTGAGACTATCGGGTAACATGGGCTGGAAGAGAGCCTCGGTGCTGGTGTGGATAATCGGGTGGTGGACCTTGTTGTCGTGGGGCGCGGTGTCCGAACCGTCGCGTCCCGTAGCTCAGGAAGAGAGGCCGCTGGTGGCGGACTCTGTGTGGAGCGGAGCAGGGGCGGTCGCACCCGATTCGGTGTCGGTGGCCGCCGGCGACAGCGTGGCTGCGCTGGGGCAAGACTCGGTGCCGCTGATGATTACCGACTCGCTGGGCTCGTTGATGCCGGGCGATTCGATAGCTACCCGTACCGAGACGCGTAAGCGGTGGCGCCCCTCGTCGTTCAACCCCGACCCCATGCGGGCCGTGTGGCTGTCGGCCCTCTTCCCGGGACTGGGGCAGATTTACAACCGGCGCTACTGGAAACTGCCTATTGTCGTGGGCGGTTATGTAGGACTCTTCTACGCCACCACGTGGAACAGCAACATGTTGGCCGATTACCAGCGGGCCTACCTCGACATCATGGACAGTGACCCCACGACCAACAGCTACATGGATTTCTTCTCCTCGGCCTACAAGGAAGAGGATATAGATAAGGATTGGCTCACCAGCGTATTGAAGCAACGCAAGGACTATTACCGGCAGTATCGCGACCTGTGTATCATCTGCATGATTGGGCTCTATGCCGTGTGCATGATCGATGCCTATGTCGATGCCCAGTTGTATCATTTCGACATCAGCCCCGATCTGTCTATGCAGTGGCAGCCGGCGATTATCCCCACGGGGCGTTCGGCCTTGCCGGCGGTGGGGTTGCAGTGTGCGATTACGTTTTAATGAATAATGAAGGAAAGTAGTAGATGAAGAAGAGGATATGGTTTATTTTGGCGGGATTGGGATTCTCGCTGGGTAGCTTTGCCCAAGATGCGGAGCTTGATGAAGAGTTGTATGTCGAGTCGGATACGGCCGAGGTCGTGATGCCCGATTCGTTGGAGCTGGCCTTGACCGACTCCATCGACAGTTCGGTGGTCTATCCCGAGAGCATGGAAGCCGGCTTGAATACGTTGCTTACCAACTGGTACATGCAGCAGTATGCCGTGGTCGACGACTCCTGTTTGGAGACCAGTGTGAATATCGACTACCCCGACTCGGTCTACATGCGCAAGCTGGCCCAACTGCCCACCGTCATCGAGATGCCCTACAACAGTGTGGTGCGGCGCTATATCGACATGTATGTGCAGAAGCGTCGGGCACTTGTCGAAAACCTGTTGGGATTGGGTACCTACTACATGCCTATCTTCGAGGAGGCTCTCGAACGCGAGGGGCTCCCGCTCGAACTCAAATACCTGCCCATCATCGAGTCGGCCCTGCGCCCCGATGCCACCTCGCGGGCCGGAGCTGCCGGATTGTGGCAATTCATGGTCCGCACCGGCAAGAGCATGGGGTTGGAGGTCAACAGCCTGGTCGACGAGCGCCGCGACCCCATCAAGTCGTCGGCCATGGCCGCCCGCTACCTCAAAGACCTCTACGCCATCTATCACGATTGGGCACTGGCCATTGCCTCGTACAATTGCGGTCCCGGTAATGTGAGCAAGGCAATCCGTCGCTCGGGCGGCAAGACCGACTATTGGGAAATCTATCCCTATCTGCCTCGCGAGACGCGAGGATATGTGCCGGCCTTCATCGCCGTCAACTATGTGATGAACTATTACAGCGACCATAACATCTGCCCCGTGCTCACACGCCGTCCGCTCCTCACCGACACGGTACAGGTAAACCGCCGGTTGCATCTGAAACAGGTGGCCGACGTGTTGCAGATTCCGCTGGAAGAGATTCGCAGTCTCAATCCTCAATACCGTCGCGACATTATCCCCGGTAACGCTTCGCGTCCCTATGCCCTCATCTTGCCCTCGCAGCAGGTCTATGCCTATATCGAGGCGCAGGACGATATTTTCGCCCACGATGCCGAACTTTATGCCCAGCGTCTCACGGTCGAGCCGGCCGGTATAGCGCCGGGTACGATGGTGTATCACAAGGTGCGCAAGGGCGAGACCCTCTCGAAGATTGCCCGCAAGTATGGGGTTTCGGTGAGCAAGTTGCGGGCCTGGAACAATCTGGGCAAGAGTTCTTATCTGCGCATCGGGCAACGTCTGGCGGTGAGCAGCAAGGGAGCCGTGAAGAAGAGCAGCGGTACGACGGTGGCCGCCTCGTCCAAGAGCAAGGCCAAGGCTTCGTCGTCATCGTCGAAATATCATACGGTGCGCAAGGGCGAGAGCCTGTGGACCATCTCCCAAAAATACAAAGGCGTTTCGGCCGAGGACATTCGGCGGGAAAACAATTTGAAAGGCAATTCCATTCGGCCGGGTCAACGGTTGAAGATACCCGCTGCCTGAGTCATTCCGACAGATTATCCTCTTCAAAAGGTAGATCGTTGTCAACATCTTCGAGGTTGATGATGGCGTCGAGCAGTACGCTCTGGTCGATTTGGGCAAAATAGATGCGGCGGGCTCCCATGTATCGCAAGGCATAATAGGGCGAGGTGCTCCAATCCTCGCGTATCCCCTGTGAGGTCGAGGCGTGTATGAACTTGAACCGGCCGTCGGGATAGACCTCGGTCACGAGTCCCACATGCCCCACGGTGGAGCGGCGGCTGTTGCGACCCTTGAAAAAGACCAGGTCGCCCCGGCGTATCTTCTCGTCTTTCACCGAGATGCCTTGCAGATATTGCGATGCCGAGCTGGCGTTGAGCTCGCAGGAAAAGTGGTTGAATACATATTGCATGAATCCCGAGCAATCGAAACGGTTGGGCCCTTTCCCTCCCCGACGGTAGGGGGTGCCGGTATATTTTCGGGCAAAGACGATGAGGCTGTCGATTTGTTTGTCGACAAAGGTTTGGGACAGCGGGAGCGTCGAGAACCGTTCTACCGAGTCGGTATCGACAGTTGCTGCGGCTGTCTGGCGGGGAACGGGTTTCGTACTTCTCTTCTTCGCGGCGCTGGCCGATAGCGTGCAAGCCCCTATCAGGAGCACAAGCCAGGTATATCTGCAAATGGTAATCAAGTTCCTTTTCATCATCTTTCTTGTTATCGTGTGCGAGTCGACCGGCGGTAGGGTCGGGGAGGGAGAGTCGGTGGGGCTAGAAGGCCTCCCGGTATTTCCCGTTGGAACTGTCGTCGATGATACTCAGGTAACTGGCATATCTCGATTCGCTTATCTCGTGATTTTCAAGTGCTTTCAGTACTGCACAGCCCGGTTCGTGCCGATGGGTGCAGTTGCTGAAACGGCACTCCTGCGAAATCTGAAAAATTTCGGGGAAGAAATGGGCCACCTCGCCGGGCTCGAAATCGATGGTACCAAACCCCTTGATACCCGGGGTGTCGATGAGGTATCCTCCTTGCGGCAGCGGGTACATCTCGGAGAAGGTGGTCGTGTGCATACCTTTGTGGTGGGCCGTCGACACGGCGCCTATCTTGATGTCGACACCGGGCAGAATGCGGCTGATGATGGTCGATTTGCCCACCCCCGAGTTGCCCGAGAGGAGGGTAATGCGATCTTTCAGGCTGTCGGTGATGAAATCGAATCCCTCGCCGGTAGCCGCCGACACGCAGCGGCACTCGTAGCCGATAGTGCGGTAGAGGTGGCAGAGGGCCTCGGCATACTCCCGGTCGTCGGGCGAGAAGGTGTCGCATTTGTTGATGACAATGTGTACGGGAATGCGGTAGGCCTCGGCCGTAGCCAGGAACCGGTCGATAAAGGTGGTCGAGGTGAGTGGTGAGTTGACGGTTACCACCAGCAGGGCCAGGTCGATGTTGGCCGCGATGATGTGCGACTCTTTCGACAGGTTGGAGGCCCGGCGTATGATGTAGTTTTTGCGCTCGTGTATGCGTGTGATAAAGGCGGTGCGGTCGGGGTTAAGCTCGATGTCGACACGGTCGCCCACCGACACGGGGTTGGTGCTGCGAATTCCCTTCAACCGGAAATTCCCCTTGATTTTACACGGTATCGACTCACCGGTTTCGGTGCGTACGATATACCAGCTTCCTGTATTTTTGATGACAAGCCCTTCCACGTCGTCAGTTTTTTCAGGACAAAGATAGTGAAAGTCGAAAGCAGAAAAACAAGTCCACTTGATTTTTCTGCTGAGACGTATCTTATCTTCTACAAAGATAGTGAAAGGCGAGAGCCGTGGCAAACGGAAACGGAGTTTTCAAGTTTGACAAGGCCGAGCCGCCTCCTGTCTTCTACAAAGATAGTGAAAGGCGAGAGTAATGGCAAGCGGGGAGCGAAGTTTTCGAGTAGAACTCGGTCGGGCCGCAGCCTCTCCATGCCTCTCGGGTGGCAGAAGGATAAAAGCAGAGGGCCTCCGGCATGAACCGAAAGCCCTCGAATCTGTTTTTGCGAAATCGGCCGTTTATACGGTGAGAATCTCTTTCTCCTTCTCGGCAAAGATATCGTCGATTTTCTTCATGTATTTGTCGTGGAGTTTTTGAGCCGAGGCTTCACCGTCTTTGGCTACATCTTCGGCCATACCCTCTTTTTGAGCCTTTTTCAAGGCGTCGATGACATCACGGCGGGCATTGCGCACACTCACCTTGGCATTCTCGGCCTCCTGTTTCGACTGTTTCACGAGAGCCTTGCGCCGCTCTTCGGTCAACGGGGGAATGGAGAGGCGGATAATCTCGCCGTTGTTCTCGGGGGTGATACCCAGCTCGGAGTCCAAGATGGCTTTCTCGATTACCTTGAACATCGATTTTTCCCACGGGGTGATTACGATGGTGCGGGCATCGGGCACCGAGATGTTGGCTACATTGGAGAGCGGAGCCTGACTGCCGTAGTAGTCGACCCGTATGCCGTCGAGAATCCGCGGATTGGCTTTGCCGGCACGGATATGAGCCAGCGCCTCGTCGAGAAATTCAATGGCCATGGTCATCTTTTCTTCGGCCGTGTTGAGATATGTTTTTACGTCGTCCATAATAAGTAAGGTTGAAATGTTTCTATTAGTTTGGTGAACAAATGTACTCTTTTTTTCAGGAATGGCAAAGGGCGCGCTCTTAATATACCAGGGTCCCTATGTTTTCGCCCGACATCACCTTTTTCAAGTTGCCTACGGTATCCATGTCGAACACGATGATGGGCAGGTGGTTCTCCTTGCAGAGGGTCGTGGCCGTGAGGTCCATTACTTTCAGCCCTCGGGTATAGATTTCGTCGTAGCTGATTTTGTCGAATTTCACCGCCGTGGGATCCTTCTCGGGATCGGCCGTATAGATGCCGTCGACGCGGGTCCCTTTGAGCATGACGTCGGCCTCGATTTCGATACCCCGCAGGGCCGAGCCGGTGTCGGTGGTGAAGAAGGGGTTGCCCGTGCCGCACGAGATGATGGCGATTTCGCCCCGCTGCATGGCTTCGATGGCCTTCCATTTGCTGTAATGTTCGCCGATGGGAAACATGTTGATGGCCGTGAATACCCGCGCCTTCTGACCTACCTTTTCGAGAGCCGAACTCAGAGCCAAGCTGTTGATGACCGTGGCGAGCATGCCCATCTGGTCGCCCTTGACCCGGTCGACTCCCTGGGTGGTTCCGCTCAGTCCACGGAAGATGTTTCCCCCGCCGATCACGATGCCGATTTCGATGCCCATCTCGGCAATCTCTTTGATTTGGGTGGCATATTCGTTGACTCTCTTTTCGTCGATGCCATACTGCTTTTCGCCCATGAGCGACTCACCGCTCAGTTTCAAAAGGATTCGTTTGTATTGGTTACTCATAACTGTCTGGTTGTTCGTTGATTTTTCAAAAATACACAAATTTTGTTATTCTCTGAATTTTGAACCGATAAAAGTCGAGGTTTCGTTTTTTTAGGTCTCTCTTTGCCGATATTCCGCCAACGAATCACTATCTTTGTAAATCTGTCAAAAATGGTTAAGCATATGGACAAGAGGCAAATAATAGGTATTATTCTGGCGTGTGCGATTTTTTTGCCCGCTTTGGGCGTGATGCCCTACCGCACGGTGCTGCGGAAGGCCGATGACCACTTTGTCAATGCCGAGTGGCGCGATGCACTTGCCCTGTATGATACCTTGCTCGAACGGCGTCCTGGTCGGGTGAAGACCTATGTCGATGCCGTGGTTGCCTCGGCCATGCTTGGCGATTCTGCGGCCATCATGCGCTATGTGGTACGTTCCGAAATGCAGGGACTCTCGCTCGATTCGCTCTTCTCGGGAATCGATGCACTCTCTCGCTCCATCGGGCAGACCGGAGCCTATGAACAGGTGCTGTTGCTGGTCAAGAGCGAACAGCCGTGGTTCACCCGGGTGGCCAACAACTATCTGCTGGGTTACTACGAGTTCAGGCGTGATGCTGAACATACGCTGGCCATTGCCGACGAACTGTTGGCGGTGATGCCCCGGCAGGTAAGCTACCTCAAATCGAAGGCCAACGCCCTGTTGCTGGCGGGGCAGAACGATTCGGCGGCTGTGGTGCAGCAGTCGATATTGCAGGTCGATTCGCTCGATTTCGATGCCAATCTCTTCCTGGGCAGCTACTATGCCGTCAAGGGGGAGGAGCGTCTCGACTCGATAGATGAGCGTTATCTCGAAACCTTGGGGCAGTCGACCCGGCCGGTTCTCCTCTATCGGGAGGAGAAGCGCGAGGTGCTCGATACCGATATTGCCCGGGCCCGTCACTATTTTACCGTTGCAATGGGGATTCGCAGCAATCGTTATCTCTCCGACCAACGGGCGCGATTGGAGGCGCTTACCGATGAATTGCCCCAAAGTGGGGGTACGACCATACCCCTGCTGAAACGGTTAAAGCAGGAATGAGACCTCTTTGAAGGCAAAGCGCCGTTCCTGACCCGATTCGGTCGTGAGTATCAGATGACCGTCGGGCTCCACTCCCGCAATCAATGCGTAAAACGTTTCGCCCTCGCTGCAATAGGGATACAGCCCGTCGTTGCGGTAGAGAGTTGTGAGGTACTCTTCGCGCAGGTTCTGGGCCGAGGTGGTGAAGGTTTGCAGGTAGCGGGTGCGGAAGGCCTCGGCGAACTGGTCGAGAACTGCCTCGATGTCGTGGATATGCCCTGTAATCTGGAACAGCGACACGGGGTTGGGGGCATCGCTGATGAAACGCTCCTGGTTGATATTCAAACCTATACCCACAATCGAGCGGGCAAAGGTACTGCCGCTCAATACATTCTCGATGAGGATTCCCGCTATCTTCTTGTCCTCCCAATAGATATCGTTGGGCCATTTGATGGAGAAGCCCGAGGCGTATCGGTTCAGGACATCGGTTACCGCCAGCGACACGGCCTGCGAAAGCAGGAACTGCTGGTTGGCCGGGATATGCTCGGGACGGAGCAGCAGGCTGAACGTGAGGTTCTTGCCCGGTTGTGACTCCCACGAGTTGCCCCGTTGTCCGCGTCCGGCCCGTTGGGCGTCGGTGTAGACAATGTAGCCCTCGGGCAGGTGCCGGTCGGCATCGAGTTGTTGCAGATAGGTGTTGGTCGAGTCGGTCTCGGCCAGATGTTCTTTGGTGAAAATTATCTCTTTGGTTTCCATTCCATTGTGTTTGCAGATATGAAAGTCAGCAGTTCAGCGGGGCCAGGAAGGCGTCTTCGATGTGCTCAATTTCAAAGTGCTCCGCGTCGCCCACCAGCGTGATGATGTCGAACCGCACCTCGAACGGTATCTGGAACAGTCGTACGTAGGCATCGGTCGCCCGCACGATGTTTTTGATTTTACGCAGGGTGACGGCCTCCTCGGGGCGCAGAAACTCGCTGTTGCGACGGGTCTTCACCTCGACTACGACGAGGGTCGTATCGCGGTAGGCCACCAGGTCGAGTTCCATCTTTCCGCTGCGCCAGTTGACGTCGCGAATGATGTAGCCCTTCGAGATGAGGTATTCGGCCGCCCGCTCCTCGCCCGATTTTCCCAACTGGTTGTGTTGTGCCATAGGCTTGATTTTGGAGAAGCGAATATACGAAGATTCGGCGGGATTCGGAACAGGGGCATGGATAAAGTACAAAACGATAGGGGAAAAACGGTTTTAAATCGTTATCTGTTCAAGAATAGTTATATATTTGTGCAGGAGTATGTCATACTTTATAATAGACAAGTTATGAAAAACAAATGGATTGTACCGGCTATCATTATAGCCTTGGGCCTGTTTCTGTTGGGCCAGCGTATCGAGAGTGGTATCGTCAAGTCGAAAGAGGCTGTGCGAACGGTCTCGGTAAAAGGTCTGTCGGAGCGGGAAGTGCCGGCCGACCGGGTCATCTGGCCGTTGGTGTATAAGGAGTTGGGCAACGATCTGATTTCGATATACCGGGCGGTCAATACCAAGAATGAGATTGTAATCGACTTCTTGAAATCGAACGGGATTCCCGAGAACGAGATTTCGGTGGCTCCCCCGAGCATCGTCGACATGCAGGCCGACCGGTACAGCAACCTCAATAATCCCTATCGCTATAATGTCACCTCGGTTATTACCGTTTCGTCCAATCAGGTCGACAAGGTGCGCGAGCTTATCGTGAAGCAGGCCTCCCTGTTGGAGAAGGGGGTAGCCATCGTGTCGGGCGACTATCAGTATAACACGCAGTTCCTCTTTACGAAACTGAACGAACTGAAACCCGAGATGATTGCCGAGGCTACCCAGAATGCCCGGGTGGCTGCCGAGAAGTTTGCCAAGGACTCCGACAGCAAGCTGGGCAAAATCTCTTCGGCCTATCAGGGCCAGTTCTCCATCGAGGACCGCGATGCCAATACACCTTATTTAAAACATGTGCGCGTGGTTTCCTCGGTGGTATACTATCTGAAAGATTGAAAAAGTGTGATTGAATAACCGGCGGAGGAGCCTGGGGTGGATAGTCTCAACGGGTTCCCTCCGCCTTTTAATGTAATATATGTATGGCAGATGATCAAGCCAAAGATGAACAATTTATGAAGATGGCCTTGCAGGAGGCTCGGGCGGCATTCGATGCCGGCGAGATTCCGGTGGGAGCCGTCGTGGTGTGTCGGAATCGGGTGATAGCCCGGGCCCATAACCTCACCGAGCGGTTGGGCGATGTGACGGCTCATGCCGAGATGCAGGCCATAACCTCGGCAGCCGCCTCGCTGGGAGGCAAGTATCTGACCGACTGCACACTGTATGTTACCTTGGAGCCTTGCGTGATGTGTGCCGGAGCCATCGGGTGGGCCCAGTTGTCGCGTGTGGTCTTTGGCGCAAGCGATGAAAAGCGGGGATACCGGCGATTCGCTCCCGGAGCGCTGCACCCCAAGACTCAGGTCGAGCAGGGGGTGTTGGCCGACGAGTGTGCCGCCCTGATGAAGGACTTTTTTGTTAAAAAGAGATAATCATTCTTGTTCACAGCCCGAAGCAGCGGCGCACGAGTGTCGAGGGGAATCGTTGTATCACCCGGGCGATGAGTACCGGCAGATAGACGCCCACGACGATGCTGGCGAGGTAGAGCCCCCAGTAGATAAGTTCGTGGTGTGGCAGATGTGCGTAGAGAATCCGTATGGCAATTTGAGGGAAGATACCCAACAGAAAAATCTGGAACGTGTAGTCGCGGAACGACGAGAACAGCCGGGGAGCTACCGGTTCCAGGTTAAGAGCCAAGGCGACCGAGAACCCTATACCCGAGAGACTCAACAGCAGTTTGGGACAGTGAGGCACGAGTGTCAGCCCGGCGAAAAGGAGTATCCACACCACCAGTGCCGGTGTGCCGGCGAAATAGCGTTGCCACCCGAACCGGCAAAATAATATGCCAGCACAGAAGAAGATAAGCATATAGGCCACGTTGGAGAGGCAGAGCAACTCGATGCCGGTCGGGAAAAAGAGGTTCAGAGCGAGGCTTCCCAGTAGGAGCACTCCTATTTTGAACGGACTTGTAATCATGTATCGCAACAGCGGGTAGGCCAGCATGATGATAAAGAGAGTGGCAACGAACCACATCTCGCTCAGCGGATTACTGCCCGGATAAAGGAAACTGTCGATAAACTGGTTGGCCGACAACTCTACCGGTCGTTTCATGAACGGGGCAAAAGCCAGTTTCACGGCAAACGTGAAGAGGGTAAAGAAGAGGTAGGGTGAGCCCAATCGTTTGAGTTTATCAATCACCACATCTTTGTAGGCCAGGTTACGGCTTATCTTGGTGTGGTAGAATAGGAACCCCGAGATGAACATGAACAGCGGCATGTGAAAGCTGTATATGATCGATTCGACTGTCGCACTCACGGGCGTTGCGGGGTTTTTGAATATTCCTGTTAAGGTGACGTGGCCGATTACGACCAGTAACATACTCCACCCTTGAAGAATTTGAAGCCAGATAATCTTTTGTTTCATACGGGCAAATATAGCTTTTTTTAATAAAAACATAAAAAAAGGTCTTTTATTATATGGTGTAGTTTATTCGTTTAGCTTGATCGGGAATATCCCCGTGAGTGGTTGTAAGTTATTATTTGAGAAATAGTTTGCAGAGAAAAAAAGATTTCGTATCTTCGCACCGATTTTAACAGACCATATAATGTCTAACTTAGTAATCAAAAAATCAATTATTTAATTAACATGAGTGAAGAACTGAAAAATGGCCCGGTAGAAAATTTCGACTGGGACGCCTATGAAAAAGGCGAGGTGTATGGCGACAAGAGTCGTGATGAGTTGGTAAAGACCTACGACCAATCGCTGAACACGGTAAAAGACAAAGAGGTAATCGAAGGTACGGTTATCGCCTTGAACAAACGTGAGGTAGTCGTAAATATCGGCTACAAATCGGACGGTATCATTCCGATGAGCGAATTCCGCTACAACCCCGATTTGAAAGTGGGAGATAAAGTAGAGGTTTATATCGAAAATCAAGAAGACAAGAAAGGACAACTGGTTTTGTCGCACAAGAAAGCCCGTGCTACCCGTTCATGGGATCGCATCAACTCGGCTCTCGAAAACGACGAAGTCATCAAGGGTTATATCAAGTGTCGTACCAAGGGCGGTATGATTGTCGATGTATTTGGCATCGAAGCATTCTTGCCGGGTTCTCAAATCGACGTGAAACCTATCCGCGACTACGATGTATTCGTAGGCAAAACGATGGAATTCAAAGTTGTTAAAATCAATCAGGAATTCAAGAACGTGGTTGTTTCGCACAAGGCTCTTATCGAAGCCGAGCTCGAACAACAGAAGAAAGAGATCATCGCCAAACTCGAAAAAGGTCAGGTACTCGAAGGTACGGTCAAGAACATTACCTCTTACGGTGTATTCATCGACCTGGGCGGCGTAGACGGTCTTATCCACATCACCGACCTCTCTTGGGGCCGTGTTTCTCACCCCGAAGAGGTGGTTTCGCTCGACCAGAAGCTCAACGTGGTTATCCTCGACTTCGACGACGAGAAGAAACGTATCGCCCTCGGTTTGAAACAACTGCAACCGCACCCCTGGGACGCTCTCGATCCCAACCTGAAAGTGGGCGACAAGGTAAAAGGCAAAGTTGTTGTGATGGCCGATTACGGTGCATTCGTCGAAATCGCTCCGGGTGTAGAAGGTCTTATCCACGTTTCGGAAATGTCGTGGTCGCAACACCTGCGTAGCGCTCAAGACTTCATGAAAGTGGGCGACGAGGTTGAAGCCGTAATCCTGACCCTCGACCGCGAAGAGCGCAAGATGTCGCTGGGTATCAAACAACTCAAACCCGATCCCTGGGAAAATATCGAAGAGAAATATGCCGTGGGTTCGCGTCACCACGCCAAAGTTCGCAATTTCACCAACTTCGGTGTATTTGTTGAACTCGAAGAGGGCGTAGACGGTCTTATCCACATCTCCGACCTCTCTTGGACAAAGAAAATCAAACACCCCTCGGAGTTCACTCAGATCGGTGCCGACATCGAAGTTCAAGTGCTCGAAATCGACAAGGAGAACCGTCGTCTCAGCCTCGGTCACAAACAACTCGAAGAGAATCCCTGGGACGTATTCGAGAACATCTTTACCGTTGACTCGATTCACGAAGGTACAATTGTCGAGATGCTCGACAAGGGTGCCGTAATCGCATTGCCCTACGGTGTAGAAGGTTTCGCTACTCCCAAGCACCTGGTAAAACAAGATGGAACTCAGGCTCAACTCGAAGAGAAATTGCCCTTCAAGGTAATCGAATTCAACAAAGACGCCAAACGTATCATCTTGTCGCACAGCCGCATCTTCGAAGATGAAGCCAAGGCCGAAGCTAAGAAGGAATCGGCTGCCAAGAAAGCTGCCAAGAAAGCTGCTAAATCGGAAGAAGCTATCGTAACTCCGCAAGTAGAGAAAGCTACGCTGGGTGATATCGACGCTCTGGCTGCTCTCAAAGAGAAGATGGAAGCCGAAGGCAACAAATAATTGAGATGAAAATCTGAAAAAGTCTTTATACCGATAGGCCGGCAATTTTGCCGGCCTATCTTGTTTTTATTACACTCATGTCCGGTAAGGCCTGTGTAAAATAAAAAGGTGTATCTTTGCCGTTGTCACGAGAGTCGCCCGACGTGAGGCAAAAGCCTCTTTGAATTGGAGAGTTGCCCGTTTTTCTCGGGGAAAATCCTATTCGACACGGGAGGCACACATCGGACAGGGACACAATAATAATGTATGGGAAAATTTGAAATCAATATTTTGGGCTGCGGGTCGGCCTTGCCCACCCTGCGGCACTACCCGAGTACCCAGGTGCTCAACATTCGCGACAACCTGTTTATGATCGATTGTGGCGAGGGGGCCCAAATCCAGTTCCGTCGCATGCGGTTGAAATTCAACCGACTGGGACACATCTTTCTGAGTCACCTGCATGGTGACCACTGTTTCGGACTCATCGGCATGATTTCGACCCTGTCGCTGCTGGGGCGCACGGGCGAACTGGTTGTCCATGCCCACCCCCAGGCCGAGGAGGTGTTCCGTCCCCAACTCGACTTTTTCTGCCGCGAATTACCCTTTGCCGTGCGGTTCGAGCCTGTCTTGCCCGGTCGGTCGGAGGTCATCTATGAAGACCACGCGATTCGGGTACGTTCGCTGCCGATGATTCACCGGGTGCCCTGTTCGGGATTCCTTTTCGAGGAGAAGCCGGGGCTGCGTCATCTGCGGGGTGATATGGTCAAGTTCTACGACATACCCGTCTACCGGCGGACCGAAATCAAAGCCGGGGCTGACTATACCACTCCCGACGGGCAGATTGTTCCCAATGACCGGCTGACCACTCCGGCCGAGGCACCGCTGCGTTATGCCTATTGTTCCGATACCGCCTACAATGAAGCACTGATACCTCTCATTGCGGGTGCCGATTGCCTCTACCACGAGGCAACCTTTGGCGACGATGCCGAGGAGCTGGCCCTATTGACCTGCCACTCGACAGCCCGGCAAGCTGCCCGCATAGCCAGCCAGGCCTCGGTCAAGCAGTTGGTGTTGGGCCATTTCTCGGCGCGCTACGACGATGAACAACCCCTGTGCGACCAGGCCAGTCAGGAGTTCACGCCCTGCACACTGGCCCGGGAGGGAATGAATATTGTGCTGGGGAAATGAGCCGCATAAACAAAATCGGTAGGAAAAGTGTTTTTGTACTGTCGATTTTCTGTGGAAAAATCGAAGAAAAATACAAAAAACACATTGAGTATTAAAAATAAAGAAAAAATGTATTAACTTTGCATCGGATTAAAACAATGTGTTTCCAAATTGTTTAATTAAACGCATAAAAAGAATGAATGTAGAAGTTATTGGAACATGGGCAGGCCAAGTATGGAATGCTTTGAATGAGTCGGGAAAACTGACCGTAAAAGGTTTGAAAAAAGCGACGAAATTGAAAGAAAAAGAAATCTATGCTGCCCTGGGTTGGTTGGCTCGCGAAGGTAAAGTGAGCATCTGTGAAGTAGAAGCCGACGTAGAAGTAGTATTGATCTGATCGAGACGCAATACGAAAGTTTATAAATCGGGGGCGCGGAACAATTTCCGCGCCCCCGATTGTTATAGCTATGGGGCAGAAGACACCTAAACAAAAGGACTCTATCGGCTGTTTAGTAGTAAATAAACAACTAAAAAACGAACAGCTATGAAAGAAGCCATTGTACCGATAAAGCCCGAGGTGGTCGTGAAAGTAATCGAGTGTGGCCCGCTGCGCATCGGCGGGCATGTGCGTATCATGTTTGCCGACGGGAGTATGGTGATTAAACAGCGGGCCTTCATGTGCCGTTGCGGCAAATCGGCCAACCAGCCTTTTTGCGACGGTTCCCATGCCAAGAAATAGAACCGATATGGCCCGATTGGTTAATGCCGGTCTTCCGCTCGACGAGAGGGGAGACCGGTATTCTTTTATAGAGGTAGATGTGGACGTGTGCTCTTGCCTTCATGGGATAGACTGCGTTTGACCGTGCCATCGTTTAAAAGCAGGCTCCTGGCTTGGTACTGCTTTCGCCTTTCACTATCTTTGTTACACGAAGATAGGATGCGTCTCAGTATAAAAATCAAGCGAGCTTGTTTTTCTACTTTCGACTTTCACTATCTTTGTACAAGAAAAACAAACCAATCACAAAGATATTATGGTAGAAATAGGAACGGTACTGACCCCCGTGGGGAAAAAGGCCTTGCTCTGCGGTAGCGGAGAGTTGGGAAAAGAGGTTGCCATCGAGTTGCAACGTTATGGAGTAGAGGTGGTTGCCTTGGACAAATATGCCAATGCACCGGCCATGCAGGTGGCTCATCGCAGCCATGTGTTGTCGATGCTCGACGGTAAGAAATTGCGGGAGATTATCGAGGAGGAGCGCCCCGATTACATTATCCCCGAGGTGGAGGCTATCGCCACCGATACCTTGGTCGCTCTTGAAAAAGAGGGCTATTCGGTAACGCCCACCGCTACGGCGGCTTACCTCACGATGAACCGGGAGGGAATCCGTAGGTTGGCAGCCGAGCAACTGGGATTGCCCACCTCGCCCTACAAGTTTGCATCGACCCGCGAGGAGTTCGAGGCTGCCGTTCGGGAGATTGGCATGCCCTGTGTGGTGAAACCCATTATGAGTTCGTCGGGTCATGGACAGAGCGTGGTACGTACTGCCGACGATATTGACCACGCCTGGCATTATGCCCAGGAGGGTGGCCGTGCCGGAGCCGGACGGGTTATCGTCGAGGGCTTCGTGAAATTCGATTATGAAATTACCCAACTCACCGTGCGCCATTCGGCCGGGACAACCTTCCTCAAACCTGTGGGTCACATACAGGTCGACGGCGACTACCGCGAGTCGTGGCAGCCGCAGGCCATGTCGCCCAAGGCTTTGGAGCGTGCGCAGGAGATTGCCCGCAAGGTCACCGACGCTCTGGGCGGATATGGTATCTTCGGAGTCGAGTTGTTTGTCAAGGGCGATGATGTCCTTTTCAGCGAAGTGTCGCCCCGTCCGCACGACACCGGTATGGTGACGATGATTTCGCAAGACCTTTCGCAGTTTGCCCTGCATGCCCGCGCCGTGTTGGGGCTGCCTGTTCCCGGAGTGCGTTTCTACGGCCCGTCGGCCTCGCGCGCCATTGTCGTCGAGGGCGATACCGACAAGGTGGTATTCGGTAATCTCGACCAGGTATTGGCCGAGGAGGGCGTGCAGATGCGTATCTTTGGTAAACCCGAGGTAGTAGGTCATCGCCGTCTGGGTGTAATCCTGGCCATCGCCGATACCGTGGAAGAGGCCCGTGCCAAGGCCGACCGCGCCTACAAGAAATTGCAGATAAAAGTGCTGCCTCGGTAATTGATATCACTTGTAATCAATGGCAGCAGTGTGCTGTGAGGCTCATTCTTGTCGCTATTGAAGAAAGGTCATATATATTGAGAGAACTCTACCAGCCCCGATACAAGGCCGGTAGAGTTCTCTCTTATTTCATATCGCGCAGCACTGCGACGCGGCATTAGTTTGCGACTTTACAAAACAGGAAAATAAAACAAGAGCGAGGTTGTGCAATACACAACCTCGCTCTTGTTTTGTGGTGCCAACGGGAATCGAACCAGTGACACAAGGATTTTCAGTCCTTTGCTCTACCAACTGAGCTATGGCACCATCGTTTTGCGTGTGCAAAGATAGAATTAATTTTTATTATCTACCTAATTTTTTATGGCAAAAATGAAAAAGATTGGATATTTCTCTTTTTCATGGAATATTTTTAGTCTATTCGTTTTTGCTTTTCTCAAACTTTATGTATCTTTGTCCCCGCAAAACAAAGTGCGGGGTGTAGCACAGTTGGTTAGCGCGCCACGTTCGGGACGTGGAGGTCGGACGTTCGAGTCGTCTCACCCCGACACTTAATCGCAATTACTTGTATATCAAGCAATTGCGATTTTTTATTTTGAGAGGGGGTAATCCCGGGGTTAACGAAGAAAGATGTAGATGAAAAAGAGAGGGCTAAGGAGTAGACTATATCGTGCTGCCAGTATGGGGTCGGTCAAGGTAAGGGCAGTCAAGACTATCAAAGTTATCGGTTTGGGGTAGGGTGCTGTTTTTAGGAAGAAGATGGGGTGATTAAAGTCTTAACTATTGTTGAAATATAAAAAAATGACTATCTTGGCGAAACTTAAACCGGGATTATGAAACGAGTGAGAATTTATGAGGAGAAGCCGAGTGAAGCCGAGATTGACAAGGCGGTGAAGGTATTACGCGACGGTGGTATTGTTATCTATCCCACCGACACGGTTTATGCCTTGGGGTGTGATGCCTTGAACGTGCGGGCCGTGGAGCGGATATGTCAGATCAAGGGTATCAATCCGCAGAAGGTGAATCTGTCGATTATCTGCCGGGAGTTGAGCTGGGTGAGCGAATATGCCAAGCTGAGTAACCTCTATTTCAAATTGTTGAAACGAAATCTGCCGGGGGCATTTACCTTTATCCTGCCCACGAGTTCCTCGTTGCCCAAAATCTACAAGAACCGCAAGACGGTGGGAATCCGTATTCCCGACAATGCGATAACCCTGGCGCTGGTCGAGGCGTTGGGTAACCCGCTGTTGACGACTTCGGTGGCTATCGACGAGGAGGAGCCCGAGTATGGTACCGATCCCGAGTTGATTGCCGAGCGTTACGAGGCGGTGGCCGACCTGATAATCGACGGCGGTGAGGGGGGCACGATTCCCTCGACGACGGTCGATTGCACAGGCGACGAGCCGGTTATCCTTCGTGAGGGTAAGGGGGAGTTGCAAGAATGACTCTTGTATGAATATAATTATTTGATAATAAATAATTTAATTGATTTTTGAAGTGGGTTAAAAGATTATGCAAAGTTTATAAAAATTTAATTGTGGAAATTTTTCCATAATGTCGAAATAATTGTAATTTTGCGGAAAAATAGAGAGAAAAATAATTTGTAGTATTAACTTTATAAACCTAACAATTATGTCAAAAGTATCGGTTATCGGAGCTGGAAACGTGGGCGCAACTTGCGCAAACGTGTTAGCATTCAGAGAGATTGCAGATGAAATTGTTCTGCTCGACATCAAAGAGGGCGTTGCAGAAGGCAAAGCCATGGATATGATGCAGGCTGCTGTAACGGCAGGATTCTCTTCGCGTATCAAAGGTGTAACCAACAATTACGAGGCTACGGCCAATTCGGATATGGTGGTAATTACGTCGGGTATTCCTCGTAAACCGGGTATGACTCGTGAGGAGTTGATTGGTGTAAATGCCGGTATCGTGAAATCGGTAGTCGAGAGTGTATTGAAATATTCTCCCAATGCCGTTATCCTCTGTGTAAGCAACCCGATGGATACAATGACCTATTTGATTCACAAGGTATCGGGCCTTCCCAAAAACCGCATCATCGGTATGGGTGGTGCTCTTGACAGCTCGCGTTTCAGATATTATCTGAGCCAGGCTTTGAATGCTAACCTGTCGGAGGTTGAAGGTTTCGTTATCGGTGGTCACGGTGACACGACGATGATTCCTGTAACCCGCTACGCTACTTACAAAGGCATGCCCGTATCGGAACTGTTGAGCGCAGAGGCTTTGCAGAAAGTGGCTGCCGACACGATGGTAGGTGGTGCTACGCTCACCGGTTTGCTGGGTACCTCGGCCTGGTATGCTCCGGGTGCTGCATCGGCTTCGGTGGTTGAGGCTGTACTGGGCGACCAGAAACGTTTGGTTCCTTGCAGCGCCTTGCTGGAAGGTGAGTATGGCGAAAGCGACCTCTGCATCGGTGTTCCCTGTGTATTGGGCCGTAACGGTATCGAGAAGGTGGTTGAACTGAAACTCAACGACGCCGAGAAAGAGGCATTTGCCAAGAGTGCTGCTGCCGTTCACAAGACCAACGCTGCTCTTGCCGACGCTTTGAAATAAGGCATTGACCGTTATATTTCGTTAGGCTGCCGCCCGGTAATTACCGGGCGGCAGTTTTGTTTTGGGATTCATACAAAAAAGTGAGAGCGCCATGAACGTTTCCGTTCATGGCGCTCTCGCGCTGCTCCACAGGAGTGGTATTAAAAAATGAGCCTTCGGTAGATAAAACTCTCCGAGGGCTTTGTTTTTCTAATTTATATTTCGTGCTTTTTCCCGAAGGTGAAGTTGAGGCCGAGGCTCAGGTTGGCCCGGGCGTGGTTGATGGGAATGAACTGTTTGGAGTACCGAGTTGCGAAGTAGTCGGTACCGATGAAAAAGTTGAATCCTTGTGCACAGAGATTAAGTATGGCCCCTACCGAGCTGCCCATGTTGGATACCGATCCGTTTACGGTAAGATGCAGGGCCGAGAGGGGACGGAAATTGATGGCAGCCATACCCTCGGCATAGGTGCGGTAGCCTACAAAGCGGGTGGTGGAGAGGAGGCCGAAGGAGATGGCATTGTCGAGTACACAATACTCGGCTCCCACTCGTAGAGTAGTACGCAACGAATTCCCTACCGATTGTGTATCGGTTTTGTAGAATTTGGTCATGGCCTTCAAGTCCTCGCCCAGTTGGTCGGCTTTTTGCTCGAAGGGATTATCTCCGTTTTCGTCGTCTTCGGCACCGATGTTGTCGAAGCCCGTGTATACGAATTCTTTATTGGGGTCGGTTTCGGCACGGGTCAAGTTGTTCCAGCGCATGAAACCGATGTCGGTCAACGAGGCCGACAGCGTGAGATTGTCGATGATTTCGTAGGTGGCACCCAAATCGAATCCCAAGCCAAATCCGGCCAGACCGAAATTGCTGCCCATCTTGTAGTCGGTTATCTCGCCGGTTTCGGGGTCGGTGGTCAGTTCGAGGAGTGAGGTGGCCTGCAAGTGCCCCGACTGCTTGATGCGCCATTCGTCTTGCGACATGGAGATGTCCATACGGTCGATGCGCGCTTCGGCATGCGCTGCACCCAGCAGAAACTTCACGCGGGCGCCGACACTTAATTTGTCGTTGATGTCGCGGGCATGCCCCAAGGCCAGTTCCAGGTAGTTGTCGGTCGTGGCGGTGAGGTTGCTCATGTCGTAGCGGGTGACACCGGTAGCTTCTTGGCCTGTTTTGAGAAACTGGAAGATTTCTTTGGGCATATAGACTCCCGTACGGCTTTTTAAGGCCAGGTTGACGGTGTTTTGTCCGCCCCAGGACCAGAATCCGAACGAGATGAGGTCCATGCCCAGGTCAAGTTCGAGCGTATTGTCGGACGAAAGTTTGGAAAGAAATTCGTTGGCATCGACATCGGGGTGCAGGAAAGTTACCAGTTTGTTGTCACGGGGATAGAGGAAGGTCCCCAGTCCCAGGTTGGAGTTTACTCCCAGATAGAAATTACTCAGTCCCGGGAAGCTGACGTAGTTGTTGGGCGTTTTGAGAGCCGGGTTCAACTGGGTGCGCATGGGCATCTTCTCCATGAAATAGGACGAGTTAAGTGCCGTTTGAGCTGGAAGTGCGGCAACAAATGCCAGCGCGATGCAGAGGCTGGCTATATATTTGATAGAATACTTCATCGTTTCTTTGGGGTTAATCCGTTATAAATCTTCTAAATCCATTTGAGCACCTTCGGGGAGTCGGGCCGAGAGGTGGACCACGACAAATTGATCGGGTCGTAACGTGACATCATGGTTGTCCTGATTGTTCCCGCCAATTTGTATGGCCAGTTTATCCAACTCTTGCAAGGCATTTTCACGGTCTTCTTTGATGACCAGTTTGACTTGGGTCGATTGAACGGACTGTTCGTTGCCCTCGCTGTTGGCAGCGGCCTGAATTTCGATATGCTCGGGGAGTTCCAGTCCTGTAATGGGGTCGCCGTTCTGGTCATAGGGTTTGACCGACAGGTTCAAGGCCAGCGGAATGGCGTTGTCGACTTGCATGTTGAGCTCGATATGTTTCACTTTGTCCGTAACGTCGCTAAGGTCGCTGTGTATATCCTCGATGGTATCGTTGTAGAAGATGCTGAGGTTGTCGAATTCAAGCGGTACGTTTATGTCGTAATCGACGTTGAGGTTATAGTCTCCTTTATTCAATACGATGGTTTGGTCGGCGGTTTCGCTCTCTATTTTGACTTCGGTTACCTTAATGTCAATCTGGTCGGGTATCGTGCTCAACAACGAGGTGAGCGACCCCGATTCAATGACTGATGAGTTGCGGTTGATGTGGAAGGTGCTTGTTTCATCACCTGCTATTTTCAGTGCCAGCGACACAATGTTGTTGTTGATTACATTCCCGTTCTCGTCGAGTGGTGCTATCTGGAACCGGGTGGAGATGGGTGCTCCGATGGGATTGGTTACCGAGAGGTTGAGCGAGAGGTCTTTTATTTCGAGCGAGGTGCCCTCTTCTTTGAGAAAATCGGGCAGGTCGGCGAGCGAGACCGAGGTGTTTATATCGACATTCGGTACAATCGTTCCGGCCACCTCGGTAATGCGTATTTGAGGGGTTGCCAGGTCGAGATGAGGTTGTACCTCAACGGTGGTATTTTCGAGGTCGTCAAGACCGATGGACTGTTTATCGGCATATACTTTGCCCCTGAGGCCAATCTCATCGGAGAGAATCAGTGAGCCATTCTCAATCTTCGGGTTGGAGAATCCGTAGATGGTTACCGGAATGGATACAGACCCTGAGCCATTTGTCAATTCGATGGTTTTCGAAATGAATATCGAGGAGCCACTTTTTACGAGGTCTCGTTCGCTTTCATCTACTTCAAAGTCAATGACTTCGGGCAGAACCAGTTCGACGCCGGCCAGGTAGATGCGAGGCAGAAAATCGGGCATGCCCGATATGTCGATAGTCAATTCGGTTTGAAGAGGCTTACCGTTGTTATCGGTGATCTTGATGGTTTTTACTGCTTGCACTTCGGAGGGCAGTTCGGTGTCGACATCGAAGTGTTCGGTCGTGTTGATATTGGCTTCAAAGGCTACTTCAATCTCAGGCATATCCAATCCGGGAATTTGGGGTAATTCCTCGATGGACGATGCCTTAAATGTTCGTATGTAGGGCTCAAAGTGGGGCGAGAAATTATTGATGACCACTTCGTCAATCGCATCGATGTCCTCGGAGATATTGTCCGATTTGGTGATAACATATTTCCCGTCGATAACGTGGAGCACATCGCCCTCTTCAATCATGCGGCTCAATCTGATGGTGCCGGTTTTCCCGATGGGTAAACTTAAATTTCCTCCTATGGTCACTTCCATGTCGATGTCTTTTCCCAAGTCATAATCGGCATCAATGCACGAAGTGAATGTAAGAAACAGTCCAATAAGACTACTTACAGTAAACTTTGAAAAATTCATAGAATGTGTATAAATTGATAGTTTCTATTAAACATGAGACCCCCCTATTTTCGGTTTGCAAAGTTACCTTTTTTTTTTAGAAATAATTATGTTCTCTATAAAAAAGTAATCATTTTATAGCATTTTGTAAATTTTGTCAAATGTAATGTTTTTGTAATACAAATTCCCCCTCTTGCCCGAGGGGCAGGAGGGAGAATTGGGGAAACGGTCGGGTCGACCGCGATTATTTGACAATGATGGTCTGTGCCGGGGTGCGGGCTATGATTTGCGGGGCATAGAGGCACTGTATGGTCGATAGCCCCTGGGTGTATTCACCGGGACGGTCGACATTCAGTTCGTAGGAGATGACATAGGTGCCTTTGGGCAGGAAGTCGAAATAGAAGCGGGTCTCGGTATTCTTCACCTCCTGGTAGTATCCGATGCGTTCGCGGTAGGTATAGCCCGAGAGTTGGTCGACCGGTTCTAGGCAGGCAGCCCGGTTGTCGGTGAGGCAGACAAACTGCATGTCTTGTCCCACGGTGAGGGTGAGCCGTACAGCCACACGGTCGCCGGTTTTCAGGGCCACGGTATTGATGGGAACGTAGGTACCCGAAGGTTGGCGCACGAGAATCTGCCGGTCGAGTGCCAACTCGTTGACCGAGGCGGCCTCCACGTTTTTCACATCGTCGTAGTATTGCCAGTAGAGGGCTCCCCACGAGGGTTGCCGGTGGTCGGTCGAGATGACGGCCGTTGCATCGGCTGCCGTCACCTGACTGCCCGGCAGACTGTATTCGGTCAATCCCAGGAAGGGCTCTTCGGGTGAGTATTTTATCTCCCGGCCGCCCCATACGATGACGGGTTGGGTCGAGTCGGCCGCCAGCCAGTCGGTGCCGCCGTAGAGCAGGGCGTAGATGGCTTCGAGGGTCGAGGGTACCGACTCCCATTCGTTGGTCTGCTTCTGGGTGAGCAGCCAGCGACGCATCTCGTCGAGTTCGGTGGTGACGGAGTCGACCGCCGTGAAGGCAGCGATGAGGGCACATTGCTCCTGCACGGCACTGTTGCTGTACCCGTAGGAGGAGCGGTTGTTGGGCCAGAACATACCTTTGTCGGGGGTGGTCACGGCATATTGGCGCAGCGAGGCGACAATCTCGCGGGCCACATCGGTGAATCCGTAGCGTTGCAGCGTGATGGCGGCGTAGGCCTTCTCGATGGTCGAGAAATGAATCCATTGTTTGAGCTGTTCCATCATCGCCTGGTGTATCCCCAGGGTCTGCCCCAGCGGAATGTCCTGGTAGGAGGATCGGGTCAGCAGGTAGCAGATGTCGTTGTAGGAGAGGGGGGCATTGGGCTCGAGTCGGCGTTGCCGTTCGACGGTCCTGTCGAGGAAGGCGATGGCCTCGGTCTGCATCTCGTGTATCGTACTGTCGTCGAGGGGAACACCCAGCGCACGCAGTCGGGCGAAGCCTTCGAGTATGTTCATCGTGACCCACGGGCTGGCCGGCATGCCTTGGAACCAGCTCCAACCGCCGTCGCTACCTTGGAGGTTTTGCAGTTTGAGAATGGCCTCGCGCGAGAGCCGGTTGGCCCGGTTGGTATCGAAGAGGGTGGCCAATTGCTGCAAGCGCTCGGTCTCGTTGTCGGCTTCGAGTACCCACGGGGTGGCCGAGAGCAGAATCTGTTTCAGCTCCTCGTTCTGAGCCAGGAGCGAGGTGAGGTTCTTGCCTCCGGCGGCTTGCCACGACTCGATAGCCCTGATGATGAGCGGATTGCTGCGGGCCATCGACGAGGCCAGACTGTTGGCATAGAGCACGGCCGCGATTGAGATGGCGTCGTTGTCGGTCAGGTCGGTGAGGGCGGGTAGCGCCTGCACGGCATACCAGGCCGGATTGTTGCAATATTGCAGGGTCATGCGCAGGCTCTTGACCGTGGGCGATTGCAGTTTTTTCTCCATGCCGGGCATCACCACGGGGACAGTCTGCTCTCCGCCGGGAATGTAGAAGGGCTTGCTGTCGGTTACCAGAACCTTGGCAGGCAGTACGGGCAGAATCTGCTGCTCGCCGTCGCTGTGTTGCAGGGTCGAGGCCTGGGCCCGGAAGCCCAGCAGTTCGACGCCCTCGGGCACGGCAAAGGTGTAGTCGATGGTGCGGCTGTTGCCGGGGTCGATGATGAAGGCCGACTGGCTGGACTGAATCACCCGGTCGGTATAGGGGTCGAAGAGCTCGAAGCGAATGGTCCCGTCCTGGGGAGCTTCGCTCTGGTTCTGTATGGCGGTAGCGATGGTCACGTGGTCGTCCTGACGCACGAAACGGGGCAGGTTGGGCGACACCATGAGCGGTTTGCTGGCGACGGTCTGCGCCTCGTAGCGTCCGCTGAACAGACCTTGCGTGTAGGCCAGGGCGAGGAACTGCCAGGTAGTGTTCTCGTTGGGTACGGTAAACGAGAAGGATACCTGTCCCAGCGAGTCGGTGGTGAGCGAGGGATAGAAAAAGGCCGTACTTATTTCGCTGGTGCGTATGCTCTCGTCGGGTTGGGCCGATGACTCTCTTCCTGATACGGGGCTGGCTGCGGCTGCCGATTTGGTGACAACAACCTCGTCGAGTGCGGCATCGGCTTCATTGATTTGTATGCCCGATGCTACCGCATTGGAGGCGAAGATGGGGAAGCGTCTGCTACTACCGTCCAACAGGTTGAAGAAGAGGAACTGCGTAGCCGTCTCGTCGGGGGTAGACAGGTAGTCGGGCTGAACGGTCACTTGCAGCCGTTGGCCGTAATGGTGGTCGGTCGAGGGTTGTGTCGAAATGCGGGCGTAGGGTATCGGTGCCGGAGCATCGAAGGCCCAGTTGTGCGAGCGAATGGCCTGCATCGAGGCGTCGAACATCTCGGTCATGAAGCGGGCCGTGACGGGGTTACCTTGGGCATCGGTTACCGAGAAGGTCCAGTTTTCGAGATTCCCAGGCAGCAGTTTGTCGCGGAAGGTCGAGGTTTTGAGGGTCAGCTTTCGGTCGGGCAGAGCCTGACGTATGGTTACTTGCGCCGTCTTCATCTCGCCGTTGCGCACGATGAGCAGGCTGATGGTGGCCACGTCGCCAAACGGCTTGTCGAATTTCAGCGAGAGAGTCTTGCAGCGGTTGCTCAGTTTGAGCAGGCGGGTCTCCACCAGATGGTCGGGCGTGTAGATGGAGTAGTATAGGTAGCCGTCGCGCAGCGAGGTACCCACGGGTATCTTCACCGTCTCGCCCACCTCGGCCGTGATGTCGGTGCGGGGCAGCCAGATTTCGGCAAAGCAGGACGGCTGCTTGTCCTTTTCGCCGTACAGTACGAAATTGCACTCCGAGCGGATAATCCGTTTCGTCTCGTCGTTGCTGAATGCCACGATGCGGTAGGGACCCGACGCCCATTTCGTGAAGTCGGGGTAGAGGGCCCGTCCGTCGGCGCCGATGGTCACCTCGCCCACCTGCATCTTGATTTTGAGGCTGTCGAGCGGTTGCCCTTCGGTGTCGTTGTAGAGCGAGTAGAATACGAGTCGGCAGGCGCGCTCGACGGTCTGCCCGTTGAGGGTGCGCACCTGAGCCTTAATCTGTCCGGCCGATTGGAACTTGTCGAGATAGCGGGGGGCAGATACCGTGATGAAATAGGGCGAATCGCCCACCTGTACCGAGGTCGATTGCTCTACGGTCTCGCCGGTGGGAGCGGTGACGGTCGCCACGATTTGATAGAGGTAGGCTTGTTCGCGGTTGATATTTTCCTCGAAGGAGTCGCGTTGCGGGATAAAGGTGATGGCAAAGTTACCCGAGGCGTCGACCGTAGTGGTGCGACTCTCTATCTCTTCGCGGCCGGAGGGCAGGTAGTAGCGGAAGAAGGGGTTGGCCTGCCGGTAGATGGTGTATCGCACCGAGGCTCCTGCCTGCGGCACCCCGCTGTAACTGCGGGCCGACCCTTGCAGGGTGACCGGTTTGCCGAAGCTGGTACCCTCGGTCATCGGCTTGAACTCGACGCGGAACATGGGGAGTTTGTATTCGGCTACGGCAACGGTGAGCCGGTCGCTCCACGACTGGTTCACCCGCAGGGTGTAGTCGCCCAGCAGGTTGCCGCGGGGAATGACAAACGAACCTGTGAACTGCCCGTAGGCGTCGGTAGTGACTTCGGTCGAAGCCACCTCGCGCGACGAGGGGTCGAGCAGGGAGACCGTGCAACGCTCACCCGCTACGGTGCGGCTCTCGCTGGTCGAGTTGATGTAGCGTATGCCCGAGAAGTAGAGCGTCTGTCCAGGCCGATAGAGCGAGCGGTCGGTGAAGAGCGCGGTGCGGGTATTGTTGTCGTCGCGGTCGTATAGTCTCGGTGAGGAGAGGAGGGTGGCCGGTGCAAAGCGGTCGAGTGCCGTCGAAACCTGGGCAAAGAGGAATCCTTCGTCCTCGGTGTCGATGAGACAGAGTCCGTTCTTGTCGGTGCGCAGCCGGGCCTTCTCGGTCGCGTCTGTACCTTGGTAACTCTTCGATTGGTAGAGCACCACCTCGGCCTTGGACAGGGGCTTGCCGGTGCGGGCATCGACGGCAATCAGTTCGACCTGTTTGTCGGCCGCCGGCCGCGTAATGACCTTCACACCCGATACGGTGTAGTAGCAGATCGATTGTTGTTCCTTGCCGTCGGCCAGCATCTCGACTGCATAGAGTCCGGGAGCGAGTTGCGGGAAGACGAGGCTCCGTTGGCGGGCCACAAGCGAGAGGGTGTCGTCGATGGTGTAGTCGTGGTTATAGACACACTCGTCGCGGTTACACGTCTGTGGGGTGATGTAATAGCTGTTCTGCTCGGCTATCGAGAGGGGCTTGGGTTGCCGGTAGATGCGTACGGTGAGGCTGTCGATGTTGCGGTAGGAGAGTTGCACGCTGTCGCTTTCGCCCGGATAGGCTACGCTGGGCAGGAAGATGGAGGCTTCCCGGGCGGTGAGGGTGTTGCGCAGATTCACCAAATTGTTGATGTTGCGATACTTGGGGTAGGCTGTTATCCACTGGTTGCAGAGGTCGAGTGCCCGGCGGGCATCGTTGTAGCGGTCGGTATCCCACAGTCTTGATGCAAGAGTCGAGGCTACTTCGACCGAATAGGGCTTGTCGCGGTAGCTTTCGAGCAGAGCGCCCAGCAGGTCGATGTAGTTGCGGAAGAGGCTCTCTTCATGACGGTTGTAGTAGAGGTTTTCGCCCAGATATTCGAGCCGTTGCAGGTCCCACATCATAAGCGGGGCCGAACCCGCCTCGGCGGCATGCGCTTTGAGTGCTTCGGCATAGAGTTGGAGGATACGGCCGTCGGGTTGCTTCTTGCTGTCCAGAACAGCGGTTGTAAACTTTTGTGCCGGAACCAGCAGTTCTTTGCGGGCAATCGGTTGGACAGGCGAGTAGCTGCTCTCCTGCTTGTAGAGGTCGATGGCTTCGCCCACCACGAAGTCGTAGAGGGTGGGGTGGAAAATCGAATCGCTGCCGATGGTGAGGGCCTGGCGATAGGCACTTACCGGCGTAGCCAGCAGTTCCTGTACGGGGGCTGTGGCCTGGGTGAGGAGGGTGTCGATTTTGGACATGAACATGTTGGCGCTCCACGTCTCAAGCGGCTGGGAGAAGTCGTCGATCTCGTCGCGCAGGCGTATTCGGTAGTTATCCTCGAGATAGAGGTGGTACAACCGGGCCGAGATGAGGCGCAGCAGACTCTGCTCGACGGCGTTTTTCGAACGGTCGGCCAGCGATTCCGTCTGGCCGATGATGGCGGGGAGACTGTCGCGGTCGATGAGCAGTTGGGCTGCCGACTGCTTGATGAGCGAGGCGATGATGGCCGGGGCGTCGTGGTCGGCCAGCGCCTTGTCGAGGTCGATACGGGCCGAATCGAGGGCCTCTTTGGGAGCCGCAACGATTTGCTCCTCGGCCGATAGTTCTTGGTTTATAGTATCTGTTCCTGTCGTGTTAATCAGAGCGTTGGCTCCGACGATAGCTCCTAATGAAAAGAGAGTAGCCACGATTGTCCATGTTCCTTTTTTCATACGCGAAGTGTTAATAAGTTGGACTACTATAAATAAAATTTACTTAACCTTATATATCTATACAGATGCCGTGCCGGTCACGGACGCTGCATGAGGTGTCCGCTTTTCCCGTTGATACGGTCCACGACCACGGCGATGGCACCGTCGCCGGTCACGTTGCAGGCGGTACCGAAACTGTCCATGGCGATGTAGAGGGCAATCATGAGAGCCTGGGCCGTCTCGTCGAATCCCAGCATGCTTTCGAGTATTCCCAGGGCGGCCATGATGGCTCCGCCGGGCACGCCGGGCGCGGCGACCATCGTAATGCCCAGCATGAGAATGAAACCGCTGAAATCGAGGGTGTGGACGGGCATGCCGGCCATCATCATGATGGCCATGGCGCAGGCGGTGATTTTCATTGTGCTGCCCGACAGGTGTATGGTGGCACACAGGGGTATAACAAAGGTGGCGATGTTTTTGCTCACCCCGTTTTTAAGGGTTTGGGCCAGGGTGACGGGTATGGTAGCTGCCGACGACTGGGAGCCGAGTGCCGTGGCATAGGCGGGCAGCATGTTTTTGAGCAGCCGCAGGGGATTCTTGCGGGCCACCAGTCCGGCCAGCGAGAACTGGATAAGCAGCAGGAGAATGTGCAGCACGAAGATGACCACGATAATCTTGACAAAGACCGAGATGATGGAGGCTACCTGTCCCGAGAGGGTCATGTTGAGGAAGATGCCGAAGATGTGCAGCGGCAACAGCGGTATGATGACCTTCTCGATGAGCAGCGAGATGATGTCGCGCAGGTCGGAGGCGGCCATGCGCAGCGTGTTGCCCTGTATGGCCGACAGCCCCAGCCCGATGCAGAAGGAGAGGAGCAGGGCAGTCATGATGTCGAAGGGGGCGGGCATCTCGACGGTGAAGAAGGGTTTGAGGGTTGTGGCTGCTGAACTGTCGATGGCCGCCGCCGACTGGGTCGAGCCGGCAATGAGTCGGGGGAAGATGGCTTCGCCGGTGAAATAGGTGAAGAATCCCGAGAAGATGGTCGAGCCGTAAGCGATGAGTGCCGTGATGAGCAGCAATCGGCCGGCTCCCTTGCCCAGGTCGGCGATGGCCGGAATGATGAGGCCGATGATGATGAGCGGTATGGCAAAGTTGAGGAAGTTGCCGAAGAGACCGTTGAAGGTGACAAACACCCGGGCAAGGGGTATCGGCAGGAATTGTCCCAGCAGTACACCGGCTGCGATGGCGATGAGCACTTGCCCCAGAAGCGAGATGCGGAATTTTTTCATAATCGGGTAATTTGTGTGTGGTAGAGGTAATAATCGGGGTGACGGCTATCGAGTGCCTCTTAGTTGTCTATGCGAAAGTAGCGATAGGTGCCCAGGTTGCTCTCGGTCTTGATGAGGCCGTCGTTTTGGAGGGTCAGTTCGAACCACTTGTCGCCGGTCTCTTTGCCCGAGATTTGGGTGAGGTATATGCGTTTGCCGTCGATTCGGTAACGGTAAGAGGTGTTGCCGTCGCACCGGTTTCCCCAGAGCAGTACTCCGTCGCTGCCGAGTTCGATGTATTCACCCGTTTGGCATTCGAACCGGTTTGCCTCCTGCCCGTTTTGCGAGATACCGTAGGTCGTGAGCGAAAGGCGTTTGCCTATGAGCGCCTGCCAACCCTCGGCAGATGCCGGCGATTGGGGGGTAATTCGTTTCCCGATGAGGCTTTCGCGCAGTGATGCCCAGTCGGAGTTATCGGTGCCGGAAGCCGGAGAGGAGTCTCCCGTCGGTGTCGCCGGTGTGAAATAGAGTATCTCGCGGGTCTCTTTCGTCACCGTGCCGTTCCCCAACTTGCCATTGTCGTCCGTACTGCGATGCAGCACTTCCCGCTCAATCCAGTTGCCTCTGTCGTCATAACGGAGGATCCGGTAAGTATCGACACTCATCAGGGAAAAACTATACGTCGTTGCTTTTTTAACCCGATCGCCTCTCGAATTGTATGAGTAGTCGATAACCATTACCCCCAGTAAAGTCTCATAGCTTTCCGAGGTGAGCTGCCCGTTTTCATTGTATTCATATTGCGTACACACGTTGCTGCACCTTTCCAAGGGATAACCGTTGTTGTCATACTTGGTATCCGGCGCATCTTCATGGTCTACGGTTGTCAGGCGACCGTCGGAATCATAAGAGAAAATCTTCCCGTCACTCTTTATCATCTTCACGGGGCCATGGGAATCCTCTACAATGGCATCGTGATACTTCTGTGCCCAAACCGGGGAAGTACCCAGCAGTAAAACGGCCCATACGGAAATCATCTTACTTTTCATTTCTACCTGTATTTTTTAGAACGAAACAACACGTAAAATTATAGATCTTTTGTTTTCAGGGTTTATTTCGAGAGGTCGAACTGCGAGGCCGCGACGATTGTTGTGGTGATGTCGGTCGCTGCGACGAAGCGTTGCAGCAGTTCTACCGCCCAGCCGATAGCCTCGTCGAGCGGCATCTCTTGGCCGTAGGCGTTGATGAGCATCAGCAGGTGGCGGGTGTCGAGCGAGATTTTCGTTCGCTCCTCGTCGCTGGTGGGGGTACCTATCCCTCCCGTGCGGTCGCGGTAGACGGGCAGCCCCTCGATGTTGAGCACCCCCCGGCCGATACCGTGGAAGAGCTCGCCCTCGCGGCCCACCCCCAGGGTGATGGTGTCGCCGTCGATGTGGTCGGCGTCGAAGGCGCCGATGGAGTAACCCGCCCGTATGGAGACGAGGTTGCCCAGGTCGACCAGCGTGTCGATGCGGTAGATGCCCATGCCCTTGACGATGCGCCGGCACAGCGCTTCGGACGATACCCGGTAGCGGTTGGGATCTTTCCCGAAGGCCCGGTAGGCCTTGCGGGTGGCCTGTATGGCGGGGCGTTTGTTTATTTCGTCGAGCCGGTAGGCGGCCGTGATGCGCGACTCCTCGTCGCCGATGAGCTGCCACAGCGCCGGATTGCTCTCGCTGTTGGTCACCCGAGCCTCAATCACCCCGATGCGCAGGGCCGGACAGACGGTGGCGAAGTCCTTTTCGATAGAGACGTTTTTCATACGTGATTCGTTTGTATCGTGTTTCCTTCAAAGGTAGCGATAAATTTCTTTTTTATGGACCAGAGGTGCCGGATTTCTGTTAATAATATTATATTTGCAAGAACTGTTAAGCCTACTATTAAAAAACATATTTATATGAAAGCACATTTGTTGTCGCCCAATGGCGCATTGAAAACGGGGTGGGCGTTGACCCGCAAGCACTTTATCGTTATGCTCGGCCTTTTGCTGGGCATCATGGTCCTGTCGTGGATTATCTCCATGGTGGGAGGAAACGATGTTTTTTCATTTCGTTACTGGATAATCTCTCTGGTGAATCTTATCTTGCCGATATGGCTTGGGGCCAGTCTGAATAAAATCATGCTGAATGCCTATGCGGGCGAAGAGCCTTCGTTCTCGGTCTTTGGAGATATGTTCCGTAAGCTGGGCGGATTGATCGGGCTGAACCTGTTGGTGGGAATTGTCAGTGCCTTGCCTGTGATTATAGGATTTGTCATTTGGGGGGCCGGTCTGGGGGCAAGTCTGGCTGTGACCGACTTCTCCGACCCGTATGCAATGGGATATGCCTTGGGAACGATGTTCAGCGGTACCACCGGCCTTATTTTCGTCATCTGCTTTCTGGCCTTTTTATATCTTACGCTGCGTCTGATGTTTGCGGTTTATGCCTATGTCGACGATTTCTCGGTGGGCGTTTTCGGAGCCATTCAGCGCAGCTGGTCGATGACCCACGGCAATATGGGCAAAATCATTCTCTGCTTCCTGATGATGATTGTGCTGAATATCATTGGCCTGATTGTCTTTATTGTGGGCATATTGGTAACCCTTATCATCTCGGCCTTCATGATGGTGGCCATGTATGAGCAGATTAAGGCGAGCGAGCAACCGGTTGCCGTGGAACCGGCTGTCGAGCCTGCTGTGGAATCGGAGAGACCGGCCGACGAACAACCGGCTCAGCCGCAGGAACCGGGTAGTGTCGAGTGATGTAATCGTTCGATATTTCAATAACGGGCTCCCGGACGCTGCTCACGCCGGGGAGCTTGTCGTTTTTATACAGGTGTGATGGAGAATTTCCGCTATAAAAGTGAATACCTCTCCCCGCTGGGGCCGATGACGATGGCCGGCGACGGGGAGTGTCTGACGGGGCTGTGGTTCGACGGGCAGAAGTATTTCCCCGCCTCTCTATTGCTCGACAGCACCCCGGTTTCACTCCCGGTGTTTGATCGGACGCGTGTGTGGCTCGACCGTTATTTTGCAGGCGAGAATCCCGGGCAGGTACCTCCGCTGCGGTTGGCAGGTACCCCCTTTCGGAAAGCGGTTTGGAACCTGTTGCAGGAGATTCCGCGCGGGCAGGTGGTCACCTACCGGGCCATTGCCTGGCAGCTGTCGTTGCTGCACGGTGGAACCCGGGTGTCGGCTCAGGCGGTGGGTGGAGCCGTGGGGCATAACCCGGTGAGCATTGTGGTGCCCTGCCATCGGGTGGTGGGGTGTGACGGCCGACTCACGGGATATGCCGGAGGGCTCGACCGCAAGGCCTCGCTGTTGCGGGACGAGGGAGTCGGTTGCGAGAAGGGTATCTGCCTGGCCGTGCCGGGGGAGTGGCCCCTCGCCGATGTAGGGCGATGAGTCGATGAATTGATGAAACAGAAAACCAGGCGGCTCCCGTTTATCGGGGGCCGCCTGGCTGTTCAGGGGCAGGGACGTGCGGATTTCCCAGCCTCTGCGGTCGGAAGTATTTAGTTGATGATGGGGAATTCGATGGTTTCGCTCACCTCGTTCCAGTCTTCGATGGAGAAGTCGCCCGGTGTCTCGCCCGAGAGAATTTCGCCCAGCACGATGTTGAGGGTGAGTTTGGTATTGGGCGAGAGGGTCGAACTGAGATTCTTGGAGAGAGTGTGTTCGGTCCCGTTGGCCAGGGTGATGACCAGTTCCAGCGGCGGGTTTTCGGCCGAGGGGAAGAGCATGACGGTGGCGTTGCTCATCACGGTATTGTCGTCAGACCGTTCCAGGTCGAACTTGACCACCTTGGTGGTATTTTCGACTTCGGCCGTATAGAAATTCATCTTCTCGGCGATGCCGCCTATGCGAGCCTGTATGCCGGTGATGGACAAGCTGAACTCCGAGTTGTCTTCCATTTTGGCAATGATTCGTATCCCGGCCGTTACCCGGGTGAGTGCTGCTTGCAGATCCTCCTGACCCACGTTGGCCGGTTTCACGGCGTGTACCAGGTCGTAGACCGGCATGTAGGTGCCGTCGGTATTGGCCCTCAGTCTGAAATAGAGCGTCGAGAGGTCGGCATCCTGGGTAATACCCGGTTCGTTGATGGCCGGGGTATTGTAGATGGGTTCGTCATATTTGGGAGTTCCCCAGTAGACCATGTTGTAGGTGCCTACCGGCAGTTGCAGGGGGCGGTTGTATTCGCCGTAGATGTGGCCGTCGACAATGGTGTAGTAGCCGTTGAATACGGTTTTCTTGTTGTTGATGTAGTTGCCGTAGTAGGTCGAGGTCTCGGGATAGCAAGGGTAGATTTCGAGGATACCCGTGAAGGGGTTTTGGTTGAGCGGGTCGGCAATGCGGGCGCTCACGTTGGGTGTGACCAGTTTTACCTCGGCGGGTTGAGCCGGTTCGTCACTCTTCTTGTCGTCGTCGCAACAGGCTGTAACTCCCGGCAAGAGCAGCAGGACGGTGGCCCCAAACAGAATCTTTTTCATAATACTCTCTTTTTAATAAGGATTTGGTAAGATGTTGTGGAGATATAACAACCGTCGGGGTGAATTGTTTTGCTGTCGGGTGACGGCGAAGCAGACCGGGAGCGACGGGGCTGGCAATCGGAGGCAGGTCGGGGTGTAAAAAAGTGGCCGATGTTGTGGAAAAATCGGGAATAATGGGTTACTTTGAGGAGTGGATATGAAAAGGAGACGTTGTGATGAAACAGCAAGAAAGTAAAAAGCCGGGTTCGCTCTCCGCTTCGAGTAGTCCGGCCAATCGCCCGGTGCGGTTTACGCCCGAGCACATTACCTCGCTGGCTCCCGGCGAGGTGTTTGTCTTTGGCAGCAATCTGGCCGGTATGCACGGCGGGGGAGCCGCCCGGGTTGCCATGCAGCGTTTCGGAGCAGTGTGGGGACAAGGTGTGGGGTTGCAGGGACAATCCTACGCCATTCCTACCATGCAGGGTGGTGTGGAGACTATCCGGCCCTACGTCGACGAGTTTATCGCCTTTGCCCGGTCGCACCCCGAGCTACGCTTCTACGTCACCCGCATCGGGTGTGGCATTGCCGGATTTCAGGATTGTGAAATAGCCCCGCTCTTTGCCGGGGCGTTGGGGGTGGCGAATATCGTGCTGCCCGAGTCGTTTGTCGCCGTGTTGCAATCGCGCTGAACGACAGTGACGGCCGTGGTTGACCGTGGCTGGGGTTCGTGAGGCTTTGCTTTTTGTAACAGGTCGCGGGCGATGACGGCGGTCATGAGCAAGATGAGTGCCCCCAGCAGGCCGTAGAGCCACCGGGCCTGCCGTCGCGAGAGCCGCGAGGTGAAGATGCGGCAATTCTTGCTGTTGAAGAACCACTCCCAGTTGGCTATGGCGGCGCCGAGTGAGAGTATGCCCGAGACGAGGAACAGACACAGAACGATAATCGCGGGTATGAGAGCCGGGGCGTGTTGCATATCGGGTGCTGAGGGGTTGGAGTTATCCCGGTTAGAGGTCTATGTTGATGGTGCGGGCACCGCCTTCGGTCTCGGCAATCTCGACATTCACGCAGTCGTCGGGGAGCAGCTCTTCGATCTTCTCGGGCCACTCGATGAAACAGAGAGCACCGCTGGCGAAATAGTCCTCGGCTCCCAGGTCGTAGGCCTCCTGCAACTTGTTGAGGCGGTAGCAGTCGAAGTGGTAGATGAGTTCACCGGTCGTGGCCGAGCGGTATTCGTTGATGATGGCAAAGGTGGGGCTGTTGACGGGGTCTTCGACGCCCAGCTCTTCGCACACGGCTTTGATGAAGGTGGTCTTGCCGGCACCCATCTCGCCGTGGAAGGCAAAGACGGTGTAGTCGCCCATCAAGTCGATGAACTGGCGGGCGGTTTGACGAATCTGGTCGAGGTTCTTTATGACAAGGGTTTTCATAATCGTATCTATTTTTTGGTGAGGGTAATCAGGGGTATCATCATCTCTTCCATGGAGATGCCGCCATGCTGGAAGGTATCCTTGTAATAGCCCACGTAGTAGTTGTAGTTGTTGGGATAGGCAAAGAAGTCGTGGTTGGTGGCAAAGATGTAGGTCGAGCTGATGTTGGGCGAGGGCAGTCCGTAGCGCTCGGGCGACTTGATTTCATACACCTGCTTGGGATTGTAGCTGAGCGATTTGCCCACTTTGTAACGCAGGTTGGTGTTGGTGTTCTTGTCGCCGATGACCTTGATGGGATTGTTCACGTGCACGGTACCGTGGTCGGTGGTGAGAATGATTTTGAAATCCTTCTCGGCAATCTTGCGGAAGAGGTCGAGTGCCGACGAGTGCTTGAACCACGACTCGGTGATGGAGCGGTAGGCTGCTTCGGTCGAGGCCAGTTCGCGAATCATCTTCGACTCGGTGCGGGCGTGCGAGAGCATGTCGACGAAGTTGAGCACGCACACGTTGAGCTGGTTGTTTTCGAGCTGTGTAAAGTTCTGTATGAGCTTCTCGCCGAAGGCCGACTCGTTGATTTTGTGGTAGGAGAAGGTGTAGCGCTTGCGAAACCGGTCGAGCTGCGTCTGAATGAGGGGCGCCTCGTTGAGGTTCTTGCCCTCCTCCTCGTCCTCGTCGACCCACAGGTCGGGGAACATGCGGGCAATCTGGTTGGGCATCAGCCCCGAGAAGATGGCGTTGCGGGCATACTGCGTGGCTGTGGGCAGGATACTGAAATAGAGGTCCTCCTCGGCGGTGAAATATTCGTTCAGCAGGGGCTTGATGACCCGCCACTGGTCGAGTCTGAAATTGTCGATGAGAATGAAAAAGACCTTCTCGCCCTGGTCGATAAGGGGGAATACCTTGGTCTTGAAAAGCTCGTGGCTCATCAGCGGGTGTTCGCCGCCGGTAATCCACTTCTCGTAGTTTTTCTTGACAAATTTGGCGAAGGCGCTGTTGGCCTCGCTCTTTTGCAGGGTGAGCAGCTCGTCCATGTCGCTCTCGGCCTGGGTAAGTTCCAGCTCCCAGAATACCAGCTTCTTGTACACCTCGTACCAGTCGTCCCACGAGTAGGAGTCGTTGATTTGACTGCTGATGTGCTGGAACTCCTGCCGGTAGTCGCTCGATGTCTTTTCGAGGATAATCTCCTTGTGGTGGAGATTCTTCTTGATGGAGAGGAGTATCTGGTTGGGATTGACGGGCTTGATGAGGTAGTCGGATATTTTGTTGCCGATGGCCTGGTTCATGATGTTCTCCTCCTCGCTCTTGGTAATCATCACGACCGGGATCGAGGGGTTGTCCATCTTGATTTGGCTGAGGGTGTCGAGTCCGCTCAGACCGGGCATGTTCTCGTCGAGAATGATGAGGTCGAAGGCCTCGTGGGCCGCCTTTTCGAGGGCGTCGCGACCGTTGGATACGGTTGTGACGTCGTATCCCTTCTGTTGGAGGAAGAGAATGTGCGGTTTGAGTAAATCGATTTCGTCGTCGGCCCAAAGTATTTTACCGTTCTTCATAAGGCTCAGTAGGTTGAGGATTGTTTTCAAGGAACAGGAAGTAGTCTTCAAAACTGTATCCTTCGAGCAGTTTTTTGAAGTTATCCTCGCTGATCATGATCGGCTTCACGCCCGGCGGGTAGCGGAAGGTCTCGCTGTTGTCGAGGAGCCGGCGATAGTGGGATAATTCCTCAAAGTTACTAAATCCTTTGACAACTAACATACTTATTTCGTTAAAGGTCATTATTTCGAGGTCAAAATCTTTAACGACGAAGTTGGTGAAGTTGTGCTTGGCCACGTCGAAGAGCAGTTGGTTGGACGATACGCTGTCGGTGGCATAGACCAGCAGGAGCACGTGCGGGGCGTTGAGGTCCTGGGTGAAGGTGGCCCGCACCGAGTCGTTGAATACCGTGGTGGTGTCGTTGGTGAGGCGGGCCTTCCAGATCATGCCCCGCAGGTTGCCGCCGCCCTGGGCCACCTGGCGTCCCTGGGCTACCCCTTTGAGCATGGTCGAGGCCAGCGGCGATACATCGGCCTGGGGATAGCGCTCGAGCAGGTTTCTCAATCCCTCCTTGAACTGGTCGTACTGCTTGTCGCCGACGTGGGCCAGTGCGTCGAGGAAGAGGAACTTGGGCATGAGCGGCGAGAGCGGGTACTTCTGCTCCATGAAGGCGCGGTTGTCGTGCACCGTGCGGTTGTCGTTTTCGAGATAGGCGGCGTAGGTAGCCTCGTAGATGGAGTCCTGCTCGGTGCTCATGCGCCGCAGGTTGTCGAGGTAGTGGGGGTCGGCCATGGCCTGGGCATAGGGGCTCTCGGGGAAGGTCGACCGTATCTTGTCGCGGTAGATACCGGCGGTCGCTTCGTCGCCGTCGCGCATGTACATGAGGTACATGTTGTAGTAGACGTCGAGCCGGTAGGGGTTCTCGAGGAACCGCTCTTCGAGCAGGTTGAAGTTGGCTATCGCGGCGGGATAGTCTTCGAGTTTGTTTTTAAGAATGAGGCCCATGTTGAAGAGACCTTCGGCCACCACCTCGTTGGAGGTTTCGAGGGCCTCGGGGGTCATGGGTATCTGTTTGAGGTAGAACTCGGGCTTGTGGGGGTCGTCGGCGGCCGCGGTCTCCGCGCTGTCGGGAATCTCCTCGACGGGCATGCCGTTCTCGTCAAATTCGGCTCCTCCTTCTTCACCGCCTCCGCCTGCGGTCTTCTCGGCAAAGTCGCTCATCGAGAATCCCGATTTGTTGCGCCGCCGCCAGTCGTCTTCGAGTTTACGGCTACCCCAGATGCGCTGGAACTCGGTCTTACCGGCCGATACCATCGTCTTGTTGTAGAAGTACCACGACTTGTCGCCCGAAATCAGGGTGGCGTTGTTCTTGGCGGCGTTGCTGCTGTTGAACTGCGGCCCCTGTTGCTGGGCCAGATACTCTTCGCGTTTCAGATTCTCGGCCTCCTCCTTCTCTTTCTTGATGAGGTCGTCGATGATTTTCTGGATTGCCTTGTTGCGCTCCTCTTCGCTCATGGCGGCCAGATTCTGCAAACTGTCCTGCAACTCCACGTTCTGGGCATAGACCACCAGCTCGTCGAGCACGGTGGAGCGCCGCGAGAGCAGGTCGTAGCGGGGAAAGTCCTCTTTGAGCTGGGGCAGTGCCTCGGCATAGCAGGGTTGTGCGTCGACATACTCGCGCCGGTCGAAATAGAGGTCGCCGAGGGTCACCTGGCAAATAGCCTTTTCGATGCCGTTGCGGGTGCTCTTCTGGTTGGCAAGCCGGTAGTTCTCCATGGCTTTGAGGGTGTCTTTGCGGGAGAGGTAGAGGTTGCCGATGGCATAGTATATCTGGTCGAGATACTCCTTGTTGCGGTCGCGCGAGGCCATGCGGGTGAGCTTCTTCACCTCCTTGTCGATGTTCTTGCCCGAGAAGACCTCAGTCTGTTTGATGCGGGCGTTGAACTCGGTGCGGTAGGGGGGATTCATCGAGATGACCTGCCCAAAGGTCTGGTAGGCCCGGGTCGGGTCCTGGGTCTTTTCGTAGAGCTGTCCCAGCAGGAAGGTGAGTCTGATGCGCTGGCGTTTGCTCGGGGCCGACTTGATGGCCGTTTCGAGAAACGGAATGGCCTTCTGATACTCGCCCTTGTGTATGAGGTAGTCGGCATTGACGGTGGCAAACCAGTTGTTTTGTGACTCGGGCAACTTGTCGTTGTTGATTTTCTGGAGAATGTCCTCGGCCTCGTAGAGCCACCCCAGGGCGATGTAGCACCGGGCTTGCCACAACTTGGATTCGGCCACGAGGTCGGGCATCCAGGTGAAGTGACGCGAGATGTAGAGGAAGGTGGCTGCCGCTTCGAGAAACTCGCCCTTGTAATACTGGGCCTGCCCCATCAGCCGCCAGGCGTTGTGAATGTAGGGGTTGAACTCGTCGCGTTTGAGGTAGTCGCGGTATTTGGGGTCGCTCATCTTCTTGGAGTTGCGACGGGGTTTTTTCTTGATGGAGTGCAGCTGTATGGCCTTCTGGCATTTCTCGATGGTGCGGTCGAAGCTGCCGGTAGGCTGGGGGTCCTTGGGGTTGGCATAGGCCTGCGCCGGGTGCATGTAGATGAGGTCGGTGAAGTTGTCCTCATACTCGTTCTCCATCGTCTTGATTTGCTCCTTGTAGTTCTCTATCCCGTTGAAATAGACATTGTACCGGGTGGTGAAGCTATGGTAAAAGCGGGTGAAGGCCGTATTCTTCTTGGTCGAGCAGGATACGAGCGCGAGTACGGCCAGCAGGGCGATGATATGTGAGACTCTCTTCTTCAAAGGCAGCAGGGATAAAAGGCCATCTTTTTAAACTGAAAAACGGGTGTTTTATTGTCTTTTGTATCTGACCGCCTGCACCCGGCCGGTGATGAGCTTGACCGCGGCGTAGGCAATGATGAGGGTGAAGACGATGGTCGCTCCGGCCGGAACGTCGAGCCAGTAGGAGAGCAGGAGCCCGCCGATGCCGGCCAGCAGGTTGACCAGCCCCGAGAGCCAGATGATACTCTTGAACTTGTGGCAGAAGAGTTCGGCAATCATCTGCGGCAGGGAGAGTATGGAGATGAGCAGCATGATGCCCACCAGCCGAATGGAGAGGACGACGGCCGTGGCTACGAAGAAGGTCATAATGTAGTTGATGAGCCGCGTGTTGATGCCCCGGGTGTGGGCAAAGTCGGGGTCGAAGGCGGTGAAGACGATGTGCCTGAACTGTGCCCCGGTGTAGATAACCAGCAGGGCGGCAAAGGCGGCGAAGACGAGTATGTCGGTGCGGGTGATGGTGAGAATGTTCCCGAACAGGAACTCGGTGAGCCCCGGGGTGTAGCCGGGTGTCATGAAGATGAAGATGATGCCCACGGCCATGCCCAGCGTCCAGATGACGGCGATGGCCGAGTCCTCCCGCACCGATTTGCCCCTCGAAATCCACTCTACCCCCAGGGCCGAGAGTATGGCAAAGAAGAGGGCCGAGAGGGTGGGGCTTATCCCCAGGTAGTAGCCGATGCCCAGTCCGCCGAACGAGGCGTGGGTGATTCCGCCGGTGATGAAGAGCATGCGCCGGGCTACGATGTAGGTGCCTATGATGGCACTGATAATCGAGATGAGGAGAATGGCCCACAAGGCATTTTGAAAAAACGTATAGTTGAGAATGTCCATTGTAAACGATAGTTATCGGTTGTTTCTTTGGTCGTTGACCACGAGCAGTATTTCGTCGCGCAGCTCCTCGGGCACCTCGATTTGCCGCAGTTGCAGACTGCGCACCCACCCGGGCACGTCGTCGGGACGCAGGGTGTAGAATATCTCCCTGAACAGCTCCACCTGTTCGGGGGTGTACTGGTCGGCCGGGGTCTCCTTCCACTCGTCTAGCTCTTCGTCGTCGTAGTATTCGATGGTCTTGCTCACGGCAGCCAGCAGGCTGTCGCGTTCGCACACGAGGTGCTGTCCGCAGCACTCCTGCGGAGGCTCGGGGCTCTTTTCGGCCTCGGTTTGCGGGCCGGCGGTCGCCTCTCTTTTCAGGTCGCGACGGTGGAAGTAGTAGGTGACAAGACCCAGGAGTATGATGGCAACGACGAGTATGATCATAGCGTGGAGTCTCCTTTCTGCGGGGTGTCTATGGTAAAGCCCACCTGGCGCAGGTGTTCCCAGTAGCGGGGGTACGATTTGTCGACAACCTCGGGGTTGGCAATCGTGATGCCCGGGAACCGGAAGGCCGCCGGGGCAAAGGCCATGGCCATGCGGTGGTCGTCGTAGGTGTTGATGACCGGGTGAGCCTCCGGTTCGACGGTCTCACTCTCCCAGGAAAGCGAGTTATCCGAAGATATTAGTTTATATCCTAATTTATTAAGTTCATTACAGAGGGCTGCAATCCGGTCGGTCTCCTTGATTCGCAGCGTTTGCAGACCGGTGAAATGGAAGGGGACACCCAGCAGGCAGCAGGCGACAACGAGGGTTTGAGCCAGGTCGGGTTGTTCCGAGAGATCTTGTGTGTAGGTGTCGATATGGCTGTCCGATTTTCTTAGTTCTATCCCGTCGGCGGAAGGGTGAGTCGATACCCCGAGCGGTGCAAACAGGTGCTCGATGCGTGCATCGCCTTGCAGACTGTGGGGGCTGAGCCCGGGCAGATGAATCGAGGCCGAGGGGGCGAGGGCGGCCATCTCGTACCAGTAGGAAGCGGCCGACCAGTCGGGCTCGACCCGGAAGGGGGCCGGGCGATAGGTGCCGGCCGGAACCTCGATGGTGTGGCCGATACGTCGGGCCTCGATGCCGAAATGTTCCATCATGGCAAGTGTCATCTCGATGTAGGGCATCGACACCAGTTCGCCGGTGAGGGTCAGGGTGAGTCCGTTGCGCATGGCCGGGGCAATCAGGAGCAGTGCCGAGACGTATTGCGAACTCACGTCGCCAGGTAGCAGGAGCTCCCCGCCGGTCAGTGACCGGCCGCATATATCGAGCGGCGGGAATCCCTCGCGGTCGGTGTAGCGAATGTCGGCACCGAGCGAGCGTAGGGCTTCGACCAGAATCCTGATGGGGCGTTGCTGCATTCTTGCCGAGCCGGTAATCGTGTGGCGGCACCCCTGTTTTTGGGCGTAGTAGGCGGTGAGAAACCGCATGGCAGTCCCGGCACCGTGTATGTCGATCGTGCTGTCGTCGTGGGCAAAGGCCTGTTGCATCACCCGGGTATCGTCGCAATCCGAGAGATTCTCGACCGTGATAGCCTCGGGGCACAAGGCCTGGATAATCAAAGCCCTGTTACTGATGCTTTTGGAGGCCGGTAAAGTGATGGCTCCCGACAGCTGAGCGGGAGCAAAAAGCGTATAATTCATTTAGTCGCTATAAGTTTGACCGCAAAAATAGTGAAAGGCGAGGGGAGAAGCAAATAGAAAACATAGTTTTCGATTTGAACACTCCCGAGCCGCCTCCTGTTTTCTGGGAAAACGGTGAAAGTCGGTGGGGAGATATTTCTTTTTTGGAGAAAATGAATTGAATATTTGTGAGGAACAAAAATTTATCGTACTTTTGTGGGCTGATTCTGATATGGGCTCAAAAAGAGGTGTCGACATCGACCCCGCCCGGCAGAGATAAACGTAAAAAGAAAAAGTAAAAATGTACGTTATTGTTGAAATTCAAGGACAACAATTCAAGGTAGAAAATGGAAAGAAATTGTTTGTCCACTATTTGGGAGCAGAGCATGGCGCCGTTCTCGAATTTGACAAAGTGTTGCTCGTCGACAAAGACGGAGCAGTAACCGTGGGCACTCCCACCGTAGAAGGTGCGAAGGTCGTATGTGAGGTTGTTTCGAACGACGGATACGGTAAGAAAGGCCTCGTGAAAGGTGAAAGAATTCTTGTTTTCAAGAAGAAAAGAAGAAAAGGTTATCGTCGCTTGAACGGTCACCGTCAATATTTCACCGAAGTGTTAGTTAAAGAAATTGTTGCTTAACCCTATTAAACTTCTAAGAAAATGGCACATAAGAAAGGTGTTGGTAGTTCTAAGAACGGTCGTGAATCGGAAAGCAAACGATTGGGTATCAAAATTTTCGGTGGCCAATATGCCAAAGCCGGAAACATCTTGGTACGTCAAAGAGGTACAGTTCATCACCCGGGTGAAAACGTGGGTATGGGCAAGGATCACACCCTGTTTGCTTTGGTAAACGGTACGGTAGTATTCCGTAAACGTCAGGAGAACCGTTCGTATGTATCGGTTGTACCGGCAGACAATAACTAATTAAAAAGTTATAACCTCATTCATAGAAAGCGTGACTGCTCGCAAGAGCCGTCACGTTTTTTATTTTTGGGCCGGGGCAGATTGTTTTTATAGGCTTAGTCGACTGGGCCTGAAAGAGGGAAAGAAAGTCTCCTCCTCTCGATTTATCCAGGAAAAAAGGAGACTTTGTGGCCGATTCCTCCTTTTCAGGTGTTATTGGGTCAAAAAAAACTATGCTCACGCACAGAGGGGATCTCAAAATATAACGATTCCCATCGTCTTGGAATCAACACCACAAAGTCTCTTTCCTCTTATTCTTCTTGCTTTAATGCCTGCTCTACCTCTTCGAGCGAAGCATTGCGCAATATAATTTTTTTATCTTTATCCAACAAATAGATGGTAGGCATAATCCGCAGGTCGAAATAGCGGTCTCCATTTTCCATCGAAGCCACTATCCACTCTTTGGGATATTCTGCCACGCCAGCCAACCACTCCTCGGTCTCCCCGTCGGGATAGAGCGACAAGATGGTAAGCCGACCGGATCGCACCTCGTTGAGCAAAGCCTGCGACACACTTAGCCGCAAAGTAGCCAACGAGCAGTCTTCACACTCGGGGTCATTGATGTAAAGCAGGATAAAGGGCGATTTCAACTTGTTGATGCGATAGGCTTTATCCTTCCCGGGCAGTTTGTATTCAAAGTCGGTAATCTCCATACCCAACTGGTTCTTGGTCATTACGTCATACTGGTAGGAGTAACGCAATTTATACAACTTGTCGACCTTCTTGGAGTCGAGAACAGCCTCGACGAACGGTAAATAAGCCTCTTCACTCACAAAAGGCCCCTGTCCACTATACAGATATTTGTCGGCAAAACCGGCATACATCAACAGAATATCTTCGTCGCAGGAGGCCCTCTTCAACAAGGCGTTTATTCCTTTCATCGTACCCTCTCGGGGAGCGATGCGCATAATCGAGACAAAGTCGACAAAGGCCTGCTCCGCCACTTGCAAGGAATCCAAGTAGATCCGATTCTCCACTTTGAAATTATCCCAATAATGTTCCATGAGATACTCACTTCTCGCATCGGGGGTGGTCAAACTGTCGGGGATATCGGGCAACCGGTAAGGAGCTACGAGAGTGGCTTGCGCCCCTGTCAAAGCAAAGGCACTTATAAACGCACACACGATTAACACTCTTCTTACCATAAAACCTCCTTACAAAAAATTATAAGCCATTCTTAAAAGTCCCCGCGAATTACATTTATATGACAAAGATACTAATTTTATTAAAACCTGCAACTCTACCAACAAATTTTATACATAAAAAAATCGAATAAAAATACGTAGGAACAAAACAGAAATAGCAAGTAACGACTAACTGTCAAATTCTTTTATCGTTCCATTTCCCCCGCTTTATATAGGCTGCCGAGAACAGGAAGATGCCCAGGGCATAGATGTGCTCGGTAGTCCAGCACACGGCGACATCGACCCGCAAATAGAAGATCATCACCACCACATAGACAATATAGATGAACAGTGTGATCAGTTCCAGAAAGAAGGCCACGCGGGTATTACCCGTACCCGAGACAGCCTGAAAATAGACATTGCCCGGTACAATAAAGAGATAGGCCGAACAGAGCACAAAGAGCGACGGTACTGAGGCCAATATGAGGTCAGGCATATCGGTATAGATGCGCAGGATAAGGGTCGGGAAAAGAACAAAGAAGAGGATAAGAGGCAATTCAAACAGGTAGGCCATGCGAATGCATTGGTTCATCGTGCCCCGCACATACCGAGCGTCACCAGCTCCTATCAGGTTGCTGATGAGGGTACTGCACGTCGAGGCAAAGGTGATGACTATCATAAAGGGCAGAGCCGACACGTTGCGGATAATGTTGGTGATGGCCAACGAACGTTCACCCAGGTGCTCGACGGCGATAAAGAAGAGAAACCAGGTGGACATCGACACGAAATTCTGTATCATGGTCCACACCGAGGTGTTCAGGATATGCCGCAGAGAGTCGCCCTCGTGCCACCCGAAACGGTTCAACCCATACTTGCGCACATCGACCCGCAGACGGGTATAGACGATAAAGAAGACGAGCGACACCAGCTCGGCCAGCGACGACCCGATGGCGGCTCCGGCAATGCCCATGGCCGGGAATCCCAGCTTGCCGAAGACAAGAATGTAGTTGAACACCACATTCGACAGCACCATGACCACCGAGTTGAGCGTGAGGGTCTTGGTCTGCGTCGTCCCCACAAAGAAGGCCCGGAACATCACGGCAACAAAGGCAAAGAAGAATCCGTAGACCCGCCAGTGTATGTAGCTCATGGCTGCCTCATAGACATGGGGCGAGCCGATAAAGCGGGCCAACAGCACGGGCGAAACGAAATAGGAGCAGACAAACAGCACCAGTGCCACTCCCAGCAGAAAGAGGGTACCTTTGTAGAAGATAGGACCTATTCGTTCATAGTTCCCTTCGCCGTTGCGTCGCCCCATGATAATCTGTGCCCCCAGGCTGAACCCGAAGGCTATCATGAAAAAGGTCATGTAGTAGACCCCGGCAATGGCCGACGCACCCAGCTCCACCTCGCCCACCCGGCCCATAAAAGCGGTATCGGTCATACCGATAAGCTGCTCCATCACCAGGCTCACGAGTATGGGATAGGCAATGTGCCAAATCTGCTTGTAGCTGTATTTTACCGCATTACTCGCCATATTGTTGCAAATAGGCCTCGGCGGCCTCACAAAGTTCGTTGTACCAGGCCTCGCCAAACCGACGAATCAACGGCTCTTTCAAAAACTGATAGACCCGCACCTGCTCGCGCCGGCCCAGCACCTCGCCCGCCTTGCAGATTTTCCAGCGGTGATAGTTCACGGCCGAGAAATCGGGATACTCCTTCAACCGTATGGGGTAGAGGTGGCACGAGATGGGTTTGTAGAAATCGATCTTCCCGGCCCGAAAGGCCTTCTCGATGGCGCACTGGCACATGCCGTTCCTGTCGTAGCAAGTAAAGACACAATCCTTGCCGTTGACAATCGAAGTCACCAGGTCGCCCTCCTCATCGACATAGGCCACCCCCTGTTGCTCGATTACCCGACGGGCCTCGGGCAGCAAATCGTCCCACACCACCCCGAGTATCTCTTTGAGCTTGCGGCACTCCTCCTCGGTGACCGGCGCCCCTGCGTCGCCTTCGACGCAACAGGCCCCCAGACACTTGTCGAGGTTACAGATAAAGAAACGTTCTATGACGTCGAGGCTCACCAGAGCACGGCCTACTTGTAGCATAATCTCCTCGGTTACGGTTGTTTTCATCGGTTAATATAAGGCAGAAAAGCCGGAACGCAACCCAGTGCGCTCCGGCATATTCCAATCATGGATTACAGTTATTTCAACAGGTCGTGCCCCGTCATTTCGGCCGGTTGAGGCAATCCCATGATGTGGCAAATCGAAGGAGCCACATCGGCCAGGATACCGTTCTCGACACGAGCCTCTTTGTTCTCGGTCACATAGACAAACGGCACGGGGTTGAGCGAGTGTGCCGTGTTGGGCGTACCGTCGGGGTTCTCGGCATTGTCGGCATTACCGTGGTCGGCAATGATGATTACCTCGTAGCCGTTGGCCTTGGCAGCCTCGACCGTATCGCGCACGCAGGCGTCGATGGTCATCACGGCTTTCTCGATAGCCGAGTAGACGCCGGTGTGACCCACCATGTCGCCGTTGGCATAGTTTACGACGATAAAGTCATATTTGTTCTCGTTGATGGCGGCGACCAGTTTGTCTTTCACCTCGTAGGCGCTCATCTCGGGCTTCAAATCGTAGGTGGCTACCTTGGGCGACGGTACCAGAATACGGTCCTCACCCTCGAACGGAGCCTCGCGCCCCCCGTTGAAGAAGAAGGTTACGTGGGCATATTTCTCGGTCTCGGCAATGTGCAGCTGGCTCTTGTGCAGTTTCGACAGATATTCGCCCAGCGTGTTGTGCACGTTCTCCTTGTCGAAGAGGATATGCACGCCCTTGAACGAAGCGTCGTAGGGAGTCATGCAGTAATATTGCAGACCGGGAATGGTGTGCATGCCGGCCTCGGGCATATCCTGCTGCGTGAGCACGATGGTGAGCTCTTTGGCACGGTCGTTACGGTAGTTGAAGAAAATAACCACATCGCCCTCCTTGATGCGACCGTCGCAGGTCGTGTTGACGATAGGCTTGATAAATTCGTCGGTCACATCGGCGTCATACGACTCCTGCATGGCCTGCACCATGTTGTCCGACTTGCGGCCGATACCGTTGACCAACAGATCGTAAGCCTCTTTGATACGCTCCCAGCGTTTGTCCCGGTCCATGGCATAGTACCGACCGATAATCGAAGCCACCTTGCCGGCCGAAGCAGCGCAGTGAGCCTCCAAGGCCTCGATAAAGCCCTTACCACTGTGGGGGTCGGTATCACGACCGTCCATGAAGCAGTGGATAAAGGTATTCTCCAAACCATATGCTTTGGCAATGTCGCACAACTTGAACAGGTGGTCGAGCGAACTGTGTACGCCACCGTTCGAGGTCAATCCCATGAAGTGGATATTCTTGCCGTTGTCACGGGCATAGGAGAAGGCCGAAACGATCTCTTTGTTCTGCATGATGGAGTTGTCGGCACAAGCCTTGTTGATTTTCACCAGATCCTGGTAAACGATGCGGCCGGCACCGATATTGAGGTGACCTACCTCCGAGTTACCCATCTGACCGTCGGGCAAACCCACATTCTCGCCGCTGGCCTGCAACTGCGAGTGAGGATAGGTTTTCAACAGATAGTCCCAATAAGGAGTAGGGGTATTGTAGATTACATCTGCATGCGTATGATTGCCGATGCCCCAGCCATCGAGAATCATCAAAAGTGCTTTTTTGCTCATCTCTTCTATTATTTAGAGTTATTTATCTTCTATTCTATGGCCAACAAAAACAGTGCCGGAATCGTTTCGGCCGCCGCATTCACGGCCTGCCGCATCATCGCGGCCCCGCTCTGTCAAAATGTCGCGTTGCCAAGAGGCTGTTCGCCAGCAGTCATACCGTCGCGGCCCGCCAGCCTCCTGCCTTGCATTTCTCTTGCAAAGATAGTGCAAACCGCGGGCATCGCAAAATTTATTTCAATTCGTTAAGGGACAGCGTAAACTTTCTTCCCCACAGAAAACAAGAGCTATCTCACGACATCTAACCCAACCATATCATTTTATATATTTTTATATACAATTGATTTGTTTAAGAAATATTTATTATATTTGTAAGTCTGTAAGCCTTTTCTCTAAGGCTCACAGAAATCAAAGGGGCGTTTATACGCTTGTCTTCGAGGTTTCAACTTTGGCTCCTCTACGGAGAGAAAGAGTCGGCAAATCGAACCATTCATGTCGAAGCAGCACCTATTGATTGAAGAATAGGGGGCAATTAAAAGTCATGGAACAAGGGGAACAAGCCAGACACGATCTCACGTCTCTTCATTTAAACATCGTCTTGACGAGATCGTAAGACACAGGAAAAACACATTATGAAAGCCAAATTGTTTTTATTGGGGCTTATTTTGTTTCCTTTTTTTTCGTTCGCGCAACAACCTACACGAAACGAACTGCTCATGCTCTATTACCAGGCCAACCTTGCTGCCAACAACGGTCAGATAGACTCGGCGCTGGTCAAGTATCAAACCATTATCAACCTGGTGCCCCGCTATGCCGACCCCTATCTGAAAGCGGCTCAACTATGCGAAAAATATGCCGACACCGACCCCAAGTGGCTGGAAACGGCCATTGCCATGTATCGTCTGTACCTTAATCTCGAACTCGACGACACCCGATCGGCCCAAGCCACCCTCCACCTGAGGGCTCTCGAAGACAAGTTATCAATTCCCCACTTTGACGAGGAGTTGACCAATAACCAGGGAGCAATGGAGGACTATGCACCGGGTATCGAGACTCCTGACCTGACTCTCACACCAACATCAACACCAACACCAACACCAACACCAACACCAACACCAACACCAACACCAACACCTACACCTACACCTACACCTACACCACCAGCTGTTCAACAGCCGGTCGAGAATTCTCACGAAGGCCTCCTTGCCGAATCTCTGGCCAAAGCCACCGAGAATCAACTCTTTATCAATCCCTATACGATAGAAATTGTCCCGGGCAACACCTCGAACAGCCATGCTTTGGATCAACCCGACCTGAAAAAGCTCTGCGGCCGATGGGTTTCGTTATCACGCATGAGCGATGGCCGCGAAGCCTGGATCATCGACATCGAAGAACAGCAGGGCGAACTGAGAGTCACACTCTGCCCCAACTCGGGTATATTCAACCTGCCCCAGTGGCAACAAACCTTCCTGAAAGGACGCTCGTCGCTGCTATCGTTGGCCAACGATTTCAGTGTGGTAACTACACGCCCCGACATCACACTGGGTACCATGAAGATGTTTGACAACTTGCAATCCAAAGTAACCAGCGGCCATATCGATGAAAAGGCATGTATCTTCTCCTTCAAATACAACATAAACCTCACCTATACCCCCACGGCCAACAAATACGACTGGGCCAAATCGGGCATTCAGTTTTTAGGCTCGCTAATCGGAGGGCTCACCGGTTTGAACATTCTCAATACGCTGATAACCAATGTAGCGAACAATCTGATTGACAAGACCAAGAGTTCCGATACCAACATCAACTACACGGGGTCGATTGCCTTCTCGCTGAAACCGAGCAGCGGTTTCATGACCGGATCCTGCAAAGAGTCGCTCACCGAATCGCAAACCAGAGGTTCGCAAGAAAAGAAAAATCGCATCTTCGAAACCGAGTTTTGCAAGGTCGACTCTTATTACCCCGGCTACTCGGGAAACTATACCACCAAAACCGACGATGTCATCGCAAAGGAAAAAGCCATACTGGAACAACTGGAAGAGGCGGAGGAGACCCCCGAGAATCAATATCTCCTGGGTATGCTCCATGCCTATAACTATGGAGAGAAGGAGTTTTTCGAATCGCCCCAATACTCCAAAAAGGCCATGCAAGCACTACAAAAAGCCGCAGCCGACGGAAACATCGAGGCTTTATCATTCCTGTCCAACTATTTCTTTTGCCTATCGCTGGGCGATAAAATCGATGAACTGCCCCAATCCTACGGCTCCTCTTCGATGGACATCATCATGGCCAATGCCTCGCTCCCGCCCAAGAACGTAAGAAAGGCTTCGCTTCAATACGCTCAGGAATATCTGGCCAAACTGCAACAAATGGCTCCGGCCCGAGCCAAAGTAATCGAAGCCGAATATAAAATAAATAAAAACCGGGACGTCGATGCAGCCCTCTACCTCTTCAAGGAGGCTGCCCAACAGGGCGACGCTACGGCCATGAACCGCACGGGCGAACTATTGCTCTTCGACTACAACAAGCCCCAAGAAGCCTTTGAATGGTTCTCGAATGCCGCCCAACGAAATGAACCCAATGCCATGTTGAACCTCGCCCGGCTCTATCGCGACGGAATAGGGGTAGGAGAAGATGTATCACAATATATCACATGGGCAGAACTGGCTTATAAATATGGTAATCTGGAAGCCCTCGACGAACTCTCCGACGCCTATACCAAAGGCATCGGGGTCAACCAAGACTACAATCAGGCCCTGCGATATATCGACCTGAAACAGGAGATTGCTCACGACCGATATACCTACCTGCTGAAAATAAATGAAATAAGAAATATATAATCACACGAAAGCAATCAGTATGAGTGGTTTCACAGTCTCTTCTTTCAAGCCAGGCATCTAACCGATGCGGCCACATAAAGAGGGGGACGATAACGGATAAGAGGATTTATGAAACTTCGATTGATATTCCCGGCAGTACTCCTGCTCATCGGTACGAAAGTCCAGGCCCAGAACCAGATTCTGGCCGACTTGCATCTGCCCGAAACGCTCTGCGACACAACTGTCGATATACCCGCCGTCTCGGACAAAAAGATTATCATCGAGTGTGACCCTGTCACCCAAAGCCGTCACGTGGGCATCTCGCTATTCAGTCCCGAGAGCAAAGAGATGATCGGGCGCCCCATTTGCGAGTTTCTCGAGCGACTGGCCCTGCAACTGTGCATGACCTCGACCCTCGACGAAGCAACCACCTACTTGAAGAGAAAAGGCATTGACCTCACTTTCAACGGCAAGCCCTATGGGTCGGAGCAGTTCAAATCGATGAGACGGGTTATCGATGCAGCCATCATTCCGTCGGACTTTCAGTTGACCGACTCGGACAAACGTTTCCACGCCACATTCTACTTCAACCTGTTCGACCGGCTCGAAATCGAGTTCCCAGCCTCCCGCGAACTTATCTTCGGCACCGACAAGAAAACGGCCGACCAGGAGATTTATGCCACCCTACTCTCCTCTACCGATTCGGCTTCGCTCCCCCCACACGACCTGCCTCCCATCGCATCGTTATACAACGACTCGACCGGACTGTATGTGTCGAAGGGGAAGTCGTTCATGCTCGACATTCTCAACGAGAACAAATACTACACCCTCGACGACAAGGGCAACCTGCATGTGCTCTTCTCGCCCGAGTACCCCGAACAGTCGGTGCGCAACGTGATGTGGGGAATTACCGACATAGACCCTCTGTTTTGTGTCACTCACCGAATGTATGGAGGCTACACCCCGTCGTTCGAACTGCGGCTCTCCAAACTGTTCCAGACATTCGCCGACGATTTCACTCCCTATATAGGCACTCAGATGCTCGACGAGCAGACGTTACAATGTGTCATCGTATTTCACAACAACACCTATCATTATCTGCACATGATTGTCTGCTCGATTTCGATTGGCGAAATCGGGCAACTTGCCACGAAGACTATTCAGGCCGACTTTTTCAGCAACATTCCCCAGCATAACTTGAAAAAATTATTTTAACTTTCAATTACATGAAAAGGATATTCATATTCATCGCTGCGTGCTTCATCATCTTCACATCGAAAGCACAATTAGAAAACACCCGATTTGAAATTACCGAAGGCATTGCCGATGCCACCCTCCAAAAAGCGATGGAGAAGAACGCCTCGCTGCTGCTATCGTCGTTCAACACCGCGGTCATGGAGGGCAAAAAACCGAAAATTGACAAAGACTGGTGTACCGACGGCGCCAAGAAAAGCATCGAGGAGCTTTGGAAAAACTCGACTATCGCTTGCCCCCTCTCTCTGGTCAAAGAGAAAGTAACCCGACTGCCGGGTGGCGGATACCAAATACGCAACATAGCCATCACCGTATTGTCGGCCCCCAAGGATAAGCAGGACCAGGAGATTGTTATCAATTTCAGTAATCAAGGATTAATCGACTATGTGAACATAGCTCTCGAACAGAACCGCTACGTCGACATTATCGGAGCCAACATCTCGCTGAAAGACTTTGCCCGCCGGCAAATCATCGTGGACTTCGTCGAGAGTTTCCGAACTGCATACAACCGCAAGGACATCAAATACATCGAATCGGTATTCAGTGACGACGCCTTGATTATCACCGGCAAGGTCATCAAGGTAAAGAAAAGCGACAACCCCTATTTCAACTCCCTGGGAAGGGAACGGGTCGAATACATGACCCAGTCGAAAGCCCAATACATTGCCGGTCTGAAACGATGCTTCAAACGCAACAAATATATCGACGTGGAATTTGAAGACATCGAGGTGATGCGCCACCCGGCCAATCCCACCATCTACGGGGTGACCCTCAAACAGGAGTGGGGATCCAGCACCTACAACGACACCGGCTTCGTGTTCCTGCTCATCGACTTCAAGGACGAGACCCAACCGTGTATCCAGGTGCGCACCTGGCAGCCCGAGCGTTACAACAACAAAGTACTGGATCGCAACGAACGATTCAGCCTCGACTCCTTCAACATTCACTAATCAAACCTCCACTTCATGAAAAAACTGATTATTCTCATTCTCTTATTCATACCACTTTACAGTCACGCGCAAAAGATGCTCGAGGTAATCGACATAAGCAACACCGCATCGATTGATATTTTTGCCCACGAAGACCGCAAAGAGGCATTGATCCGGTTCGTATGCGACAAATCCATGGAACTGATATTCAAGAGCAACTACGATAGCCCTTACCATAAGGACATTCTCTCGATAACCATCGACACCATAGGAACCGACAAACAATACTCGCTGGTTATTCCTACCGAAGGGAAGGGCACCAGCTACGACGGTCGAATACTGACCATCTACTGCAACGGATTCGACAAATACGAAATGCCCAATTTCAATTTCCCTGCGGGTCTGGCCAAAACCTATCAGGTGTCCGACCCCTATCGGAAGCTGAAAAATCCCTATTTCCAAGCCATAGACAACGCCACCAAACTGTTTGCCTCCGGTAACTATATCCAGGCCAAAACCCAGTTGGCACTGGCCAAACAAACGCCTGAATACAAGCTCTACAACGACTCGGTCGACTATAAGATGGCCGCCGCAGACTCCATCATCAAATGGCGCGACTTGGGCGATGCCGCTTTAAAAGAGATCAACTACATGACTGCGAGCCGATATTTCGACAAAATTTTGAAACTGAATCCGCAAGACGAATATGTACGCGACAAGTACGAGAGTACCTTGATCTCCATGTCGACCGACTGCCAGAACTATTTCATGCTGGCCGAAGATCTGTTTGCCAACAAAGACTATGATCGGGCCCTGACCTATTACCAGAAAATCATCGACCAGGAGTGTATTCTCGCCACACAGGCCCAGGAAAAGATACTCTACATCAAAGACTGGAAAGAATCCCGAAAATCAAAATCCGAGTTCTTCGTGTATGAATACAACCCCACGACCCCCATCGGGTTCTCGGTTGGTACCTGCAACACTCACAAAAGCGGAGGCTTCTTTACCCTGCGTACCAACGTCGATGTGTTTCATGCCATGAAGGGTGTCCCCGACGAGTTGATACACCCCCGAGCCAATGTCGCCTTCGGCTGGGTTATTAAAGTCTACCCGCCGGTTTGGTTCACACTCGGACCCGGATATTCGGGGCACGGTATCTGGAAAACGGTTCTTGACGAAGACAACGAAGAGGAGCACGAATTTGTCTGGGCCAACGCCATATCACCCGAGGTGGGTGTCATCGTAAAATTCTGGCACATCACCCTCAAATACTCGTTCCAATACAACTTCAACCTGGAACCGTCGTACAGCGACATGTTCAAGAAAATGGGACATTACGTCGGTATTGGTGTCTGCTGGTAAAACAGCCCCACTCCTTCATATGATTTGGTTACAAAAAAATAAAAACCGCACCGATAGCTCGGTGCGGTTTTTATATGCCTCGGAAAAGAGATTAAACTCTCTTCTCTTTGATACGGGCTTTTTTACCGGTGAGTGCACGCAGATAGTACAATTTGGCGCGACGCACTTTACCACGACGGTTGATTACGATCTCTTCGATGAACGGCGACTCGATGGGGAAGATTCTTTCTACACCTACGTTGCCCGACATCTTGCGAACCGTAAAACGCTTTTTGTTACCGTGACCCGAGATACGGATAACGTCCCCGCGGAATTGCTGGATACGCTCCTTGTTACCCTCTTTGATACGGTAAGATACGGTAATCGTGTCACCACTGCGAAAATCGGGGTGCTCTTTACCGCATGCGAATGCTTCTTCTGCAATCTTAACTAAATCCATTTTTAATAGCTATTTAAAATGTTTATAATGAAACGTAATGTAACAGGCCACTTTTCCTGCCAGAGATTACGAAAAGCGGTGCAAAGTAACAACTTTTTTGCCACATAGCCAAGAGATACCCGTTTTTTTTACTCGTCAACCGGCTTCCATTGAGGATAAAAAGAATCCGGGACGCAACAAATTTAACGGCCCGTTTGATATATCTTCCCGAAATTTGTAATTTCGTCCAACAGAAATCAAGTAACTCACAAAAAATACCCTGATACTTATGGTAATAAAGAAAATCTTCGGAATCACGGCCATATGCCTCTCGGTCGCCCTGTGCGGACTGGCGCAGGAGGGGCGCGTCGTCATCTTGCACACCAACGACACCCACAGCCAGATAGAACCCTTCGACCCGTCGCACAAAAGCTACGGCGGACTGGGCGGCGTGGTGCGCCGCATGGCCATCATCGACAGCATTCGCAGTGCCGAGCCCAACGTGCTGCTGGTCGATGCGGGCGATGCCATTCAGGGCACGCCCTATTTCAACCTCTTCGGGGGCGATGTCGAATTTAAGGCGATGAACGCCATGGGCTACGATGTGCGCACACTGGGCAACCACGAGTTCGACGCGGGCATGACGAAGCTCGCCGAGCTGGTCAAGCAATCGACGGCCGACTTCATCTCGACCAACTACGACCTGTCGGCCACGCCGCTGGCCGGGTTGGTGAAGCCGTGGGTAATCCGCGAAATAGGCGGCTATCGGGTAGGCTTCCTGGCCCTGAATGTCAACCCCGAGAATCTGATTCCGGCCGAACTGTGCAAAGGGGTGGTATTCCACGACCCCATCGAGGCGGCCAACAAGACGGCCCGACTGCTCAAAGAGAAGGGGGCCGACATCGTGGTGGTTCTCTCGCACCTGGGCTACTCGGCCGAGAATGCCTCCGACACGACCGACCCGCAGGTGGCTGCCGCCAGCAGTGACATCGACCTTATCATCGGCGGACACTCGCACACCGTAATCGACCCCGAGAAAATCGATGCCAACCCCGATTCCGAGTTGCGCTACCGCGTGAAGAACCGGGAGGGCCGCGAGGTGGTCATCGCCCAAACCGGTATGGGCGGAGCCTACCTGGGCTACATCGCCATCGATCCTCACAAAAGTAAATAATCCCATTGCACACGACTTATGAAAACAACACAGAAACATCTCTACACCATATTTGCGGCTGCGCTGCTCACCCTCTCGGCCTGCACCACGGCGCGCACGGAGTTTGACATCACCTCGCGGCTCATACCTGTCGACGCCCATTGGGACCAGACGCCCGAGCCCGAGATGGAGGCGCTTGTAGCCCAATACAAAACGAGTGTCGACAGCATCATGCACATCGTCATCGGCACAGCAAGCCAATACATGGAGGCGGCCCGTCCCGGCTCCCTGCTCACCAACCTGACGGCCGACATCATCAAGAGCGAGGCGGCAAGCACCTTCGGCGAACCGGTCGACCTGGCCATCACCAACATCGGTGGCATACGCAATCCGCTGATGCAGGGCGAGATTACACTCGGCACCGTCTACTCCATCTTCCCCTTCGACAATACGCTCTGCCTCATCAAGTTGAAAGGTAGCGACCTGCGTGCCCTCTTCGACATCATCGCATCGCGGGGCGGCGAGGCTGTCAGCCACGAGGTGCGCATGACCCTGGCCGACGGGAAAGCGACCAACCTCACCATCGACGAGGCTCCCATCGACGACAACCGCATCTACTCGGTGGCCACCATCGACTACGTAGCCAACGGGGGCGACCACATGACGCCGTGTCTGAATGCAACCGAGCGGAAAAACAGCGCCACCTCCCTGCGCGACGCCGTCATCAACTACATCGGAAACGAAACCCGGGCACATCGTGCCATCTCGGCTCTGGACGAGGTGCGCATCGCTCCGGCCAACCCTCAATAACGACACATGAAAAGACTGGCAGTATATACGGCACTTCTCCTCACCCTGTTCGCCCCATCGGGACAGGCGGCCGAACCGACCCTGTTACGGGAGGCCGACCGACAAAAGATGGAACAGTGGACCGACTCGGTATTCAACACTCTCTCGCCCGCAGAGCGCACGGCCCAGCTGTTTGTCATCACCGTACGCAACAGCGACACGCCCCAAAACCGCCAGTCGCTGCGACGCCTCGTGCGGGAGTTGAAGGTGGGCGGACTGCTTTTCGACTCGGGATCGGTACAGGACCAGGCGGCCCTCACCAACTACTGCCAGGCCCTGTCGAAGGTCCCCCTGCTCATGACCCTCGACGGTGAATGGGGGCTGGCCATGCGCCTGACCGACACGCCCAAGTTTCCCTTCAACATGACGCTGGGAGCCGTTCAAGACGACTCGCTTCTTTATGAATACGGGCGGGCCGTAGGCCGACAATGCCGTCGCATGGGCATACAGGTCAACTTTGCCCCGGTGCTCGACATCAACAGCAACCCCGCCAATCCGGTTATCGGCAAACGCTCGTTCGGGCAGGCGCTCGACAACGTCTCGGCCAAGGGCATCGCCTATGCGCGGGGGCTCGAAGCCGAGGGGGTATTGTCGGTGGCCAAACATTTCCCGGGCCACGGCGACACCTCGGAGGATTCGCACAACACGCTGCCGCTCGTGCCTCACAGCAAAGAGCGACTCCTGCGCATGGAGATAGAACCCTTCAAACGCTACGTCGACAGCGGGCTGTCGGGCATCATGGTGGGCCACTTGAATATCCCCGCACTGGACCCTTCGGGCCGGCCGGCCTCGCTCTCGGGCGAAATCGTGCACGACCTGCTGTGCGACTCGCTGGGTTTCGAAGGACTCGTCTTCACCGACGCCCTGAAAATGAAAGGGGCTTCTACCTTCGGCAACACGGCCCTGTTGGCCCTGCTGGCGGGCAACGACATCGTGCTGAACCCCTCGAATCCCGAGGCTCAGCTCAAAGCCATCGCCCAGGCGGTAGCCGATGGCCAACTTTCGCAACAGTTCATCGACGAGAAATGTAAAAAGATACTGCGATACAAGTATGCGCTGGGTCTGGCCTGCCGGAAGGCCATCGACATGGAGCGGCTCGTGGCCGACCTGAACGCGCCCGAATACGAGGCGTTGAACCGCCGGCTCCACAGCGAGGCACTCACCCTGCTGCACAACCGCCACCACACGATACCCGTCACCCTCCTGGACAAGACTCGGATAGCCGTCGTATCGGTGGGGAGCAACTCCCAATCGGTATTCCAGAAGACCACGGCACTCTACACTCCCGAGGCGGGACGCTTCGACGACAGCACCGACCTGTCGCTGCTGCTCGACACCCTGCACCACTACGACCGGGTGATTGTGGCCATACACAGCGACAAGACCCAGTACCGGGCCCGCATCGGGCGCCTCTGCCAAACGGGCAAAGCCATCGCCGTCTGCTTCTTCTCGCCCTACCAGATGAGCCGACTGGGACACGAGTTGGCCCACAACCGCGCCTTGCTGCTGGCCTACGAAGATACACCACTCATGCAGGAGTATGCTGCACAGGCAATCTTCGGCGGCTGTGCCATCGGCGGGAAACTGCCGGTAGACCTGGAAGGAGCCTTTGAACAGGGCGAGGGCATACGCACCGAGAAGTGCCGCCTGGGCTACACCCTGCCCGAGGTCGTGGGCATGGACAGCCGACTGCTCGCGAAGGTCGACTCGATCATTGCCGAGGGTATCGCACAAGAGGCCTTCCCGGGGTGCCAACTGCTGGTGGCCCGCCGGGGCGAGGTGGTGTGGAACAAAGCCTACGGCTATTTCGACTACGAGACCCGTCGCCACCCGGTCGCCACCGACGACCTCTACGACCTGGCTTCGGTCTCGAAAGCTACGGGCACCCTGCCCGCCGTGATGAAGGCCTGCGACGACGGCCGCATTGAACTGGGTCGTCCCATGAGCCACTACTTTGCACCGCTGCGCAAGAGCGACAAGCGGAACCTCACCGTGCGCCAGGCACTGCTCCACGAGACCGGCCTGCGGGCCTCGCTGAACATGGGGTCCGTCCTCATCGACCCTCAAAGTTTCACCCCGCCGCTTTTCAAACGCCGGTCGGACGCTACCTACTCGATACCGGTCGATGCCTGCACCTTTGCCAACCATCACGCTCGGCTGCGCACCGACCTCGTTGCCACGCAACCCTCCGAGAAGTTTCCCATCGAAATTGCCCGCGGAGTATATGGTGCCGCGTCGCTCCCCGACACCCTCATCGCCCGCATCATCGCCACCCCCCTGCGCCGCTCGAAGCGCTACCTGTACAGCTGCCTCAACTTCATTCTCCTGAAAGAGACGGTCGAGAGCGCCACAGGCGAACCGATGGACCAGTATTTGCACAAACACATCTATGCCCCGCTGGGCATGACGACCACGGGATACCGTCCGCTCGACCGGTTTCCCGTCGAACGGATAGCCCCCACCGAGCACGACTACCTCTACCGTCGGCAACTGATTGATGGCTATGTGCACGATGAGACGGCCGCCTTCTTCGGCGGCGTGCAGGGCAACGCCGGGCTCTTCGCCTGTGCCAACGACTTGGCCAAACTCTGCCAGATGTGGCTCAACAATGGTTCGTATGGAGGGGAACAGATTCTGTCGGCCGAGACCGTGCACCGCTTCCTGACCGAGAAGAGTGCCACCAGTCGCCGCGGACTGGGCTTTGACAAGCCCGACACGAAAGATTCCGAGAAGAGCCCCACCGCCCCCGAAGCCTCGGCTGCTACCGTGGGGCATCTGGGATTTACCGGAACCTGCTTCTGGATAGACCCCGAGCAGGAGCTCATCTACATCTTCCTCTGCAACCGCATCTATCCCTCGCGCACGCACAACGCCCTGGCCGAACTCAACGTCCGGCCCGAACTCTTCTCGGCCATCTACCGGGCCATCACCGATTATTCAAAGTAGAACGAAAGCACCACCATGTTGGAGGTGGCCTTTTTCAAGGATTGGGTAAACTTGATATCGGCAGGGTCATTCAAGTCGTTGCGATTGCGATTAATCACATTGGTCAGCCCGAAGCAGAATTTCAGTTCGGGAATCAGTTTGAAATAGGGCAGATAAAGGTCACACCCGAAACCGATAGTCAGGTAACCGTCAAAGGTATTCAGTTTGAGCAGGTCGTTCCGCTTCTTCGACACGTCGGCCGTAGCCATCACACCGCCTATCAGATAGGGGCGATAGTTGTTGCAGCGCTCGGCGCTGAACTTCAACTCGACGGGCAGCACGATATAGTTCGATTTCAGGTCCTGAGTCCGGTACTCCTGCGTATTCGACTCCCGGTACTTCACCACCTTGTTGCCAAAGAAGATACCCGGCGACACCCGCAAGTTGAGGTATTGGCACAGGTAGAGGTCGGCCATGAGATTCACGTTGAAGCCCGGCGAAAAATCGGGAATATCCATGTACCAGCTTTCGCCACTCTCGGTGACGAACCCCGAGTGGACGAAGGTCATGTCCTGCACATGGGTACCGATGGAGAAACCCAGGTGCAACAGCTTGTAGTCGGCATAAGGCAGATTCTGCACCTTGCGGGGCTGCGCCCACACCGTGCCGCCTACCAGCGACAGGAGCACAACCACCCCGGCACACCACCGCGCGGCCGATATTCTGCACAAGAATATCCGCTGCCACAGAGAATTGCTATGTAGCCTTCGGTTCATCATCGAGTAACTATCTATCAAACGGGAAAACCGCCCCGATATTGTTTCGACAGGATTGTATTTGATTTTTTATCACCTCCCGCATGCCAGGCAAAAACAGGTATCACAAGCAGGGTCGCTTTTACACGACGATAGGGGAATAAAAGAGGGAGCAAAAAATTACCTATTATATTGCTTTATACTAATTTATATTTTATTTTTGTCATACAGTTCTATAAAAGCGTATTGCCCTATTCCCCGCAAATAGAGAGTTCCCCTGCGCTTTTCATTTATATACCTGCCGCAAGGGGGGACTGGCAGAATTATAAATCAATTCCGTTATGAAGATACATCTACAAATTTGGCTTTGGATTGCAGCAATCTTGTCGGGAGTATTTCCGATGAGTGCGTATGACTTTCAAGCAGATGGAATTTATTATGGTCTTAATGGCGAGGAGGCTACGGTTGTTCAGGGTGATACCCCCTATTCAGGCAATGTGGTTATCCCATCGTCGATTTCGTATGACGGCAATACCTATTCGGTAACCGCCATCGGGGAAACAGCTTTTGAGAGTTGCAGCGAATTAACCTCCATAGCCCTGCCCAACACGGTAACCACAATCGGATATGCGGCTTTCTACAATTGTAGCAGCTTAGCCTCGGTTTCGATGGGAAATTCGGTAACCAGCATCGGAGTTCATGCCTTCTTTCTGTGCAGCAGTTTGGCTTCTATAACCCTGCCCGCTTCGGTAACCTCCATCGAAACCGATGCATTCCTGAGTTGTGCAAATCTGGAAGAGATTATCGTCGCGGAAGGAAATAATTCCTATTCATCGGTAGATGGGGTATTGTATGATAAAAACAAGACAGTCCTATTAAAGTGCCCCGATAAAAAATCGCAGGTAACCATACCCTCCTCGGTAACGACTATCGAAAACGGGGCTTTTACAAGTTGCCACGGTTTAACCTCAATCGAGATTCCCAATTCAGTAGAGCGCATCGGCCAAGCTTTTGCTGGTTGTCGGAACTTAACCACAGTGTCGATTGGGAACTCGGTAACCGCTATCGGAAACGGGGCTTTCTCGGCTTGTACAAGCCTGGAAGAAATTATCGTCGCGGAAGAGAATCCTTCTTATTCATCGGTAGAGGGGGCATTATACAATAAAGACCAGACCGTGTTATCGAAGTGGCCAGATAAAAAACTGAATGTAAGTATACCCAATTCGGTAACCGCCATCGGTAATTACGCTTTTGAATATTGCAGCGAATTGACCTCCATAACCCTGCCCGAATCGGTGACCACCATCGGAGAATGGGCTTTCTCCGGGTGCAGTGGTCTAACCTCCATCGATATTCCCCATGCAGTAAAGAACATTGGCTATCAAGCCTTTTCATATTGCAGCAACTTAACCTCTATATCGATAGGAAACTCGGTGATTGTTATCGGTGACTACGCTTTTGAAAATTGCAATAGCTTAACCTTGGTAGCGATGGGAAATTCGGTTTCCGCTATTGGCAACCATGCCTTTTCCGGGTGCAGCAGTCTGCCGTCCATAACCTTGCCCGCATCGGTAACCCGCATTGGAGCGAATGCCTTTTGGAGGTGCAACAACTTGCAGAAGATATATTCATGGCCCCAAAATCCGCCAGAGATTGCCTTCAACACATTCTCAATTGATCACTATACCTCCTCCACCTTATATATACCGACCGGCTGCAAATCGAAATATGAGGCAAACCCAAATTGGTACAATTTCATGAATATGGTTGAAATACAAAGCAGTGTCGATGAAATCGACCGTCAGGAACTACACATTTATGTGGTTGACTGCACCCTGCATGTCGAGAATGACGGAGCCGCCTATCGGGTATATAGCGCCTCGGGCAAAGCGGTGTATGCAGGCAACGCTGCCACCCTCTCCCTCGCCCCCGGCGTGTATGTGGTTTGTACGGAAAACGATGTTCAGAAAGTATTGGTGAAATAATAGCACACCTTACCTTATTATATGGGGCGATGGGGCCGTTGGGACCTGTCGCCCTTTTTATAGCCGGGATTATCACTCCGCACCGCGATGCCACGTAGCACGTCGTATCACGATGCTATCGGGGAGCCGAAATAAAATCGACAAACAGAACTCAACAGGATTCAGAAGCAGAATTGTGCCAGAAATTATCCCCCATTTTTTTTGCAATCGCAATAAAAGTACTACATTTGTGCTGCAATTAGATCTAATTATTTCAAACTAAAAACTACAAAACAATGGCTTACGTAATTAATGACAACTGTGTTGCTTGCGGTTCTTGCATTAGCGAGTGCCCGGTAGAAGCTATCTCGGAAGGCGATATCTACAAAATCGATCCCGATAAATGCTTGAGCTGCGGAACTTGCGCCGAGGTTTGTCCTAACGACGCTATCCACGAAGCATAAGAAGCACACACGTGAAAAATTAAAGAAAGGGCTGTGTCTCGATGAGACACGGCCTTTTTCATGTTTATCTATTTATAAACTGGCCTAGTCGATAAAATTCAGGATGAAATCTCAGTAAAATATCGATTTCTACATCTTTGTGAAGATTGTTATAAATATGGCACCAAAAATGCTTTTCCCGTGGGGCTTCACATGTAGTTAAAAATGGACAAAGGGAGCAGATACAGCAGTATAAATGTAGGGATTGTGGACGTCAGTTCCTAGGAGGGAAACGTCGTAATAAACAGCAGATTATCACAGATTACATGGAGGGTAAACAGCCTCGGAAACAGCTCGCTGAGAAAAATGTCGTATCTATTAGGACAATAGAACGAGATTTGGAAGGAATGCGTTATGTACAGAAGGTATTATAGAATTCGGCTCGGTTAAGCCAAAACTTGAAAACTTTGTTTTCTGTTTGTCTTTGCTCTCTCCTTTTGCTATATTTGTTCTTCATAAAAACGAAACGAACGTGGAAAATCGCATTAAGTTAAAGGTCCTGGGATTGACATACAGTCAAGTGAAAAAAGGTGCATACGCTTTGGTGCTGGCCGAGGAGGAGGGCCCTCGCCGTATTCCCGTGGTCATAGGGGTGGCCGAGGCTCAGTCGATAGCCATATCGCTCGAAGGTATCATACCGCCGCGACCGATTACGCATGACCTCTTTGTAAGTTTTGCCCATGGCTTCGGTATTCGTTTGAAGGAGGTCTGCATTTACAAGTTTGAGAATGGAGTCTTCTCCTCCGAGATGGTCTTCGACGACGGTACCCGCGAGATTCGGGTCGATGCCCGCACCTCCGATGCCATTGCTATCGCGTTGCGCACCCGTTCCGATATTTATGTCATGCAGGATATTATCGAGGAGGCCGGGTTTATTTATGAAGAGAGCGATGAGAAAAATATCGTTCGGGGAGACCATGAACCGGCTCAGAAGGATCGTGGCCTGTCGAGCTGTTCGCGCAAGGAGTTGAAGGAGAAGCTCGAAAAAGCTATTGCCGAGGAGGCCTACGAAGAGGCCGCCCGCATACAGGAGGAGTTGAATAAAAGAGATAATCGCTTGTGAAAACAGCGATATTTTGGTAGCTTTGCCTGCTGATCTAAACCATGTACAGGTGTAGAGGATAAATCGCAATACAAAAAACACGATTATATGAAAAATATCAAACTACGACTTATCGTAATGAATTTTCTCCAATTCTTCATTTGGGGAGCCTGGCTCTGTACCTTGGGGCTTTATATGACGACCCCTACCGAAGAAGGAGGTTTGGCATTCGACGGTGCACTCGTGGGCAGCGTGTTTGCCCTGTCGGGTATCGCTTCACTCATCATGCCGGCACTGATTGGAATCGTTTCCGACAAATGGATTAACGCCGAGCGGCTCATGGGTGGCTTGCACTTTGTGGGTGCCATTGCGCTTTTCAGTGCGGCTTTCATCTCGGACTACGACTGGTTCAAGATTGCCATGCTGGTCAACATGCTGGCCTATATGCCCACCCTTTCGCTCTCCTATACGGTGGCCTATAACGCCATCGACAAGGCCGGTCTCGACCGGGTCAAGGACTATCCGCCGGTGCGGGTGTGGGGTACGGTCGGGTTTATCGTGGCCATGTGGATTGACAACTTTACGGGGTTCAGTGCCAACAACGGGCAGCTGATTATGGCCGGTGTCGCTTCGGTGGTGATGGGGTTCTACTGCTTCACCTTGCCGGCTTGCCCGCCGGCCAAGGCGATGAAGAACAGCGGACTCCTGTCGATGTTGGGGCTCGACGCATTGTCGCTCTTCAAGAACTACCGCACGGCCGTCTTCCTGCTCTTCTCGTTCCTGCTGGGTGCCGCCTTGCAGGTGACCAACATGTATGGGGTACCCTTCCTCGACAGCTTTAAGGCTACCTCGCCCGACTCGTGGGCCGTTAAATATGCCGTTATTCTGTCGTCGCTTTCACAGGTATCCGAGACTCTCTTTATATTGGCGATTCCCTTCTTCATGAGCCGTTACGGCATCAAGCGGGTGATGATCATCAGTTTCATGGCCTGGGTATTGCGGTTCGGCTTCTTTGCCATCGGCGGGCCCGAAGGTTTCTCGGTACTCTTCCTCATCTTGTCGATGATTGTCTACGGTATGGCCTTCGATTTCTTCAATGTGTCGGGTTCGCTCTTTATTGCCGACGAGGCTCCGGCCGAAATCAAAGCCAGTGCGCAGGGTATCTTCATGATGATGACCAACGGTCTGGGTTCGATTGTAGGTGGTTATGGCGCCGGCTGGGTAATCAAGTCGCATACCGTAGCCGGGGTAATCGACTGGACTTCCTGCTGGACTATCTTTGCCGGATATGCCCTTGTCATCGGCGTGCTGTTTGCCTTGACCTTCCACTATAAACACCAACGGGTAAAACCGGCCAACGCTTGATTGACGCAAAGAGACCATGCAGATATTCTATGCTCCCGAGATAGAGACGCTCCACGAGTTGCCCGAGGCCGAGAGTCAGCACTGTGTGAAGGTGCTGCGCATGAAGGAGGGCGACGAGATAGGTATTATCGACGGTCGGGGTACCCGCTATCGGGCCGAGATTGTCTTGGCTCACCCGAAGTGTTGCAGCGTAAGACTGCTCGAAAAGGTGGCTGCCCCTAACCCGTGGACCGCTCAGGTGCATGTGGCTATTGCTCCCACCAAGAATCTAGATCGCATCGAGTGGTTTGCCGAGAAGACTACCGAGATTGGTATCGATTCGATAACCTTGCTGCGCTGCCGGTTCTCGGAGCGGAAGGAGCTGAAGACCGAGCGGTTGAACAAGATTCTTGTCTCGGCCATGAAGCAATCGCTCAAAGCGGTACTGCCGCAACTCTCCGAGATGACTCCCTTTGCTGAATTTGTAGCTCGTCCCTTCGACGGGCAGAAGTTCATTGCCCACTGTTACCAGGAGGGTGAGCGTCGGGAGTTGACCGAACTCTATCGACCCGGTGAAAATGCCTTGATATTGATTGGCCCCGAGGGCGATTTCAGCCCCGAGGAGGTGGAGCAGGCTCTCGCCTGTGGATTTCAGCCCGTGATGCTGGGGCCGAGCCGCCTGCGCACCGAGACGGCTGGGGTAGTGGCCTGCCACACGATACACGTCATGAATCAATTAAACCCGAAATAATGGAAATCGAAAAACTGAAATATACCGACAGCGGCAACTTCTTCCTGATGGCCGGCCCCTGTGTAATCGAAGGGGAGTCGATGGCCATGGAGATTGCCGAGAAAATCGTGCGTATGACCGATGCGTTGCACGTTCCCTACATATTCAAAGGCTCTTACCGTAAGGCCAACCGTTCCCGCCTCGACTCCTTTACCGGCATCGGCGACGAGAAGGCCTTGAAGATTCTGCGCCGGGTGGGCGAGACCTACCAGATACCGGTTGTGACTGATATTCACACGGCCGACGAGGCCCGCATGGCGGCCCAGTATGTCGACGTGTTGCAGATTCCCGCCTTCCTGTGCCGTCAGACCGACTTGCTGGTCGCCGCCGCCCAGACCGGGCGTGTGGTCAACATCAAGAAGGGGCAGTTCCTCTCGCCCGAGTCGATGAAGTTTGCCGCTCAGAAGGTAGTCGATGCCGGCAATGACCGGGTGATGATTACCGAGCGGGGCACCACCTTCGGCTATCAGGATTTGATTGTCGACTATCGCGGTATCCCGGTGATGCAGAAGTTTGGATTCCCCGTCGTGCTCGATGCTACCCACTCGTTGCAACGGCCCAATCAAGACTCGGGTGTAACCGGTGGTATGCCCGAACTCATCGAGACGATAGCTCGTGCCGGGGTGGCCGTGGGGGTCGACGGCCTCTTTATGGAGACCCACCCCAATCCCCGCGAAGCCAAGTCGGACGGTGCCAACATGCTGCCCCTCTCGTTGCTCGAAGGGCTGCTCACCCGGTTGGTACAACTGCGACGCACGATCCTCGCTTTTGACCGGAAATAACACTCTCCGATTATAACCCAGTTACGGGAGGAAACGACACGAGGGGCATTGGCCTCTGAAATTTGTTCTCTCCCTTTTTCCCCGTCCTCAGACCCGGTGAAAACCTGCGGCCCGATTTGCCCGGGCTGGCTCCATTTTGTATCTTTGCAGACCGTAAAAACGGAAATACGACGAAGATGAATCACAATTTTATCACGATGCTGGGTACGGGCAATGCCATGGCTACCCGTTGCTATAACACCTGTTTTGTACTGGGCACGGCGACCTCCCGTTGTCTGGTCGATGCCGGGGGCGGCAACGGGGTGCTTTCGCAACTCGAAAAGGCACACATCGACCTGGGCGAGATACACGATATGTTTGTCACCCACGCCCACACCGACCACATTCTGGGGGCCGTGTGGGTGGTGCGTATGGTGATAAACCGCCTGAAAAACCATCGATACGAAGGTCGGTTCACCGTGTATGGCCACGACAAGGCGTTGAAGGTGCTCGACTGGATATGCCGGGAGACCTTCTCGGCCAAGGACCGCTCCTTTCTGGGGGAGTCGGTTCGCTTCTGCGAGGTGAAGGACCAGGACCGCTTCGAGGTGGGCGACATGCGATTCCAATGTTTCGACATCTTGTCGACCAAGGAGAAGCAGTTTGGCTTTCGGGCCGAGTTGCCGGGTGGGCGGACGCTCGTCTGTCTGGGCGACGAGCCCTACAACGAGGCCAACCGCACCTACGCCGAGCACGCCGACTGGCTGTTGTGCGAGGCCTTCTGCCTCTACCGCGATCGTGATATTTTCAAGCCCTACGAGAAGCACCACAGTACGGCGCTCGAAGCCGGGACTTTGGCCGAAGAGCTGGGGGTGAAAAATCTGCTGCTTTACCACACCGAGGATCGCAACCTCGCCATTCGCAAGGAGGCCTATCGGGCCGAGGCCTTGCAGCATTTCACCGGGCAGGTGTTTGTCCCCGACGATTTGGAGACGATTGATTTGGATTGATGCGAACGGCAGGCCATTGGTTTTCTTGTGAAAAATCGGTTTTCAGCGTTGTTTTATTGGGAAAAATTTATATATTTGGATAACCATATAGCAGTCGGTTGGGCAAAGTCCGATAGCAGCGGCTGTCTCTCATCTCCTTTGCATTTCCGGTCTCTATATTCGACGCATGGGTTGCGGCTATCGAGGGTGATGGAAGGTTCATGTATCCTCAAAGAGAAACTCCCGGCAGCCGAAACACCGCAAATGATTAACCAAAAGTAGAAAGGGGGTTTACGATGGGTACACGACGCAACTACATGATGGGAATTGTCCTATTGGGATTATCGGTAGTTCCTGCTCCGGTATGGGGTGCAAGTGACGACGATCTGGTAAATGCCATGATGGAGGTCTATGCCGAAGAGCTGGCCGCCAATCCACGCGATTATCGCACCTATTATTGTCGGGCTGCTGCCTATTTCAGCCAGGGGAATATGGATATGGCCTTGGCGGATATCAATCAGGCCATCAAATATTTTCCCCGCAAAGAAAAAGAAGATCTGTCCCGTACCTATTTGCTGAGGTCTCGTATTTTGACATTGAAAGGCGACGACAAGTCGGCCCTGACCGACTTGAACAGTGCCCTGCGTCTGGTGCCCAACCTGCGCCAGGCCTTGAAGGACAGGGGCGACCTGCTCTGTCGGTTGGGACAGTACGACCTGGCCAAAATCGATTATAACAATTTGCTGCGTCTCGATACCCGCAATCAAAGTGCCTATCTGGGGTTGGCGCGTATTGAGGCTCACCAGGGAGCGACGGCCCATGCCCAGGAGCTGTTGGAACAGGCTGTAAACTTTGCGCCTCAGAGTGCTGAGTCTTATTTGGGGCGCAGTGAGATTTATCGGGAAATGGGATTATTGCCCGAGGCCGTTGATGATCTCCTGCATGCCATTTTGCTCGACGACGGTCAGTCAAGAGCCATGCAGAATCTGATAGAACTCAGTAGGGAGTCGTATGATGAGGTCATTGCCGGCTTGAACCGGAATATCGAGCGCTCTCCCCGGCAAGGCATGCTCTATTATGTGCGGGGGTCGGTCTATAAGGCTCATGATGATTATGCAGCCTCGTGGCGAGACTGGGATACCATATTGGAAGAGGGCTTTTTCAATCTCCCCACGATTTATTACAATCGGGCGTATTGCCTGTTGCATTTGGGCCGGTTTGACGAGGCTCGTGCCGATATTGAAAAAGCTATCGAGAAAGATGGACGAAATGTGGAGTATTATCGGTTGCTGGCCGAGATAGAACGGGGTGCCGGGCATTGGGTGGCTGCCGACCAGGCTATCCGGAAGGCGGCAGTGTATGACCCGACGAATGTCGAGGTGTGTCTGCTACGGGGACTTCTTGCCTGTGACGAGAAATTTTATCCCGAAGCCTTGGGGCATTATGGCGAGGCGGTTACTTTGTCCCCGGCTTCGCCCTATCCCTATTTGTTGAGAGCCTATATCCAGGAGACTGTGTTGAACGATAAGGCTGCGGCCGAGGCCGATTATCGCAAGGTATTGACGCTGGACGACCACTCCTCTTTCCTGGGCGATAATTTCAAAGGCATAGCCTGGGCACGCCTCCATCGCCTTGACGAGGCGGCCAAGTGGGAGCAGCAGTTGCTGGCCTCGGAGCGGGTACGCCCTGTCGACTATTTCTACCTGGCCTGCATGTATGCACCCACCGATACGGTCAAGTCGCTCGATTGCTTGGAGAAGGCTTTGCAACAGGGCTATGGCGACTATTATCGGTTGCGGTTCGATGAACATTCGCCGGTTTCGTTACAACCTGTGCGGCATACGACTCGATATGCGGCTCTGTTGAAACGCTATTTCCCGGAGCTCGAATCAAGTAAGGAGTAATTCTATCTATGGGATTCCGGGGCGGGGTAAGAATCAAAAGCCGTTGTACCAAAGGACGTTGGCCAGATTGACGATGTTGTAAATGATGGCAGCCCAGCCTGTGTTGCCTGCCTGTGCGGTTGCTTTGTTCACGCGCTCCTTTTACCGCTACACTGTCTAATGGACTTGAAGCACAGATAAAAAAAGCATCGACATCAAGTCGATGCTTTTTATAGAATGAAGCAGTTTGTTTTAATGGAAATGATTAAAATAATTTGATCTTTCTTTTTATTGTTCTCTTAGTTGGTTTGGTTATCGTATTCTCAGAACCTTCCCTTCGCGCAGGATTGCGTTCCGTTTGATTCCGTTTAATCGGCATAATTGATTGATGGTTACCCCATATTTGCTGGCGATTCTCGACAGTGAGTCACCTTTGCGCACCCGGTAGGAGATATATTTTGCACCGTTTTGGGTACCTTTGCTCTTGTATTTGCCATAACCCAATCCGCTGGCCAACTCCTTGGGATTGAAGGTGTAGGTGTCGGTGTGGGGTACTTGGTTCACAAAGTCGAATATCTTGTTGGGGTTGATGTCCATGCCCAGGTAGCGGGTTTCGAAATGGAGGTGCGGGCCCGTTGAGCGGCCGGTGTTTCCTCCCAATGCGATGGGATCGCCCACTTTGACGATTTGGTCGGGTTGTACCAGGAATTTGGAGAGGTGGCCGTAGATGGTTTCGAGTCCGTTGTTGTGGCGGATAATCACGTAGTAGCCGTAGCCCCGACGCTCGTAGCGGGTGAGCCGTACTTTGCCCGAGAAGGCGGCCCGCACGGTATCGCCAATGTGCAGAGCCAGGTCAACGCCCCGGTGCATGCGGCGGCGACGCCACCCGTAGTTCGAGGTGATGTGGCTGATGATGGGCATGCAGTATTCCGATACGTCGATGGTTTCTGTTTCGGGCAGCTTCTCAATGGGAACTTTGTAGGGGTTTACCCAGGTTTGATCCCAGTTGTCGCCGTAGATGTCGGCTCCGGGGAACTCCTGCTCCTCTTCTTCGAGCATTTCGAGCAGGGCAATCGAATCGACGAGGTTGATGGCCTTGTGGATATTCTGTTGCCCGGCAATGAGATCTTGATGCAGTTTGGAGTGTTGCTGAGTAGAGAGATTCCTGTTGTGTTGGGCACTGAGGTTGCCTAACGAGCATATGATCAATAAGGGTAAAATACAATGTTTGAGTCTTCCGAAATACATTTTAATCTGTTTCTGGCCCGAGCCAAGTCCTAAAAATAGAGAGTCCAATAAGCGACTTTCAGTAAGCTAAACCATGATATGGTGTATGTGTTTTTTCAAACACACTTTTCAAAGATAATGATTTTTAGGGAGAAGTGTTCAGGGTGGTTAACAAAATTTAGACCGGGCAGAGACAAGAAACGCCTGTTTGTGTATTTATGTACATGATTTTCAATGTGTTACAGATAATATGTTTTACAACATAAAACCCGTTATTTCACATTAACTAATCAATCCCCAGTTTTTTTGTCTTTCAAAAATGCGATTTAACTCTTTGCGAACGATGTAGTTTTCGGGTCGTTCCAGACGTTCGTCGCTGTCGAGCAGAGCATTGGCTTCGTCGCGGGCCGCTTGCAGAATCTGGCCGTCTTTGGCCAGGTTGGCAATTTGCAGGTTGAAGGCGATACCGCTCTGTTGGGTACCCTCCATGTCGCCGGGTCCACGCATCTGCATGTCGGCTTCGGCAATGCGGAAACCGTCGTTGGTCTCGGTCATGAGTTCGAGTCGCTTGCGGGTGTCCTGATTGATTTTGTAGGAGGTCATGAGTATGCAGTACGACTGCTCGGCACCGCGGCCCACGCGGCCGCGCAACTGGTGCAGCTGGGCCAACCCGAACCGTTCGGCGTTTTCGATAATCATCACCGAGGCATTGGGCACGTTTACCCCCACCTCGATGACGGTCGTGGCGACCATGATTTGTGCCTCGCCCGAGACGAACCGTTGCATCTGGGCCTCTTTTTCGGCCGCCTTCATCTTGCCGTGTACCATGCACACCTGGTATTCGGGGAAGGCCTCGCATATGAGGTCGTATCCCTCTTCGAGGTTTTTCAGGTCGCTCTTCTCGCTCTCCTGAATGAGGGGGTAGACGATGTAGGCCTGTCGACCCATTTGCAGTTGCTTGCGCAGGGCGGCATAGAGTTGGGCCCGGCGGCTGTCGTATTGCAGCAGCGTCTGTATGGGTTTGCGACCGGGAGGCAGCTGGTCGATGACCGACACGTCGAGATCGCCATAGACGGTCATGGCCAGGGTGCGGGGGATAGGGGTGGCTGTCATGACCAGGATATGGGGTGGAATCTTGTTCTTGTTCCAGAGTCGGGCCCGTTGCTCCACCCCGAACCGGTGTTGCTCATCGATGACAACGAATCCCAGGTTGGCAAAGTTGACCGTATCTTCGAGCAGGGCGTGGGTGCCGATAAGCAGATTGACCTCGCCGGTGAGCAGTCCGTCGAGAATGGGAACCCGCCGTTTCTTGGTGACCGACCCGGTGAGCAGTTCGATGCGCAGCCCCAGTGGCTCGACCATTGCTTTCAGCCCCTCGTAGTGCTGGGTGGCCAGTATCTCGGTGGGAGCCATCAGGCAAGCCTGGTATCCGTTGTCGACGGCGATGAGCATGCTCATGAGGGCAACCAGCGTTTTGCCGCTGCCCACATCGCCCTGCAACAGGCGGTTCATCTGGCGGCCGCTGCCCATGTCGGCCCGTATCTCCTTGATGACGCGTTTCTGAGCCTGTGTGAGCTCGAAGGGCAATATGTGGTGGTAGAAGTTGTTGAAGTAGTCGCCGATGTGGTCGAAGCGGAATCCGCCCAATTTCTGGTTGCGCAGCCGGGTGTATCGCAAGATGTGGAGTTGCAGGTAGAAGAGCTCCTCGAATTTGAGGCGCAGTTCGGCCCGACGCAGGTGGTTGATCGAGACTGGGAAATGGATATTGCGCAGGGCGTCGGTGAGTCCCATCAACTGCCGGTGGGCGATGACCGGGGCGGGTAGTGTCTCGGGCAGAGGCTCCTGAATGCCGGCAAGCAGGGTATAAATCATCTTTTGCAGGGCCTTGGAGTTGAGGAAGGCATTCTTCATCTTCTCGGTGGTGGTGTAGTAGCCTTGCAGACCGGTGGTATTGTCGATGCGGTCGTCGATGGGGTCGAGTTCGGGGTGGGCGATGTTGAATTTCCCGTTGAAGAGGGTGGGCCGACCGAACAGGGTATACTCCGTGCCCGGTTTGTAGCGGTCGGTAATGTAGCGGATACCCTTGAACCACACGAGTTCGATTACCCCCGTGCCGTCGGAGAAGAGGGCCGTGAGACGACGGCGGGCCCCCTCGCCGTGGGTGTTGTACGAGACGATGCGCCCCCGCAGTTGAATGTAGGGCATGGCGCCGTCGATTTCGCTTATCTTGTAGGTCTTGCTCCGGTCGATGTATTTGTAGGGATAGTAGTGAAGCAGGTCGAGATAGGTGAAAATCTCCAACTCCTTGTTGAGCAGTTCGGCCCGTTTGGGACCGACTCCCGGCAGATATTTGATATTGAGGCTGGCGAGGTCGATCATCGGGTGAGCAGGATTTCGGCCAGGGCTAGGTCGATGGGGTGGGTTATTTTCAGGTTCTCGCGATTCCCCTCGACCAGTCGGGGGGTATATCCGGCCGCCTCGTAGACCGAGGCATCGTCGGTAAAGGAGTCCCGGTAGGGCAGTTCATACGCCCGTTTTATCTCGCAACAGCGGAAGGTCTGCGGGGTCTGCACCGTGACAAACCGGCTGCGCTCCTCGGCCCGGCTGCTTCCGTCGGGGAGAATCTGACGCAGCGAGTCGGTGAGGGGAAGCGTGGGTATGGCTCCTCCCTGTTCCCGAGCCACCTCGAAACAGCGCTCGATAACCGGGTGAGCCACCAGGGGGCGGACACCGTCGTGAATGGCCACGACTCCCTCGTCGGGGAGGAGAGCCAGACCGTTGCGCACCGAGTGGAAGCGGGTCTCTCCACCCGAGGCGATGTGGTGAGGAATAGCAATATGGTATTGCAGGCAAAGCTGTTTCCAATACTCCTGTTGCGAATCGGGGAGTACGACCACCAGTTCCATCGAAGGGTCGAACCGGTAGAAGTTGTCGAGGGTATGGGCCAATATGGGTTTACCAGCCAGAGGCAAGAATTGCTTGGGCAGTTCGCTACCCATGCGAGTCCCTTTTCCGCCGGCGACTATGATGACATATCGTTTCATCGATTCCTTTATTTTGAGCAAAGATAGTGAAAGGTGAGCGCAAAGCAAAGATGCTTGCATAATTTGCTTGGCCGAACCGCAGCCTGTCTTCTTCAAAGATAGTGAAAGGCAAGAGCCGAGGCAAACAGAAAACGGAGTTTTCACGGTTTGAGAAACCGAATCCTGTATTCTCTATTAGAGAGGTGCGGTTCTAAGTTTTTGCTGGACCCCGCGTCGTAGCGCGGGGTGACACGGAGTCATACCGCACCTCGATGCGGTATCCAGCTACAAGCTGAAATGGGGCCAGAGGCAAACGAAAACGGGAGTTTTCACGGGTGGCTATACTGAGCTGTATCCCTTTCTCTCCAAGGATAAGTAAAATTTCGGTATGTTGAAACAAAAAGCGGGAGGAGTCGTAACTCCCCCCGCCGATAGTTGATATGATAAAGCACTCTTAGAGTCTTATTTTGGCTCGTTTCACGCTGCCTGAGGTTTGTACCTCGACTACGTAAACGCCTTTCAGACCACCGGCATTGACGATGGCCGATTCGGTAGCCGGACTTTCACTGATGCAGAGGCTACCGCTCATCGAGTAGACTTTTACCAGATTGATGGGGCTGCCGGCTTCGATGCGGATATTGCCCGAGCGGTCGGTAAATATCTTCGTGGCAGCTTCAATCGTGTGGTCGATACCGGACGCAATGCTCAGAGCAAAGTTCTGCTCGATATTATCGCCACTTTCTACCACGAGGGTTACCCCTTCGACAGCGGTATATTGGTCCTTGGTTACGCTCATCGTATATTCTTTACCCGGTTGCAGTACCTCGATGCTGTAAGCTCCGGAGGCATCGGTCGTGGCCGTGTAGATGACTGAGCCCGATTGCATTGTTACCGTGGCACCTTCGATAGGCTCCTGGCTGTCGGCCTGGGTTACGATACCGTACACAACGGGAGCCTCGGCAATCAGATCCAGTTCGACCGTCATGATGTTTGCTCTCAGCTGAGGCGTGTAACTTTCGGCCCATGCAGCTTCATAACCGGCTACCTGAGCGTCGAAGGCACAATATTTCATTGAATTGGTTGTGCCTTCCGACAGGAAGAATTGAGCTGCATCTCTCCAACCGCTGTAGATAGAATCGACCGAAACGATGAGACTAAGGTTGCCTCCATCATAGGTAATGGGTGCCTCGGGAGTCATCTCGAAATACAAGGGGCTCTCTTGTGTGCCGCCAGCTTCGAAACTCATATCGACACCAATGTGGGTGAGCCCTTCAATATCGGCTGCGGATAACTTGTCGGTCGTGAGTTCGCTCTTTTCGGTGTTCCCTATCCACACGTTCACTTTAAATCCTTTGACGAAAGTATAGTAAGCAGAGTTGGTGATATAGGGGAGTCTTATGCTTCCGATCACGGCACCGGCATTCAGCCCTTCGAGATGCTCGGGCGTGTAGAGGGTCTCGAATACGGTGTGGCGATTGGACGACGTAGAGGTCGGGGTAGACAAGTTGCCTATCAAGAGGTTCGTGATGAAAGTCTCTTCGGCAACGTCGACCGTAATCGTATCGGTCGAGCTGACTGTCCCATTGGAGGAGATCAACGCATAGACGTGAGCTTCGCCGGCAGCGTGAGGAGTCCATGAACAGGTATAGCTCTTGGATTCATTCAGGGTCATATCCTCTACATCAAAGGTGCCTATCTTTTCATCGTCGTTCATCAGGTCGATGGTGTAGCTGTCGGAGGTTTCACCCTCGGAGCTCAGACAGATGAGGTCGATTGTAAAGTCTTGCGTATAGTTGACCATACCCGTGGTTTCGCCTTCGAAGCCATCGATGTAGATATTGTGGTCTTGGTAAACGACTTGCGGACCGTACACCCTATCGAGGTAGGTTCTCTGGCAGGCAAATGCCAGATAGTAGTCACCCTCGACGAAATCTTTGGGCATATAGACAGCCTTCTGTGCCCAACTGCCCCACGAGCTACTGTTATAGGTAGAGATCGTTTCCAATGAAGTCCACTTCTGACCGTCGGCCGAGTAGAGCACCTCGGTCTTATAACTCGAAGAACTTGATGATTTCACCGCGAAGGCGATGGAGTCGCCGGCTGCCAGGTGAAGCAACGGGGTCGCGATTGTGTCGGGAGTAGCACTGGTAACGGCTATGCAGGCCTGTCCGTCATACGGCGAAATGGTGCTTCGGCTCCACTTGTTTTGCATGACTTTCCACAAGAGCGGCGGAACAGTCTGCCCCTCAAACGATTCGAGCAAGGCTGTGGGTGACAGCATGGTACCCGAAACCGAAATCTCGGTGTCGCCTATACCGTCATGATTTACGGTCAAGGTAGCCGTATGGACTCCCGGTTCGGCAGCGAAGGTAATCTGAATCGTGCTCGATTCGCCGTTGGGGATAACCAGGGGGAATGCGGCATTCACCGTGAAGGCCGATCCCTCGGGAGCGGTGATGCCCGAAACAGTCAGAGCCCCATTTTCACTGCTGTTCTCGATGGTATAGTCGATTGTGGTAGACTTGTTGACGATCCCAAACTCCACATTGCCCAACGAGGCTTCGCCTTTATTGGGAAGCAGGGTAAGGTCGTTTCCGGTCTGCATTTGGGTAAAATGCGTATTCTCTACATCATTTGCGGTTACATGGAAAGTCAGATTCTCCAAGAGCGCTTCGCTATCGATATGCAGGTATCCGCTGAGGGTCTTCTCTTCGTTCACATCAAGTGCCGGACCAGGTATGACGTTGTCTTCGCAAAGTGTAGCCCCCTCGTCACTGTCGAGATAGATCTTATACGATACCCCTTCGGGGAGAGCTCCGTTTTCGTCGACCAACCGGGTAGTGAAGTTATAGGAGCCGGCTTCGACGGGTTGGATACCGATGTTCTTGATTGTAAATTGCAACTCGTTGTCTTCGGCTCTATCATCACCGGCATACAGCGACGCACCGTTGCCCGGTTTGAGCGAACTGTTCACGATTTGCACACCCTTGTTAATGTGATGGATTCCAAACGCCAGGAAATTGTCGAGGTAAGTGTTTTGCATCAGGAATGCAATGCGCGAACCTTCGGGCACGTTGTCCACTACAACCGGTATCCAGTCGGTAGCATTGGTCTCGACATCTATTGCAGTCTTGCTGCCATCGGCCGCAACCACGTAAGCTTCCATTTTGGAAGATAGATACTGCTTTCTGAAATCGAAAGTTACTTTCCCCGAGACTACCGGTGAGTAGAGGGTATCGAGCGATGCATAGTACGAATTATGTGTAGCGGAAACAGCATTCGAACCATCGATACCTGCTTCGCCGGCAATCGAATAGTTGGTCTGCCCACTGCTTCGGGCAACTACCCATTCCGCCGGCAGGTTGGTCGAGGCGTCGAAGGACTCGTAGTATGAGGTCGTCGGGTAGGTCTCGGCTTTCAGCGCTGTGCCATCGCAGGCGTAAAAACTATCAGTACCGACCAGCCATTGGGTAGCCCAGGATCCGGTAGCATAACCTGCCTTCAACGTCCAGGGGGTCAATCCCATGTTGGGTTGACTCTCGTCAAGGTTGTTGAAATCTTCAAAGAGAGGAGCCTCGTCGGTAATCTCGATGTGCGTGAAACCGGTACCGGACAGGGATACGACCGTTTCAGGGGCATTGCTCTGTATGGTCATGGTCCCGGTAATCTCTCCTTCTGAACTGGGTGTGAACTTGATTTTATAGCTCTTTTCTCCACCAACTGACGCGATAACATCAGGGAATTCAACGGCATCGGCCAACTCGAAATCCGGATTTGAAAAGGTGATTCCTGAAATATTCAGATCCCCGCCTCCCGTGTTCGTGACGGTCAGCGTAGCTGTTGCGCTGGCTCCTACCTCTGTGAGCGGGAATTCCAGTGATGTAGCGACCGAAACGTTGGGCTCATTGGCCAACTTTTCTATCTTCACATTATCAATCATTGCACCCTTATCACTGCCAGACAGGTTACCATTATTATACCATAAGAATGCCAGCTTATAGGTGCCTGGATCCAGGTTTTGGAAACCTGTTTTGGTCTCCCAGCCGGTTTGTCCGACCAGGTCTTCTGTCAGCGAGACATAAGATTCTGGAATCATCAGCCAATAACTCTGACTATCGGCCTGAGGGGTTTCATCGCCCGGAATCAAATAGGCGTGTGCATAATCTGCGGCACCACCAAACCAAGCATCAATCTCACCCTGCACATAGCAGTCGAAAGAGAACGAGTAAGCACCCGCTTCGGTGATTTCGAACGTGCGGTAGGCATACACCGTGGAGTTTGAATAAGTGTCATAACCCGTGGTTGCTCCACCGTCGTTGGTGATGTACAATCCCTTTTCGCCTTCATGTTTGGCAGCAGTGCCGATGTACCATTGGTTGGCACAATTGCCATTGACAAGTGTCCACTGGGCATTCTCGGCATCATCTTCAAATCCACAGAAATACGGATAGGTTTGAGCGTGAGCAGTTGGAGAAAATCCCAGCAGACTCATCGCCACACCAATGCAAGTGAGTAGATAAGATTTTTTTTATACTTAACAGTTATTAATGAAGAATTATGTAAAATAATAATGTTTTGCCTTAATATTTCGCAAATATAAAAATGTGATTGAAAAAATGATATTAAAACCTATGTATTTTTATCAAAGTGTAGCGTTTTATTCTCATATGATAAAAAATATCTGTTTTGGGTGTGGTTTTATGACCTTTTGCAGAGAAGACTAATTGTTGGCCGGGACTGTGTTTGGTTTCGGGGGTGTCTTATTGTTGAAGAGAGGGCAATGGCCTTTGAAAAGAGTAGGACATACTCTCTTGTTCCATAATTTTTTCAGGGGAATGGTTAGGGCATAAAAAAAGAGCTTTTTCGCAAAAGCTCTTTCTTTATAGGTTTTCAATAGGTATTAATTTTTTAAGGTAAAAAAGATTGTTTTAGGTTATTGACACAAAGGACAACTTTTTTTTGCAGATAAGCAAACAAAAAAATATGTTATATAATATACTTTTACAATTATTTTTTGACCATACTGCTTGTAATCTGTTGCATGATAGCCGATTGGATAGTCCTGCCTGAACTTGCTTTGAAAGTGTAAAAAACATTAAAATGAACTTTTAATCTCTTTTTGCCGTTTATTCTTCAATATAATCAAACACATTCAGTCCTGTTTCTTCCATGACGGCGTAAGAGGGATTTTTGAGCCAGTCGCCCAAAATGATGATGCGGCTTTGCTGGGGCAAGGCCAGGTCGAGCAAGATGTGCCGGTGGCCGAAGATGAAGCAATCGATGGGTTGCTCCTTGCGGTACTCCTTGGCAAAGCACACCAGATGCTCGTTCTTTTCGCCCAGATATTGGGCATAGTCGTCGCCGCTTTTCCGGCTGTGAGCCGACCACCGCAGGGCAAATGCCACTGTCCACCGCGGGTGTATGGCTGCATAGAGCCGTTGGCAGAACCGGTTGCGGAAGATGCCGCGGAGCAGGCGGAACGAGAAATCCCGACGGCCCACATTGTCACCGTGGGAGAGGAAGAATCGCTTGCCGCCTATCTCGGTAATGAGGGTGCCGTCGTGCAGCGTAATGCCCAACTCGTGGGGGAGGTAGTCGAAAATCCAGATGTCGTGGTTGCCGATGAACCAGTGAATGTCGACACCGCTGTCGCTCAGCTCGGCCAGCTTGCCGAAGAAGCGGGTAAAGCCCCGGGGCACGACGTAGCGGTATTCATACCAGTAGTCGAGTATGTCGCCCAGCAGGTAGAGGGTGCCGGCATCGGCCTTGATGCTGTCGAGCCAGCGCACGATGCGACGTTCGTAGTCCAGCGGGTTTTCGATGTATCGCGCTCCCAGATGGAAATCAGATGCAAAGTAAGTCTTAGTCCCGGGCATAGGCAATAGGGGTTATAGAAGTCCGAGTTCGAGTTTGGCCTCTTCGCTCATCATGTCCTTGTCCCATTCGGGTTCAAAGATGAGTTGTATATCGACGCTCTTCACGTTTTCGATGCTTTCGATTTTCATGCGCACGTCCTCGATGATGAAGTCGGCCGCCGGGCAGTTGGGGGCGGTGAGGGTCATCTCTATCTTCACCGCACCGTCGTTTACCTCTACATTATAGACGAGTCCGAGATCGTATATGTTGACCGGAATTTCGGGGTCGTAGACGGTTTTCAGCATCTTGACGATTTCTTCTTCGATAGTGGGTTTCTGGTCCATAAGCAAGAGTCTTGTTTTTTTTGGTTGGTCGAAGATACATCATTTTTCCCGATAGTCGATAAGAGCCGATGAATTTTTGTATTTCTTGTTGATTTCTTGACCGATTTTGTGATTTTAATATATTTTATCTTATCTTTGTGCAAACAGCAGTCGGGTAATGGGTTATAATTTATAGCTCCCGGTTGATTGAAAACTATAAATAAAAAGAGATTTATGAAAAAGACTATTTTTTGTGTAGCCCTTGTCGCTACGCTGTTTTTGGCGATTCCGGCCAATGCGCAATTCAAGTTCGGTCCCAAAGTGGGTGTGAACATCTCTTCTCTGTCGTTGGGTGGAGATCCTGCTGATAATTTCAAATCGAGCAACATCACGAGCTTCACCGGCGGTTTGATGGCCGAGTTTATGGTTCCCGTTATCGGGGTGGGTGTCGATGCCAGTGTGATGTACTCCCGCAAAGGCTCTACGTTGAAAGATTTGACCACCGGTACGTCACAAGACCAACATACCGATTATGTAGAGATACCTATCAACCTGAAGTATAAATTCTCGTTACCGGTCGTAGGGTCGGTCATGGCTCCGTTTATCTATGCCGGTCCCAGCTTCGCATTCCGCGTGGGCGACAACTTTGCCGAACAATATAAAGCAAAGAGTTTTGAGACCGCTATCAATGTAGGTGTTGGACTTGAACTCTTCAACCACTTGCAGATTGCCGGTCAGTATGGCTGGGGATTGGGCAAGACGATGGAGGGTGAAAACTCTGCTCTTAACTCGGTATTGAACGGTAAGAGCCGGGCTTGGACCGTGACGGCAGCCTATCTGTTCTAAGGAAAATATTTGAGTCATCATAACGGGGTCGGGAGCAACAGCTCCCGACCCCGATTCTTTTTCCTGCGGGCGATGGGTATGGATTTTGTGTGAACCCGTCTTTAATAATAAATAAAAGATGAGGGCCTTTTTGAAGGAGTGGCGGCTTGGCTTTGTCAAACCTGAAAACTCCGTTTTCGTTTGCCACTGTCCCTATTTCAGCTTGTAGCTGGATACCGCATCGGGGTGCGGTATGACTCCGTGTCACCCCGCGCTACGACGCGGGGTCCGGCAAAAACGTAGAACCACCTTTCTCATAGAGAAGATAGGATTCGGCTCTGTCAAACCTGAAAACTCCGTTTTCGTTTGCCACTGTCCCTATTTCAGCTTGTAGCTGGATACCGCATCGGGGTGCGGTATGACTCCGTGTCACCCCGCGCTACGACGCGGGGTCCAGCAAATACATAGATCCACCTCTCCTAATAGGGAATATAGGATTCGGCTCTGTCAAACCTGAAAACTGCGTTTCCGTTTGTCTCTACTCTCGCCTTTTTCGCTATCTTTGTATAAGATAGGATGCGTCTTAGCATAAAACTCAAACAAGTTTGTTTTTCTGCCTTCGACTTTCACTATCTTTGCATAGAGGGAGAGAGGGGGAAACGGTGTGTGCCGTGACCGACTGTTGCTCCCCTGTACTTGTATCGGCGAAGGACTTCCCCTTTGCCGGAAGATGAACCTGTTTGATATGAATAGATTTGCCGACGTCGTATTACCGCTACCGCTTTACAAATATTTTACCTATCGGATTCCTGCCGACTGGCAACAGCCGTTATCGCCGGGCAGTCGCGTGGTGGTGCCTTTCGGACGCAAGAAATACTACACGGCCATTGTGGTGCGCCTGCACGACGTCACCCCTCAGGGCTACGAGGTGAAGGAGATTCTCTCGCTGCTCGATGAGCGGCCGGTATTGCGGCGCCCGCAGTTGCAGTTTTGGGAGTGGATTGCCGATTATTACCTCTGCTCGGTGGGCGATGTCTACAAGGCGGCTTTGCCTTCGGGGCTGAAACTCGAAAGCGAAACGACCGTTACGCTCAATACCGAGTTTGAAGAGCCCGACGACGACCGGTTGAAAGAGCGCGAATGGATGCTGCTGGCGGCTCTGAGCAAGAAGCCGCGCATGACCGTGCAGGAGCTCGAGAAGGAGAGCGGCATGCACAACCTGTTGCCCACCTTGCGGCTCCTGTTGGAGCGCGAGGCGGTGTTCGTGTCGGAACAGATTAAGGCACACTATCGTCCCAAGACCGAGACTTATGTTCGCCTCACTTTCGCCCCCGGCGACGAGGCGGCCTTGCGCCACGCTTTCGAGCGGGTGAAACAGGCCAAGAAACAAGAGGTGATGCTCCTGTCGTTTCTCGACCTGTCGCACTTTATGCAGCTGGGTAAGTTGTGCGAGGTCTCCCGCAAGAGTCTGCTCGATCGGTCGGGCGTGTCGTCGGCCGTGCTGGGAGCAATGGTCGAGAAGGGATTGTTCGAGACCTATAAGAAAGAGATAAGCCGCTTCGATACGGCCACTTTGCCCGTGGGCGAGATTGCCCCCCTGAGCGAGTTGCAGCAGACGGCCTACCGACAGATACTCGATTCGTTCAAGGAGCATGCCGTCACACTGCTGCACGGTGTGACGTCGAGCGGCAAGACCGAGATTTATGCCCACCTCATTCAACGGGTGCTGGACGGGGGACGGCAGGTGCTCTACCTGGTGCCCGAGATTGCCTTGACCACGCAGTTGACCAACCGCCTGCGCAAGATGTTCGGCGACAAGTTGGTCATCTACCACTCCAAGTTCTCCGACAACGAGCGGGTGGAAATCTGGAATACCCTGCTCAATGACCGTTCGCCCCGGCTTGTGCTGGGAGTGCGTTCGTCGATTTTCCTCCCCTTTGCCGACCTGGGGCTGGTGATTGTCGACGAGGAGCACGAGACCTCCTACAAGCAGTATGACCCGGCTCCCCGCTATCATGCCCGCAATGCCGCTATCGTGCTGGCCTCGATGCACGGGGCCAAAACCTTGTTGGGTACCGCCACACCGGCTATCGAGACCTATTTCAACGCCCGGCAGGGCAAGTATGGCCTGGTGGAGTTGAAGCACCGGTTCAACGACGTGGAGTTGCCCCAGATTATCCCGGTCGATGTGAAGGAGATGCGCAGGAAAAACCGCATGCAGGGGAACTTTACCCCCGAACTGATCAACCGCATGCAGACGGCTTTGCAGGAGGGCGAGCAGGTCATTCTGTTCCAGAACCGCCGGGGGTTTGCCCCCATGGTCGAGTGCAAGCAGTGTGCCTGGGTGCCCAAGTGCGAGCACTGCGACGTAAGCCTCACCTATCATAAGCGGTACAACCAGCTCACGTGCCATTACTGCGGTTATACCTACGAGATTCCCAAGGTGTGTCCCGCCTGCGGGCAGCCAACCATCGGGGTGATGGGGTTCGGCACCGAGCGTATCGAGGAGGATATTGCCCGCCTCTTTCCCGGGGTTCCCGTGTCGCGCATGGACCTCGATACCACCCGTTCGCGCAATGCCTATGAACAGATTATCGACGACTTCTCCAAGGGCAAGAACAAGATACTCATCGGTACGCAGATGATTACCAAAGGGTTGGATTTCGACCACGTGAGCGTGGTGGGGATATTGAGTGCCGACCAGATGATGAATTTCCCCGACTTCCGGGCCCACGAGCGGGCCTTCCAGATGATGGAACAGGTCTCGGGTCGGGCCGGGCGCAAGAACCGGAACGGAGTGGTTGTGTTGCAGACCTCCGACCCTTCTTCACCCTTGATTCAGCAGGTGATGGCCCACGACTACGAGGGCATGTACAACCGTCAGTTGGCCGAGCGGAAAGCCTTTTCCTATCCCCCCTATACCCGTTTGATCTATGTTTATCTGAAACACCGCGACGAAACCCTGTTGCAGGAGTTGGCCGTGCGTTATACCACGGCCCTGCGCGAGGTGTTCGGGGCTCGGGTGCTGGGGCCCGACAATCCGCCGGTGGCCCGCATACAGTCGCTCTATATCCGCAAGGTGATGTTGAAGATGGAGCTTGCCGCTTCGATGTCGCGGGTGAAGGAGATTTTACGTCAGGTTTATGAAAATATGTTGGTCGACGACCGTTTCAAGTCGTTGTTGCTCTACTACGACGTCGATCCGTTGTAATTGATTTATTTAATAATTAAAAGTATACCATGAAACGTAAGATTTTATTCATCGCATTGTTTTTGATTCCGGTTATGGCGTGGCCGGCGAATGAAGAATTGAAGTATGTCGATGCGCAGCATCTGACGCTGGTGGGCAAGGTGATGCCTACACCTGCAAATGTGTATCATCGGGTCGATACGGTGAAGTATGGTAATATGCCCGGAGCTGTCAAACGGTTGTTTACCTATTCGGCTGGATTGGCAGTTTGTTTTAAAACCAATAGCACGAATGTGACAGCTCGTTGGGTTACCCGCAATAAGGGAGTGATGGGAAACATGACACCCATTGCCCAGCGAGGGCTTGATTTGTATATATACACTGACGGGCAATGGATACCGGCAGGAGTGGGAACTCCGATTGCTGGAAAAATGCATTTGGAATGTCGCATTGCTCAGCATGTAAAGCCTGAGGAGCATCAGTTTATGTTGTATTTGCCGTTATTTGAAGAACTTCTTTCGTTGGAGATAGGCGTTGATTCGGCGGCTACCATCGAGGCAATACCCTCGCCCTTCCGTCACACGGTACTGGTGTATGGGTCTAGTATCTTGCACGGTGCTTGTGCATCGCGGTCGGGGTTGACCTATCCGGCCCGGTTGTCGAGAAGTACGGATATTAACTTTATCAACTACGGGGTAAGCGGCAATGGTAAGATGGAGGCTTCGGTAGCCGATATGTTGAAAGACATCGAGGCCGATGCCTTTGTCCTCGACTGTATGCCCAACCCCTCGCCCGAAGAAATTACCGAGCGTACCCCCTATTTTGTAAATACCTTGCGGAAGTATCACCCGGGAGTTCCCATTATCATGATCGAGAGCTATATGCGTGAAAAAGGGTACAGCGACCAACAGGTTTATGACCGTTGTCGGCGGCAGAGCCAGGCCTTTATCGAGCAGTATGAGCTGTTGAAAAAGCAGGGTGTTCCCGATTTGTATTTGATTCGTGACCAACAGGCTATTGGTACCGACCATGAGGGGTCGCTCGACGGCGTTCACCCCAACGATGTGGGTTTTGAGCGTATGGCCAAACAGTATGGGCCGCAACTGATGGAGATATTGAAAAAGTATGGCATTGAATAGTCGCTTGTGACCCAGTGAAATGTATTGTGATAAAGTGCAGCCCGGACGATATTCGCCCGGGCTGTTTGGTAGATAGGGTCTAAGTCGGAAGATTGGCATGAATTTGTGAGCAATCTGGGTTCCCCTGTTATGTATATTGATACGTTTGATAGGTTGATGATTAATATGTTGTTTATGGATTTATGCAAAGCCGTATCGTAGAAACCAGCCCGAATATGAGTACAATAATCAATCAGGCTATTATTTAACAGATGAGAATAAATTTATCAATGTGTAAAATATATAAATAGGACACTTTTGTGTCATGAGGGCTTGCACAATTTTTGTATTTTAATACTTTTGCTGGAAAAATGTAATCAAATATAGTGTTAGTATGTCGTAATGAAAAAATGTAATGTGCGATTTGAATTTTGAATTTACCAATCTTCTTCAAAACAGATAAACCTTAACATAATGAATTGATATTTATGTATAGTCGATGCCGACAACAACGGCCGCATCTGGACATAGGTCTCGGGCTACATGCAGTACAATGGCGGGATAATCGACAATCCGCCTGTGGCTGCCGACGATTGGCTCATCTCGAACGATTTCTATTTCGAGGCCGGCAAAGAGTACAAGTTCTCGTTCAAGATCAGAGGTAGCCGGAACAACAACTTCCAGGTGAGCTACGGTCAGGGCTTGACACCGGCCGACATGACTCACGACCTGTTCAAGGGAACGGTGGCTCCTCTTTACTCCTATACGGAACAAAGCTATGTGCTGTCGGTAGAGCAATCGGGCCTGTACAACATCGGGTTCCATCTCTACTCCGAAGGTAACAGCTCGTTCTTCTATTTGACCGACGTGGCTATCGAGCAACTCTCGGCGGTGAATATGCGCATGCTTTCGCTGTCGGGCCCCCGCAAGCCGGTTGTCGGATCGACCTATACCTATCAAGTATCGGTAATCAACAAGAGTAGCCAGGCTATCTCGGACTATACGGTGAATCTTAAAGACGAGGCTACCGGTACGGTTCTGGCCAGTCAGCGCATTCAGGAGACCTTGGAGAGCGGAGCCGGGAAAGAGTTGACTCTCGATTGGACACCTGCCGACCAGTCGGTGAAATTGCTGGTTGCCGAGGTGGTTTGCACCGGTGACGAGGTGGCCAATGACAACCTCTCCGAGCCCCTTTCCATCGAGGTCCTGCCGTTGGGTTCGACCGATATTCTGGAACTGGGAACGGTCGACGACTCGAAATTCAATAAGAACTATCTGTTCAATTTCTATAACAAGAACAGTGCGGCCCTCAATATCTACACGGCTCAGGAGATTGGTAGGGACGGCGGCCTAATCGAGTCCTTTACGTTTACGGTAAGAAATTCGCATACCTACGACGTGACCGATACGCCTGTCAAGATATACATGGCCAATACCGACTTGACTACGGCCAACTCGCAGACGGGGTGGATTCCCGAGTCGGAGATGACGCTGGTCTATGACGGCACCGTTACCTTGCCGCAGGGACAGACCGAAATTACCATCGACCTGTCGCAGAAGTTTGAGTTTGCCCAAGGCAAGAATCTGGCTATCCTCACGACCCACGCCATGCCCGAGGGATATTACAATCAAGTGTACTTCCCTTACTACCAGGTTACCGATGGCGGTGGGACTTATTATTATGCCAGTGATTACACGCCGTTCGACTTTACCAATTACGGCAATGCCGCTTATGGCGAAAAGGGTGCGGTAACCCTGGCGATGTACTGCCTGGGTACCGAAATTTCCGGACGGGTGACCGATGTGGACGGTAATCCGGTAGAGGGTGTCGCTCTTTCGCTCGAAGGTCAACGCACGACGGTCATGAGCGATGCCGATGGTTCCTATACCTTCCGCTATGTGCGCGACGGCGAATATGTCATGAATGTCTTTAAGGACGGCTATTTTGAGAAAGAGGTACCGGTCCATGTCGTGAACGGTCAGGCCGTTACCTAAGATGTGACCATCGAGGAGCTCAACGCCTATCCCGTATCGGGCCGTGTTGTATCGGCCGACAATCAACCGCTTGCCGATGTGACGGTTCTCCTCAAAGAGGGTGAGCACGAGTACACCGCACAAACGGCTGCCGACGGTACCTTCGGTTGGAACCTGGTGCTCTCGTCGGCCAATCCGTATAGCTTGACCCTCACCAAAGAGTGGTACAAATCGCTCGAACAAGAGGTGATGGTTGCAGCCGATGCTGTGACGCTGGGCGACATCAAGGTCGATTACCTGGTATATGCTCCTTCGGCTGTGCGTGTCGTTGCCGAGGGAACCGACGGGGCCAAGGTGAGCTGGCAGACGGCCGATGTGAAATCGGAGTTGCGCAAGGACGACGGCAAGCTGTCGGCCAACCTGGGTATAAATAATGCCGTACAAAACACGGTAATCGGTACCATCTATCGCGAGCCCATGCAACTCACTTCGGTGAAATGGTTCCTCACTTCGGCCGGCGGGCCGCACTATGCCGTCAATGTGTTCGTCTTCGATTTGGACGAGAACGGCGAGCCGACCAATAAACTCTTGAAGAGTGTCGACCTCACCACCACGACCGATGAGCAATGGTCGTCTTGCACATTCGACGAACCGGTGAATGCTCCCAACGGCTGTCTCGTAGCCTTGGGCTACTACGGCTACCTGGGTATCGGTCTGGACAGTGGCAGCGATTTGGTTTATCCCTTTGCCGAACACACCCATGTGTTCAGTGGCGATTATACCAGTGGCGATTTCGATTATATCGAGGACAGCGATTACAGAAAGAAGCTGATGATTCGGGCCGAAGGATATCGCCTGGCCGATAACGACGGAAGCTACTATGCTCACGAGCAGGGCAGCTTCCCCGATTTCTGCACCTACAAGGTATGGCGCTATAAACTGGGTCAGGAGACCGATGAGGATTCGTGGACTCTGTTGAATACCGAGGCTGTGTCGGATACCACCTTTACCGACAATTTGAGCAGCCTCGACGGTGGTGTGTATGGTTATGCCGTCAGCACGGTGTACCCCGACGGTACGGAGTCGGAGCGGGTTGCCTCTCCTTTCCTCACCTACAACATGACTACCCGTATCGTTGTCCCGGTAATTACCAACAGCAAGAACGGCAGTGCCGAGGGGGCTACGGTGAGCATACGGGGTACCCAGTTCGGAAAGACGGCTACGGCTACTGTTTCGGTCGAAGGACAGGCTGTATTCGAAGAGGTATTCAAAGACCGCTATGAGGGTACCATTTCGCTGGCCGGATATGAACCGCTTTCGTTTAGCGGCGATTTCTCGACCGAAAATCAATACGAGACCCCGACCTATGAATTGAAAGAGATTATCGTGCCCCCCTTCAACCTGACGGTTGAGTCGACCGACGAACCTACCTCGGTTCTGTTTACCTGGAACACCTCGGGCACACTCTTCGATGACTTTGAGTCGTACGACGACTTCGAGTTGGAGGCTTCGGGTGAGATAGGTTGGAGTTATTGGGACCTTGACCGGCAGGAGACCTATGGATTCCAAGGTGCCGATTTCCCGGGCATGGGCGGTGAAATGGCATTTATCGTATTCAATCCTTCGGCTACAACGCCGTCGGTGGCCAGTCTGGAATCGCTGCAAGCACACAGCGGATCCAAATACCTGGCCAGCTTTGCCGCCGATGCGCAAAACAACGACTGGATTTTGTCGCCCGAACTGAATTATGCACATGATTTCAGCCTGAGCTTCTTTGCTCGCTCTTACATGGCCGCAGCTAACTATCCCGACTATTTCAGCGTAGGATATACCGAAGAGGTAGATCCCGAACCGACCGACTTTGTGTGGTTGGCCGAACAGGTAGGTCCCCCCTCGCAGTGGACCGAGTATTCCTATACGATTCCGGCTACGGCCAAGCACATTGCCATTCGCAACGTGTCGACGTATGAGGGTTTTGTGTTGATGATCGACGATATCTATATCGGCAGTCTGCCTCGCATGAAGGCCAACACTCGGAGTGAGCGTGGTGTAGCCGCTGCTCCCGATGTCGAATATGAGGTTTATCTCGACGGAGCGAAGGTGGCTACGACCACGGCCAACAGCTATCTGTTCGAGAATCTTTCGGAAGGTGAGCACGAGGCCGGTGTCAAAGCCGTGTACAACTCGGGTGAATCGGAGATGGTAACCATCAAGTTCGGTGGTGAATCGGAAATCGAATCGGTACAGGCCGCAGGTAATCTTGCGATTTATCCCAATCCGGCTCGGACGGTTGTGCATGTAGAGGGCGATTATGCCCGTCTCGTGGTTTCGTCGATAAACGGAGTTCGCGTGTTGGAGTCGTCCTGTGAGTCGACACTCGATGTCTCGAACCTCGATGCCGGTGTATATGTGGTTATGGCTTACGATGAGGATAACCGCCTGGTAGGTCATACCAAACTGGCGATTGTACGATGGAGAGAACCGCTACCGGGACGGTTGTCCCGGGGTGTAAAAATATAAGGAGGTGTCCCCTGAATGGGGACACCTCCTTTCTCTTTTCTGGCGGGCTGTTGTTATTGAGCCAAAGCCTCTTTGATGGCTTGGAGAACCAGTGGCTCAATGAGCTTGTAGCCTTCGAGCGAGGGGTGGGCCGTGTCGATGCGGTAGGCTTCGTTCAGACCCTTCTGGTCGTCGACCAGTGCCGAGTGATAGTCGGCATAGGGAATGTGGTTGGCATCGGCATAGGCCTTGATCTGCCGGTTCAGTTCGATGAGGGTGTCGGCCGGTTTAAGTTCGGGTATCCAGTAGAAGTGGTTGGAGGGGAGCACCGAGCAGAGCACCACTTTGATGCCGTTGGCCCGAGCCAGCTCTACCATCGACTTGATATTGTCCATAATCATTTTTAGGCTCGACGGCCCGGTGTTGCCGGCCACGTCGTTGGCGCCGCCCAGAATCACCACCGCCTTGGGCGAGAGGTCGATTACATCTTGGCGGAACCGCAGCAGCATCTGCGGGGTGGTCTGCCCGTTGATACCCCGGCCGATGAAGTGGTTGGAGGTGAAAAATTCGGGATCCTTCTCGGTCCACCCCTGCGTTCCCGAGTCGCCCATAAAGACCACCCAATCGATGCGGGCGTCGTCGGGGTCGCTCTGGCGAGCCTCCATGAGGGTGGCGTTGGCTTCGCGGTAGCAGTTCAGGTTGGGCCAGTCCTGGGCTGCACATTCGGGCACGAAGGCTCCGGCCAGCAGCAGGGCCGATACGAAAAACTTGGCACTTGTTTTCATGGGTATTTTGTCTTGTAAATGAAAAGTACACCCCCGCGATGGGGAGTGTACTTGTGTGAATGAACTTCTAATGGTGCGTGTCGATTTAATAGGCGAAGATGGGATAGTCCTTCATCATGCCGTTGACCTTCTCGCGCACGGCCTTGATAACCGATTCGCTTTCGGGGTTGGAGAGCACGGTGTCGATGAGTTCGACAATCTCGAGCATCATATCCTCTTTGGCGCCGCGGGTCGTGATGGCCGGTGTACCTACGCGGATACCCGAGGTCTGGAAGGGCGAACGGCTGTCGAACGGTACCATGTTTTTGTTGACCGTGATGTCGGCCTGTACCAGAGCTTTCTCGGCCACCTTGCCGGTGAGTTCGGGGAACTTCGTGCGCAGGTCGATGAGCATGCAGTGGTTGTCGGTACCGTTGGAGATAATCTTGTAGCCTTTGTCCATGAAGGCTTGGGCCATGACGGCGGCATTCTTCTTCACCTGAGTCTGGTAGTCGATGTACTCGGGTTGCAGGGCCTCGCCGAACGATACGGCTTTGGCGGCAATCACGTGTTCGAGCGGGCCGCCTTGTACGCCGGGGAATACGGCCGAGTCGAGCAGGGCCGACATCTTCTTGATTTCGCCTTTGGGCGTCTTTTTGCCCCAGGGGTTATCAAAGTCTTTGCCCATCAAGATGATGCCGCCGCGGGGACCGCGCAGGGTTTTGTGGGTGGTCGAGGTGACGATGTGGGCATATTTGAGCGGGTTGTCGAGCAGACCGGCGGCGATGAGGCCGGCGGGGTGGGCCATGTCGATCATCAGGAGGGCGCCGATTTCGTCGGCAATCTTACGCATGCGGGCATAGTCCCATTCGCGGGAGTAGGCCGAGGCACCACCGATGATGAGTTTGGGGCGCTCGCGCAGAGCCACCTCTTCCATCATGTCGTAGTCGACGTAGCCGGTATCTTCGCGCACGCTGTATTCGAGCGGGTGGAACATCAGGCCCGAGAAGTTGACGGGGCTCCCGTGCGAGAGGTGACCGCCGTGCGAGAGGTTCAGTCCCAGGAACTTGTCGCCCGGGTTGAGCACGGCCATGAATACGGCCATGTTGGCCTGGGCCCCCGAGTGCGGTTGAACGTTGGCCCACTCGGCGTTGAACAGTTTCTTGACGCGGTCGATGGCCACCTGTTCGCTCTGGTCTACCACCTCGCAACCGCCGTAGTAGCGTTTGCCGGGATAACCCTCGGCATACTTGTTGGTGAGGCAGGAGCCCATGGCTTGCATCACTTGTTCGCTGACAAAGTTTTCAGAGGCAATCAATTCGATACCCTTACGTTGTCGTTGATTCTCTTTTTCGATAATGTCGAAAATGATGTTGTCTCTTTTCATGTGTTGTTGTGTATTAAAGTATTTTTACCATAAATATCCTATTGAGATGCTCAACTCGTTGATGGCTCGGGAGAGTTTTACCTGTCCCGTGGTGTTGTCGAGCCCGATGTTGAACGACTGGTCTTTCGAGTTGCGTATGCAGTAGGCATACCGGAAGTCGATGTAGAGGTGTCCGATGGTGGTGCTCAATCCGCCCACGGCATAGAACGAGAAGCTGTTGGGCTTGTCGTTGTAGACCAGGTTGCGCGACACGTTGCCCGAGGTGTTGATGCGGCTGGTCTCGTTGCAGATGTAGGAGACGCGGGGCCCGGCAAAGAGGTTCATCAGGAAAGGCCCGTGCTTGGTGATGTTGTAGCCGTAGAGCACGGGAACATCGACGGCGTAGGCCGAGGTGTTGATCTTGTCCAGCCCGTGGTCGGGGTTGTAGAGCCGCGTGTGCGACTGGTGCATGCCTACCTCCAACTGTATGTAGTGGCGCTTGATGTTGTACCGGCCAATGAAGGAACCTGTGAGTCCCAAACTTGACTCTGAGTCGGACTCGTCGACAGGGGTGCCGTCGAGCGACATGTGACGTATGTCGACCAGCGGAGCATTCACGCCGAGTCTGATACCCCAGTTGAACCGCTTGCTCACGTTCAGTTCCTTGACTTGGGCTTGCGTGGCGAGGGCAAACGACAGGGCGATGCAGATAGCCGGGACCAGTCTCTTCATGCGCGTTACTTGTTTTTCTTTTGAACCGACCAGCCGAATTTCCCTATCTCGCGCCCCATTTCGTAGTAGTGTCCGTGCGAGTAGACCAGTAGGTTGGCCTTCTGCATGTCGAAGGCACCGGTGGCGGGGTCGATGTACTTGTCGTCGGCCAGCAGGTTGACCACGTCGGCGATAAACATGTCGTGCGACCCCAGGCGGACAATCTCGCGGGCCTTGCACTCGATGCAGAGGGGCGACTCTTCGACGTAGGGTGCCTGTACGATTTGGGCTTTGCGGGGGGTGAGCCCCGTCTGCTCGAACTTGTTGTAGTTCTTTCCCGAGTTGACGCCGCACCAGTCGGTGGCACGAGCCATGCCGACCGTAGTGAGGTTGATGACAAACTCCATGTTCTTGCGCAGAATCTCGTAGGAGTATCGCTCGGGACGTATCGAGACGTAGCACATGGGCGGATTGGTGCATATCGTTCCCACCCAGCTGACGGTGAGCAGGTTGTACTCATCGGGGGTGCTGCCGCAACTCACCAGTACGGCGGGCAGCGGGTAGATGGTGGTCCCGGGTTTCCAGTTCTGTTTCATATCGGGGCTGGGGTTAGCAGATTTCTATTTCGTCTTTCGATACCGAGCGCTCGCAGTAGTGGCACTTGACCTGAATGTTCACCTTGTCGGTCACGTGGAAGATGGTCTCCATCGGCTCGTTGTTGGTGATGCACTTGGGGTTGTTGCAGCGAATGATACCATGCACTACGTCGGGGAGCGATACCTTGTATTTCTCGGTCACCTGGTAGTCGTGAATAATATTGATCTGGGCTTCGGGAGCCACCAGGGCAATCTTGTTCAGTTCCTCTTCCTTGAAGAAGCAGTCGGCCACCTTGATGATACCCTTCCGGCCTATTTTCTTGCTGACCAGATTGTTGCCGATGGTTATGCTGTTGGGACAGTTTTCGAGACCCAGGATAGAGACCACCTTGAAAAGCTGGTTCGAGGGAATGTGGTCGATCACCGTTCCGTTTTCGAGGGCTGCTACTTTTAATTCTTTCTTTTCGACGTTCATGATTTTCAAAATGGTGAGGGGGTTAAACTTCGATTCCTAATACTTTGCAGATGATGGCCTGCCGGGCATACAGTCCGTTTTTGGCCTGTTGGAAATAGTAGGCCTTGGGGTTGCTGTCGACGTCGTAGGAAATTTCGTTGACACGGGGCAGGGGGTGCAGCACCCGCAGGTTCTCCTTGCTGTGTTCGAGCATGCTGTTGCGCAAGGTGTAGACGTTCTTTACCTTTTCATACTCCATGAGGTCGGTGAACCGCTCGCGTTGCACGCGGGTCATGTACAGAATATCGGCCTGGTTGATGACCTCCTCGGAAAACTCGGTGTGCTCGTAGTAGGGTATGTGGTGTTGCTCGCAGAAGATTTTGTATTCGATGGGCATCTTCAACTCGTCGGGGGCGACGAAGTGGAAGGTGGGGTTGAAATGCGACATGGCCATGAGCAGCGAGTGGACCGTGCGGCCATATTTCAGGTCGCCCACCATCGTGATGTTCAGGTTCGAGAGCGTGCCTTGTGTCTTGTAGATCGAGTAGAGGTCGAGCATCGTCTGCGACGGGTGCTGGTTGGCACCGTCGCCGGCGTTGATGACGGGTACCGACGAGATTTCGGAGGCGTAGCGGGCCGCCCCTTCGAGGTGGTGGCGCATGATAATCAGGTCGACATAGTTGCTCACCATCATGATGGTGTCTTTCAAGGTCTCGCCCTTCGACGAGCTGGTAGTGCTGGCGTCGGAAAATCCGATTACTCTCCCTCCCAGCCGGTTGACAGCCGTCTCAAAACTGAGCCGCGTGCGGGTGGAGGGCTCGAAAAAGAGCGTGGCCACCACTTTGCCTTCCAGTAGTCTCTGATTGGGGTTGGCCTCGAATCGGCTTGCTTTTTGGAGCAGGTCCAGAATTTCTTCTTTTGAAAAATCGGTAATAGATACTAAACTCTCACGTTTCATCGTCGGTATGATTTGTTTATAGGTTACAAATGCGGTTGTCAACGAAAAAGCCAACACGACAATGACTGTCACGCTGGCTTGCTATTCGGTTGGTGTGGACGGGAACATGCGCTCGGGCATCTCGTGGAAATGCCTTTGCAATAATGGATTATATGTATCTTCCCGCCACTTCATTTGGTTAAGCAAAGATAGTAAAAAAAGGGCGAAAGCCAAAGTGTTTAGCCATAAAAAATATTCTTTATAAATCTGCAATATGCAGGCGAATGAAATATATTTGCTACCTTTGCTTTGCGAATTGGCTTTAAAGGATTTACCGGGCATGTCCCCGATGCCTGAAACGCCGCAGAGAACAGGAAAGTAATGAAAGTGGATAGGATTAAAAAAGCGTTCGGAGATACCTCTCGCGTGATTAAATATATGTGGATTGCCTTCGGTGCCCTGGTGGTATTGGCGGTGATTGCCTTTGCCATGATTGCCTGGGGGTGGATTGGCTATATGCCGCCCATCGAGGATATGGAGAATCCCAAGGACAAGTTTGCCTCGGAAATCTATTCGTCCGACATGGAGGTATTGGGCCGTTTCTACCAGAGCAAGAGCAATCGGGTGTATGTGCACTACGACGAAATATCGCCCTACCTGGTCAATGCCCTTATCGCCACCGAGGATATTCGTTTCAAGGATCACTCGGGTATCGATGTAAAGGCGCTGTTCAGGGCCTTCATCAAGCGGGGCCTTCTCTTCCAGAAGAGTGCCGGCGGCGGCAGTACCATCACCCAGCAGCTGGCCAAGTTGCTCTATTCGCCCAGTGCCGACAATATCGTGGAGCGTCTTTTCCAGAAGCCGCAGGAGTGGGTCATTGCCGTGCAGCTCGAACGGTTCTACACCAAGGAAGAGATTGTGAACATGTATCTCAACCATTTCGATTTCCTCAACAATGCGGTGGGTATCCAGTCGGCCGCCTACATCTATTTTCACACCACCCCCGACAAATTGAAAATCGAGGAGGCCGCCACGCTGGTGGGCATGTGCAAGAACCCCTCGTATTACAATCCGCGCCGTTTCAACGAGCGTACCCGCGGCCGTCGCAACACGGTGCTGGACCAGATGTATAAGGCTAAATACATTACCAAGGCCGAACGCGACTCGTTGCAGGCTCTGCCGCTGGAACTGCACTACACGCGAGTTGACCACAAGGAGGGGTTGGCTCCCTATTTCAGAGAGCAGCTGCGGTTGATGATGACCGCCAAGAAACCCGTGCGGTCGGACTATCGCGGCTGGGAAGCGCAACAGTTTGTCGACGACTCCATCGCCTGGGCCACCAATCCGCTGTATGGCTGGTGCGAGAAGAATCGCAAGGCCGACGGCTCGAAATACAACATCTATACCGACGGACTCAAAATCTATACCACCATCGACTCGCGCATGCAGCGCTATGCCGAGGAGGCTGTCGAGGAGCACTTGGGTCACTACCTGCAACCCCGCTTCTTTGCCGAGAAGAAGGGTCGCAGCTACGCTCCCTTCTCCCGCAGCATTACCAAGGAGGAGCGGGAGGCCATTCTCGACCGGGCCATGAAACAGTCCGACCGCTATCGCTCGATGAAACAGTCGGGCGTGAGCGAGGAGAAAATCAAGCAGGCCTTCCAGACTCCGGTCGAGATGCAGGTATTCTCCTACGACGGCATGATCGACACGATTATGTCGCCCATGGATTCGATTCGCTATCAGAAGTCGTTCCTGCGCACGGGCTTCATGTCGATGGACCCCCATACCGGGCATGTAAAGGCCTATGTGGGCGGCCCCGATTTTGAACATTTCCAATACAACATGGTGTCGGTGGGACGTCGGCAAATCGGGTCGACCGTGAAGCCCTTCCTCTACACCCTGGCCATGGAAGAGGGTTTCACCCCCTGCGATATGTTCCTGAACGAGCAGCCCACGCTCATCACCGAGACCGGGCAGGCCTGGTCGCCCCGCAACTCGTCAAAGGCGAGGGTAGGCGAGATGGTGACGTTGCGCTGGGGGTTGGCCAACTCGAACAACTGGATTTCGGCCCGGTTGATGGATAAACTCTCGCCCTCGTCGCTGGCCCGGCTCATGCACTCGTTTGGAATCAAGAATAAAATCGACGAGGTGGTCTCGCTCTGTCTGGGACCGGTCGATGTATCGGTCGAGGAGATGGTGACGGCCTACACGGCATTCTCGAACAAAGGGGTGCGGGTCGACCCCCTCTATGTCACACGCATAGAAGACAACTTGGGCAATGTCATCTCTGAGTTCTCCCCTTCGATGACCGAGGTGTTCAGCGAGCAGGCCTACTACCGCATCTTACCCATGTTGCGTGACGTAATCGACCACGGAACCGGCGGCCGTGTGCGCTATCGCTACGGTATCACGGCTCCCATGGGAGGCAAGACGGGTACGACCAACAACAACTCCGACGGTTGGTTCATGGGCTTTACCCCCGACTTGGTTTCGGGCGTGTGGGTAGGCGGCGAGGATCGGTCGATACACTTCGACGGCATGGCCGACGGACAGGGTGCCAGCATGGCCCTGCCCATCTACGGACTCTATATGCAGAAGGTCTATGCCGATCCCGAGTTGGGCTATTCGCAGACGAGCGATTTTGAAATACCGGCCGAATATGCCGATCCGTGCAGCGGTGGTTCGTATGTGGAAGAGCCGGTGCAAGCGCCTCCGATGGAGAGCATCGAGGGTATATTCGATTGATTGATAAAAGGCTATTAAACAGTTAGGGGCGAAGTCTTCTCCGCCCCTAATTGTTTTTTTATTACCACCTCGCGCCTTTACAGCGTATCGTTTTTGAGTTGAATTCCCTTGATGTGTTTGACAAAGTCCTTGCTGGTCAAATATTTGCCCAGGTACAGGGCGTGGTTGCTGTTGTGCATGTCGCTGCCCAGGTAGTCGACCAGATGTTTTGCAACCAGCCATTCGGCAGCCTCTCTCGACGACTTGTTGTAGTAACCGGCGAGAGAGAGCAGGTTGACTTGAAATTCACACCCGTGGTCGTGCAGCTCCTGATAGATTTTTTTATCCGCGGAATAGTAGGCATATCGCTCGGGGTGGGCCAGGATAGGCGCGTATCCTTTCAGTTGCAAGTCGAAGATGAGCTCCTTGATATTCCAGAAAGGTTGCAGAAAGGAGTTCTCGATGAGGATATGGTTGCCCGGCATGGGCATGATTTCGTTGCGTTGCAGCAGGTTCAGGAAATTGTCGTCCATGCGGTATTCGGCCGAATAGCTCAGTTGTATTCCGATTTCTCCAAATTCGGGCTCACGGGTGAGCCGCTCGTAGGCATCGCCCACCGTTTGCGGGGTGTTTTCAAACGTGGCTTCGGTCACGTGAGGGGTGGCAATCACCTTTTCGATGCCCCATTCATGTACTTGCCGCAGCAGCGGCAAGGCGTGTTCGGTGTCGGGAGCCCCGTCGTCGATTCCCGGTAACAGGTGGCAGTGAACCTCTGTTGTATAGGGGAATAGGGGTTTGGGAGCCGTTGTCTTATGAAAGAAATTAAACATATGAAAACGGAATAAAGTTTCATTTACCCGACAAAAGTACGCTTTTTCCTTTGATAATAAGTTAAATAATATTATATTTGTATGATTAAATCATGTAATGTAGAAAAATAGTAACACCTATTAAATCAGATTGCTATGCCAAAAAAATTGAAAATTCGAGATCTTACCCTTCGTGATGGGCAACAATCTTTGTTCGCCACTCGTCTTACTCAGGAGCAGATAAATCGGGTATTACCCTATTATAAGGATGCCGGTTTCTTTGCCATGGAAGTTTGGGGCGGTGCAGTACCCGATTCGGTGATGCGCTATTTGAACGAGAGTCCGTGGACTCGCCTCAAAACCATTAGCGATGCTATTGGTGGTGCTTCGTATTTGACCGCTCTTTCGCGTGGCCGCAATTTGTTTGGATACGCACCTTATCCCGATTCGGTACTCGACGGATTCTACCGCGAGGCTGTTGCCAACGGCTTGGGAATCATGCGTATATTTGATGCCCTCAACGACTTGAACAACGTGAAATCGTCGGTCGAGAAGATAAATGCCGTGGGTGCCATCTCCGATGGTGCCGTGTGCTATACGGTCGACCCGCATTATACCATCACCTTTATGGATCGGGTGAAAGCCCTCTTCGGCAAGAAGTTGCCCAAGCCCATCTTTACCGATGAATACTTTGTAGAGAAGGCTCTCGGTTTTGAAAAGCTGGGTGCCAAGATGGTGACCTTGAAAGATATGGCCGGTCTGGTTAATCCTGCCCGGGTGGCCTCGCTGATGCCGAAACTGAAAAAGGCCTTGAAGGTGCCCGTCGATTTCCACACCCACTGTACGCCTGGTTACGGTCTGGCCTCGTCGTTGATGGCTGTCATTCACGGGGTCGACATTCTCGATACCAACATCTGGTACTTTGGTGGCGGTTCGGCAGCTCCGGCTATCGAGTTGCTCTACATCTTCTGCCAGAAACTGGGTGTAGAGATGGAGGTCAACATGGCTGCCGTGAGCAAGATACGTGCCGAGTTGCTGGGTATCCGCCGCGAGTTGGCCGCTTACGACTTGAAGAAAGATGCCTTCCCCATCGCCTTCGACCCGCTTATCGACAAGTTGCCCGACAACATCGACAAACTCTTCGATACCGCTATCGATGCCGCCAAGCGCAACGACGAGCCTGCTCTGCTCGATGCTTGCCACGCTATCGAAGACTATTTCGGATTCCCCAAACCCAACGAACTGGTGAAAGAGGCCGAGGTTCCCGGCGGTATGTACTCCAACATGGTGGCCCAGTTGAAGCAGCTCAAAGCCGAGCATGTGCTCGACGACGCCATGAAGTTGATTCCGAAGGTTCGTTCCGATGCCGGTTTGGTGCCTCTGGTTACGCCTACCAGCCAAATCGTAGGTAGCCAGGCCGTAAGTTGTGCCCTCGACCGTCTGAAAGGCAACCCCGAATATACGACGGTTTCCAACCAGTTCAAAGCCTTGGTAAAAGGTGAGTACGGCAAGACCCCGGTTCCCGTCGATCCCAAATTCCGCGAGAAGATTACCGGCAGTCCCGTTGAGACTCCCTATGACACCAACTCCTACAAAGCTCCCGAGAATCCCGTTCTGCCCGAGTTCGGTGGCGTGAAACTGGCCGAGAACGAGCAGGAGTATCTGTTGCTCGAACTCTTCCCCAACGTCGCTACCACCTATCTGAAAGGGGTACGTGCTGCCGAATACGAAGCCAAGAAACCGGCCGCCGAGGCTGTGAAGGAAGAGGTCAAGGAGGCTGCTCCCGTAGAGCCCATTACCGGTCCTACCATCGATGCTCCCATGGGAGGTAAGGTGGTTGAAATCAAGGTGAAAGCCGGTGACCAGGTGAAGAAGGACGACGTGGTGCTCGTGTATGAGGCCATGAAGATGGAGAACGATATTCTCTCGACCATGAACGGTACCGTGAAACGTGTTCTGGTAAAAGAGAACGACGTGGTAGGTACCAACGAACCGTTGATTGAGTTTGAATAAGTCGCACGTGAAACGTGAAAAATAGAGCTCCGGCCGGTGCCATGAGGCATTCGGCCGGACTTTTTTTAGAAAAAGTGGCGCAAATATTTTTCTAAATGGAAAGTTATCCCTACATTTGCAAGCCATTACGAAAAAATCACGCTACCAACGTGAACATTTGATAATATAATAAAAGACGATATAACAATGAAAAAAGGAATCCATCCTGATAACTACCGTCCCGTAGTTTTCAAAGACATGTCGAACGAAGAAATCTTTATCACCCGTTCAACCGTAGCCGCCAAAGAGACAATCGAAATTGATGGCGTTACCTATCCTTTGGTAAAGCTGGAAATCACCAGTTCTTCACACCCCTTCTTCACCGGTAAACAGAAACTCGTGGATACCGCAGGTCGTGTGGACAAGTTCATGAGCCGTTATGGCAATCGCAAGAAATAATTGACGTTTCAGTTATATGTTTGAGTCTGTGCCCCGATTGCAGAATCGGGGCACATTTTTTTTCTCTCTGGGGGAAGAGAGGAGGATAGGAGAGTGGAGCGTGGGGGAGAGCGGTGCCTGTATCCCCCGGTGTGTGGTGCAGTCAGGTCGCCTTCGACAAACTCTCCCGGTTTTCGGCCTATTGCGATTCGTTGACAAATGATGTATCTTTGTCGGGTCAAGAAAGAATAAGTCCATGGAGAAGAAGCGTTTCAGCCTCACCGATCGAGCCCGCAGTTTCAAGTATGCGGGGCGGGGAATAGCCCGATTGATAAGCCGCGAACACAATGCGTGGATACACTGTTTTGTCGCCGTGTGTGTGGTGTTGGTCGGGTTGTGGTTGGGGCTCTCGACACTCGAATGGGCTGCCGTCGTTCTGTGCATCGGCGCCGTGCTGGCTGCCGAGGGCATCAACTCGGCCATCGAGGCCTTGTGCGACCGGGTGTCGCCCGGCTACGACGAGGCTATCAAGCATGCCAAGGACCTGGCTGCCGGGGCCGTACTCATATTGGCCACGATGTCGGTCGTCGTGGGTCTGCTGATTTTCATTCCCAAGTTTATTGCTTTATGGTCGTGATGTGCAAGCAGATTACCCTTGTTCTGCTGTCGCTGCTGATTGCCGGGTTGCCCCTGCGGGCCGAGGGTGTGAGCCGGAGTCGCGAAGCGGTGGAGTTGTCGAGCGACGTGCTGCTGGTGGCAATGCCGGTAGCCACAGCCACCACCATGCTGGTGATGAAAGACTGGACCGGTTTCAAACAGGCTGCTCTGACGGGAGTCACGACACTGGGGGCCACCTATCTGCTCAAATTTGCCGTACATAAAAAACGTCCCGACGGCAGCAACAACCTCTCGTTCCCTTCGGGACACACTTCGATAACTTTTGCCAATGCTGCATTTGTGCAACGCCGCTACGGGTGGGCATGGGGTGCTCCGGCCTATGCCGTGGCCGCCTATGTGGGTTGGGCCCGCACCTATGCCCGCAGACACGACTGGTGGGACGTGGCCGCCGGAGCCCTGATTGGTGCCGGTAGCGCCTATATCTATACCCGTCCTTTTGCTCGGGACAACAAGCTGGTCATTTCGCCCGTCTCCGACGGGAACTCCTTCGGGGTGTATGCCTCGCTCGTCTTCTGACTGTTCCCCGCTCCAACCCGCTCTAAACGCTCTTCCCTCGCATGCCCTTGGCGGGGGCGCATGGACCGGGCAGGAGGGTGCGATTTCCCTGTCTTTTCTCTTTTCCTGTTTCTGCTTTTGTTGCTGCTCCTGCTTTTGCTCGACTCTCTTCGGTATCTCCCCAATGTCGCATTTGGGTTGGACAAAAAAGAACCCGCCGGGACATTCGACAAGAGTGTCCCGGCGGGTGATATTGTATGAAAGGGGCTTTTCGGTTAGCCTCCGAAGTTGTCGTACATGAGGTTCTCTTCGGGCACGCCCAAATCCCACAACATCTTCTCGACGGCCTTCGACATGGGGCCGGGGCCACACATGTAGTACTCGATATCCTCGGGAGCCTCGTGGTCCTTCAAGTAGGTGTTGTAGATAACCTGATGAACAAATCCCGGGGTATATTTCACGCCGGCAGCATCGGCAGCCGGGTCGGGACGGTCGAGAGCCAAGTGGAACGAGAAGTTGGGGAACTCCTTTTCCAGTTCGAGGAAATCGTTCAGGTAGAACACCTCGTTGAGAGCACGTGCACCGTAGAAGTAGGACATCTTGCGGTCGGTCGTGTGGAGCGTCTTGGTCATGTGCATGATTTGCGAGCGCAGCGGAGCCATACCGGCACCCCCGCCGATCCACAGCATTTCGCGCTTCGAGTTGAAGATGGGGTGGAAGTCGCCGTAAGGGCCGCTCATGATAACCTTGTCGCCCGGTTTCAGCGTGTAGATATAGGACGAGGCGATACCCGGCATCACATCTTGGAATCCCACCTGGGGTTTCGGTTTGAAGGGCGGCGTAGCGATACGCACGGTGAGCATGATGCGGTCGCCCTCGGCCGGGTAGTTGGCCATGGAGTAGGCGCGAATCGTCGGCTCGGTGTTCTTGCATTTGAGGCTGAACAAGCCGAATTTTTCCCACGAGGGCAGGTATTCGTCGCCGATGAGGCTCTTGTCGATATCCTTGTCGTAGTCCATCTCGAAGGTAGGAATCTTGATTTGGGCATAGGAACCGGGGATAAAGTTCATGTGTTCGCCGGGGGGCAGAGCCACGATAAACTCTTTGATGAAGGTAGCCACGTTTTTGTTTGAGATTACCTCGCACTCCCACTCTTTCACACCCAGAACCGACTCGGGAACCACGATTTTCATGTCGTTTTTCACCTTCACCTGGCAACCCAGTCGCCAGTGGTTCATCTGTTGCTTGCGCGAGAAGTGCACCTGCTCGGTGGGCAGAATCTCACCGCCTCCTTCCAGTACCTGGCAGCGGCACTGTCCGCACGAACCGCCTCCGCCACAGGCCGAGGGGAGGAATATCTTCTCGTTGGCCAGGGTGCTGAGCAGGCTGCCGCCCGTGTCGACCTCGACCTTCTTGTCGTCGTTGATGGTGATGACCGCCTTGCCCGACGGTACCAGGTATTTCTTGGCGATGAGCAGAATCACTACCAGCAGGAGCGACACGCCCAGGAATAAAACAATACTCGATATGATTGTTGTTGACATGGAACTGATTGCTAATAACATCGTGACCCTCCTATTAAAGTTTGATTCCTAAAAAGCTCATGAAGGCAATACCCATCAGGCCGGTGATGATGAACGTGATGCCGATGCCCCGCAACGGTGCCGGTATGTTGGAGTAGCTGAGCTTCTCGCGAATGGCCGCCAGGCAGACGATAGCAAGCAACCAGCCCAATCCCGAGCCGATGCCGTAGACGGTGGCGCTCGTTACCGAGGGGAAGTTGCGCTGCTGCATGAAGAGCGAGCCACCCAAGATGGCGCAGTTCACGGCGATAAGCGGCAGGAAGATACCCAGCGAAGCGTAGAGCGAAGGCGAGTATTTCTCGACAAACATCTCGACCAACTGCACCATCGAGGCGATGATGGCGATAAACATGATGAGGCTCAGGAAGCTCAGGTCGAGCTGGGCAAATTCGGGACCCAGCCATTTCAAGGCGCCGGCTTTGAGCACATAGGTTTCGAGCAGATAGTTGACCGGCAGGGTGATGGCCAGCACGAAGGTGACGGCGATACCCAGACCGAATGCCGTTTTCACGTTCTTCGATACGGCCAGGTAGGAGCACATACCGAGGAAGTAGGCAAATATCATGTTGTCTATGAAGATAGACCTGACGAACAGATTTAGATTTTCCATATATCAGTAGCTTATCGCGGTTTCTTATTGTTGCAAATCTTTGTTGCGGGAGCGGTGTACCCAGATGATACAGGCCACGGTGATGAGCGCCATGGGGGGGAGTATCATCAACCCGTTGTTCTGGTAGCCCCAGTCATACAGTTGTTGGGGAATAACCTGGTAGCCGAACAGCGTGCCCGAGCCCAACAGCTCCCTGAAAAAGGCGACGATAACCAGAATGATGCCGTAGCCTACACCGTTGCCCACGCCGTCGAGAAACGACTCCCAGGGCTTGTGGCTCAGCGCGAAGGCTTCGAGACGCCCCATAAGGATACAGTTGGTGATGATGAGCCCCACGAATACCGAGAGCTGCTTGCTCACCTGGTACATGTAGGCTTTGAGCACCTGGTCTACGATAATTACCAGAGCCGCTACCACGACCAGTTGCACGATGATGCGTATGCTGTTGGGAATGGTGTTGCGCAGCAGCGAGATAATGACGTTGGCGAAAGCGACAACGGCCGTCACCGACACGGCCATGACAAGGGCCGGTTCGAGTTTTGCCGTTACGGCCAGGGCCGAGCAGATACCCAATATCTGTACGATTACCGGGTTGTTCTTGGAGAGTGGCCCCAAAAGTATCTCTTTATTCTTTTTTGACAACATGGCTTATATATTCTTTGAATTAAGCGATTCTAAAAATTGGGCGTAGGGTTTCACACAGTTTTGCAACATGCTCTGCACCCCTTTGCTCGTGATGGTCCCACCCGATACGGCATCGACATAGTCGGCGCCGTTTTGCGGCTTGTGTCCGGTCTTTTCTACGGCGATGGAGGTGAAGGTTCCGTCGATGAAGAAATGTTTGCCCTGGAACTGTTTCTGGAACTGAGGTTTCTCGATTTCGGCACCCAGACCCGGGGTCTCGCCTTGGTGGGCGAAGTAGGCTCCGTAGACCGTATTACCGTCGTTTTCGACCGAGATATACCCCCAAATGGGGCCCCACAGGCCGGCTCCCGAGAGGGGAATAATGTATTTGGTCGAACCCGATTCGTCGGTGCAGATGAAGATGGGCAGCGTGCGCTGTGCTTCGGGCAGTTTCAGCTGGTCGGCGATGTTCATCGAAAACGATTCGCCTTTGACCAGTTGGCCGTTGGCATCGACTACAAACGAGTCGTCGATGTATTTGCCATACAACTCCTGTGCATTCTCGGGAGTGGAGACGATGTTGACCGAGTTGAGTATCTGACTCATCTTGTCGATGGCGATGTTCTTCTGCTGAGCCGGTTTGAGCCCGATGGCGGCAAAGGCCAGGATAAAGGCCACGACAATCACCATGACCGCGGTATAGATGAGCGTATAGGTATTACCTTGTTTGTTCATAGCTGTAATTCTATTTTGTCAAGTTTTTGGCTCGTTTGAGACGGTGACGGATATTGGCCTCGACCACGAAGTAGTCGATGAGCGGGGCAAATGCGTTCATGAGCAGAATGGCCAGCATGGCGCCTTCGGGGTATCCGCTGTTGAATACCCGGATCAGGATAGCCACTACACCCACCAGGAATCCGAAGATGTATTTACCCGTATTGGTTCGCGCACCGGTTACCGGGTCGGTAGCCATGAAGACGGCGGCAAAGGCAAATCCACCCAAACAGATTTGGGAGAGGGGCGAGAGTTGTGCAGCCGGATAGATGTCGGGGTTGGCGAACCAGTTGCAGATAAGGCTCATCACGATGCCGCCAGCGAATACCGAGAGCATCACCCGCCAGCTGGCGATACCGGTACCCAGCAGAATGACGGCTCCGATGAGAATGGCCAGCGTCGAGGTCTCGCCGATGGAACCCGGTATGAATCCGAGGAACATGTCTTGCAGCGAAAGGGTATTGCCCAGAATATCGGTCAGTTGCAGGGCTCCGCCGCCTGTGTGGGTGGCAGCCTGCCCCAGCGGAGTGGCTCCCGAGAAGCCTTCGACCAGTTGTCCGGCGCCCAGTCCGAAGGTGTCGCCCGTGCGAACGAATACCTCGTCGCCCGACATCTTGGAGGGGTAGGCAAAGAAGAGGAAGGCCCGCGTAACCAGGGCGATGTTGAAGATATTCATGCCCGTACCGCCGAATACCTCCTTGGCAAAGATGACGGCAAAGGCGGTGGCCACGGCAATCATCCACAACGGCGTGTCGACCGGCACAATCATGGGAATGAGCATACCCGATACCAGGAAACCCTCCTGGATTTCGTGGTGACGCAGCTGTGCGGCGGTAAACTCGATGCCCAGACCTACCACGTAGGATACCACGATTTTGGGCAGTACGGCCAGGAATCCGAAGAGGAAAATCGACCAAAACGATGTCTGGGCCAGCTCGCCGATGGCCAGATAGTGTTGGTAGCCCACGTTGTACATACCGAAGAGCAGCGCCGGCAACAGGGCGACGATAACCACCGTCATCGTCCGCTTCGAGTCAATACTGTCGTGTATGTGTACCCCCGAGTGCGAGGTGGTGTTGGGGACAAAAAGGAATGATTCAAACCCTTCGAATACCGATTGGAACATGGACAACTTTCCCCCCGGTTCAAAATGGGGCTTGATTTTGTCCATGTAATTCTTTAAAGCTTTCAAAGTCGTTTCGTATTAAAATGGTTATTGTATCTTAGTTCATCTCTTTCATCAGCCGGTCGAGACCGTTGCGCACGATTTTTTGAAGTTCGAGCTTCGAGGTGTCGACAAACTCGCAGAGGGCGAAATCTTCGGGCGCCACCTCGTAGATACCCAGATTCTCCATCTTGTCGATGTCGAAGGCCAGGATTGCTTTGATGAGGTATTCGGGATAGATATCCATGGGGAATACCCGATCATACTCGTCGGACATGATGATGGCGCGCTCGCCGCCTCTCACCCGGGCATCGATGGCATAGCGCCGTTTCTTGCCCAGCAACCATGAGAAGTAGGAGTGGCTCGTGCTGTATTTGTGGGGATTGAGCGAAGCCCAGCCCATGAATTCGTTGCAGTTGTTCCCCTCGGGAATCACCGTCACTTGTGCCTGTCGGGCTCCCAGATAGCCGTCGGCTCCGGCGTTGAACCCGGTGAGCACGTTGCCGCTGATGTAGCGCTGCTCATAGTCGGCCTTCTTGACCAGACCCCGGGTAATCGAGGCGATTGAAGCGCCGGCACAGGTGCGTACATAGTGCGGTTTGGTTACCTCCGATCCCGTGACAGCCACCAGACGCGAGAAGTCGACATGACCTGTCTCGAGCAGACGACCGATGAAGAGCAGGTCGAGCGCATTGAGCGTCCACACCGTTTCGCCCTTGTTGACAGGTGCGATGTGGTTGATTTGTACCCCCACGTTGCCTGCGGGGTGCGGTCCGTCGAAGAGGACTGCCTCACCGTTTTTGAGCGCGAGGGGCGAACGTTTGGATACCCCCACATAAACCTTGCCCGGGGTGAGTTTGGCCAGTGCCTTCAAGCCTGTTTCGAGGAAATGAAGTTCGTCTTTCAGAACAAAGGCATAGTCGGGAGCCAGCGGTGCCGAGTCGAAGGCCGTGACAAAGATATCGCGCGGCGTTGTACCGGGGTTGGCAATGATGTCATAGGGGCGTTGCTTGATGAACGCAAAGGTTCCCGATTTCAGCAACAATGCTTTGAGATCGTCGGCCGATGCCGTATCGGGTGATACTTTACCGAAATCGACAGCCTCCTGTTTTATGTCGGGCTTGATGGTAATCTTCATCACCTTGCGCCGTTCGCCACGCTCCACGGCAACCACCTCGCCGCTTACCGGTGAAGTGACCACGACGTCGGTAAGCGTCTTGTCGTGCATGACCGGAGAACCGGCCAAAACGCGGTCGCCCGGTTTTACGTCCACTTTGGGGGTCAGACCGGTAAAATCGTCGGGGATAATGGCGTATAGCAGACTGTCTGTCGATTGGGATATTTCCGGGGCCGGAGCGCCTTGCAGCTGAATGTCGAGCCCTTTTTTGATTTTGACTACATGATCCATATTAATGTAGAAAATGAATTTTGTGCAAAATTACAATTCTTTTCGATTCCCGATAGTATCTTGTTGGCATTTTTTTAGATAGGGTGACACCTGGGCTAAAAATGTTCATAAATGAATAGATTGTATATTGTTCCAGATGATAATGAGAGGTTAGTAAAATATGCTGGAATATTGCGGCGAGACTGATTTGTTGCTCGTATGTCTTGGAGCGGCAGGTAACGGACAGACCCCTGAAAAGAGTCTAAATCACTATAATAATAGAAGAATAGGTGAGTTGTGACCCTCTGAAAAAAAAAGTGAATTATTTTTTTGTCTGGAAATAATGTACTACATTTGACGCACAAATGCGGAGAAATAAGCAGGAAAGAGGTGCGCTTGGTACCTCGGGCTCTTGGGAGAAAAATTCTCGGCATATAATATTAAGGAATTAGAAACGTTTCATAGAAAGGCATAACACAGTGGCTCATTAGCCTTTGCCAGGGCGATGCCACGAGGTTGAAACAAAGGATAGAACTGAATTAAAATAACTAATACAAACACTTAGATTTAATTTAATTATGGAAGCTAAAAAAGCTAAAAAGAACAAGGTGCGCGGTATAAAAAACGCATTTATTGTAATCATCATCTGTTTTATCATCGCTTTGGTGGTATTCACCCAAGTACTTGGTGCTCCTACAAACTTTGAAGGTGGCGATCCCGAAGGCGGACACCCTCTGAACCTGTTGGGTACAATCTATAAAGGTGGTTTCATCGTGCCTATCCTGCAAACTTTGCTGTTGACGGTAATCGTTCTTTCGGTAGAGCGTTTCATCGCCATGTTGAGTGTTAAAGGTAAAGGCAGTGTCGACAAATTCGTTGCCGCTGTAAAAGCAGCTTTGGAAAAAGGCGACATCGCCGGTGCACAAGCTCTCTGCGAAAAACAACGTGGTACGGTTGCCAGCGTAGTTTCGTCGGCTCTTATCCGCTACGGTGAAGTTGAGAATGACAGCAACTTGACGAAAGAACAAAAAATCGAGGCTATCCAAAAACAACTCGAAGAGGCTGCCGCTCTCGAAATGCCTGCCATGCAACAGAACCTGCCTATCGTTGCTACGATGACGACGCTGGGTACACTGGTCGGACTTCTCGGTACAGTGTTGGGTATGATCAAGTCGTTCCAGGCTCTGGCTACTGCCGGTGCTCCTGACTCGGTTGCCCTGTCGACCGGTATTTCCGAGGCCCTTGTGAACACTGCATTCGGTATCGCAACTGGTGCTCTCGCTGTAATTTCGTATAACTATTTCTCTAACAGAATCGATAACATAACCTACGCTATCGACGAGGTAGGTTTCTGCATTGTTAACACATTCGCTGCTACTCACAAGTAATCGGCATAAAATCGAAAGGACCATTATATGGCTAAAGTAAAAGTAAAAAAGAAGAGTACGCTCATCGATATGACCGCGATGAGTGACGTTACCGTGCTTCTGCTTACTTTCTTCATGCTGACATCGACCTTCGTTCAGAAAGAGCCTGTACAAGTGAGTACCCCCTCTTCGGTATCCGAAATCAAAATCCCCGAAATCAACGTTTTGCAGGTTTTGATTGAACCGTCCGGGAAAATCTTTATCAGTCTCGACAAACAAGAGGATAGGGTGAATGTATTGAATGCAATGAGTAGTATGTACGGAGTCCCGTTTACTCCCGAGCAAATAAATAAGTTCAGATTGGCCAACTCGTTTGGTGTGCCTATCAAGCAAATGCCGGGCTTTCTGGATCTGAAATCCGATATTCAGGACAAGACCCTCAAAAACTACGGTATCCCTTGTGACAGTACCAATAACGAGTTCAAGGAATGGGTTCGTGCTGCCCGCAAAAACAATCCCGATTTGAAGATTGCCATCAAGGCCGACCAGGCTACCCCGTATGACAAGATCAAAAACGTGATGAGTTCGTTGCAGGACATCAAGGAAAACCGTTACAATCTGCTTACTTCATTGAAGAGTTTACCCGCAGAAGAAGAAAATAACTAAGTCATGAAAGGAATTGAATTATGGCAGAAGTAGAAGTAAAAGACTCGGGTAAAGGCGGGAAGAAAGGACAACAGAAAAAAATGAAAATCCATGTGGACTTTACTCCCATGGTTGATATGAACATGCTTTTGATCACCTTCTTCATGTTCTGTACGACGTTGAGCAAACCCCAGACAATGGAGATCAGTATGCCTACCAACGACAAGGTAACAGAAGAAGAGCAAAATAAGGTGAAGGAATCGGAGGCTATAACCATCTTGTTGGGCGACCACGATCGGGTATTCTACTACCTGGGACAACCCAAGTATGAAGATTATACCTCGCTGGTCGAATCGTCTTATGGCGCTGACGGTCTGAGAGCTCTGCTCCTTGAACGCAACAAAACGGTTGTCAACAAGGTGAAGGATTTGAAGGAACGTAAGAAAAGAAAAGAAATCGATGAGGTAGTCTTCGACTCCTTGGTAACCGAAGCCAAGAAAACCAAAGGCTCCCCGGTTGTGATGATCAAGGCTAAGCTGGCCGACGAAAACGGACAGAACGGCGCCTCTTACCGCAACCTGATCGATGCGCTCGACGAAATGATTATCTGCGATATTGGTCGTTATGCCATTGTCGACATCACCGAGGGCGACCTGTTCCTGATGGAGAATTACGAGAAGAAAGGTGCTCTCTCAGATCAGATAGACACCAGTTTGAAGAAGAACTAATAGTACACATTAAAGGAGAAGAAAAATGTCAAAGAATGTAGATTTAACTTCGAAAGAATGGTGCGACTTAGTTTTTGTCGGGAAGAACAAAGCGTTCGGTGCTTACCGCTTGCGGGTAAATTCGCCCAAGCGATATACATGGGCTACCGTTGGTGTAATCTGTGTTGTAGCATTCGCCTTTGCACTCCCTTATATTGTGGACTCGTTTAAGTTTGGTGAAGCCGAGGAAGAGATCTCTACCGTCGTAGAGATGTCGCAGCTTCCCGAGGCCGAGGTAGAGAAACAAGAGGTTCAACCCCTGGTAGAGACGCCTCCTCCCCCTCCCTTGAAGAGCTCAATCAAATTTACCGCACCTGTAATCAAGAAAGACGAAGAGGTTTCTGACGAAGAAGAGTTGAAGTCGCAAGACGAGTTGACCCAATCGAAGGTAAACATCTCTATCGCCGACGTAAAAGGTAATGATGAAGAACATGGCCAGGACATCGCCGATTTCCGTGAAGTAATCGCCGAGCCTGTCGTAGAGGAAGAAAAACCCTACGAGGCCGTAGAGCAGATGCCTACCTTCCCCGGTGGCGAAGCCGAGTTGATGAAGTTCATTCGTGATAATCTCAAATACCCGGTTATTGCTCAGGAAAACGGTATCCAAGGTCGTGTAATCCTGCGATTCGTTGTATCGAAGACGGGTACCATCGACAACGTGACCGTGTTGCGTAGCTTGGACCCCACTTGCGACAAAGAGGCTATTCGAGTTGTGAAGAGCATGCCCAAGTGGATTCCCGGTAAACAAAACGGTAACAACGTACCGGTTTATTTCACATTGCCTGTTGTGTTCAAACTTTTGTAATCTCTCGATTGTTTAACCAAGAGATTCGTGCATATAGTACTCGCAACCTATTATCTCAAGATTTTAGGTTGCGGGTATTTTAAAAATAAAGTTTATGGAAGAAAAATACGGCCGTTATGATGAAGAGGGCGCCGGCAAGCAAAAGCGCCCGTTGGGAATGAACATCGTGTTGGGTATGGTGATGATAGCTATCTATTTGGGCATGGCTTATCTGTTGCTGTTCACCACCTTCTTTTCCAACTTGCACGACATTGTGCGTTACATCATGGGGGTCGTGTTTGCCTTATATGGCATTTTCAGGGGATATAGATTATTTGTCGGAATGAAATAAATTTGTGGGATTATGAATAAGTTGCTGGCATTTTCGTTTGTCGTTCTCATGGCCACCCTCGCTTCGTCCTGCGCGTCGTGTCAAGGCGATTCGGATCAGAAAGGTGAACGCAAGGTGAAAGAGACGATTACCTCGGGGGTAATCGACATCAGTTGCGATGAAAGTTTCGAGCCCATCATGGAGCAGGAAATCATGGTGTTTGAAGCGGCCTATCCCAAGGCTTCGATTATTCCCTATTATGTGAGTGAAGCCGAGGCTTTGAACATGCTGCTGCAAGACAGTGTGCGTCTGGCCGTGGCTACCCGCAAACTAACCCCGCAGGAAGAGGCTTCGTTCAAGTCGCGCCAGTTGCGTGTGCGCACCGTGCAGATTGCCCTCGACGGCATCGCCTTCATCGTGAACAAGTCGAACAAGCACGATGTCATCTCGGTCGACGAACTGCGCAAGATTGTTACGGGCGAGGTAACCACTTGGAATCAAATCTATCCCAACTCGTCGTTGGGTAAAATCAATTTTGTCTTTGACAATCAGGGATCCAGTTCCATGCGTTATGCCATTGACTCCCTGTGTCAAGGGAAACCGCTTTACCAAGGGCTCTTTGCCCAAAAGTCCAATCAGGCCGTAATTGACTATGTGGCCCAAACCCCCAATGCGATAGGCGTGATCGGGGCCAGTTGGATAGGCAATGAGGCCGACACGACCAATACCTCGTTTACCGATGTCGTTAAGGTGATGGCCGTGCGCAAGGCTCCGGGATACGATCCCTACAAGCCTTACCAATACTATATAGCCACGGGCGACTATCCGTTGACCCGTCCCATTTACATGATTACGACTGATCCCCGCAACGGTCTGCCCACTGGGTTTACCAAGTTTGTCTCCTCCCAAAGAGGCCAATTAATAATTTTTAAGACAGGTATTGTACCATGGCAGGCCAATATTGCGTTAAAAAGAGACGTAAGCGTCACTGATGCTTTTTAAGAAAGAAAATAATCAAATATTAAAAATATATCAATGAAATCAAGTTTTAAATTCGTATTGTCACTGTTCCTCGCTGCCGGTTCTTTGACCGCTTTCGCCGCCAGCTATACCGACGGAATAGAGTATTTCAAAGCCGGTCAACCCGATCGGGCCAAAATCCTGTTGGAGCGTACGCTCGACGATGCAGGAACCAACAAGGCCGAGTCGTATTACTATTTGGGCGAAATCGCATTTGGTAATAAGGACTATGCCGCAGCCGCAGAATATTATAAAAAAGGTCTTGCTGCCGACCCCTTGTATGCCTACAATATCGTAGGCCAGGGAAAACTCGCTTTGACGGGCGCCGATAAAGCAGCTGCCGAAAAAGAGGCCGAGAAATATTTCAAAGAGGCTCTGAAAGGTAAAAACAAAAAAGATGCCGGTCTTAACCTGGCTATTGCCAAGGCCTATTACCAAACCGGAGTCCCCGGCTATGAAGACTACATGAAGAAATCGTACAAAGCCGATAAGAAATATCCCGATTATTTTATGTTTGAAGGCGATGTGCTGGTTGACCAGCAAAAGTATGGCGACGCTTGCGGCCGCTATGAAAATGCCATCTACTTCGATCCCAACTGTATCGAGGCCTATGTAAAATATTCGCACATCTATTTCGACATCAACCCCACACTGGCTATCCAGAAGTTGGAAGAACTGCAAGAGATTGCTCCCAATTCGGCAATCGCTCAGCGTGAGATGGCCGAGGCTTATTACAAAAACTCGCAATATACCAAGGCCGCCGATGCTTATGAGAAATACATGCAGAACCCCAACCATTTCCAGACCGACCGTCCCCGTTTGGCAACCCTGTTGTTCTATGGCAAACGTTATGACGAGTCGTTGGCTCTGGCCAAGGACATCTTGTCGCGCGACCCGCAAAACTTTGTGATTCGCCGTATCGTGATGTACGATAACTACGAACTGGGCAATATGGAAGCTGCCGAGCAGGCTGCCGTTGAATTTTTGGGTATGGATCCGGGCGACAATGTATTCACCGCTCGTGACTACCTCACCTATGGAGATATTCTGTTGAAGGAGAAAAAATATGACGAGGCTATTGCTCAATATGAGAAAGCTTATGAATTGGACAATACGCGTACCGATGTACTCAAAGTGTTGAGCGATGCTTACGAACGTAACAAGAACTACCCGAAGGCTATCGAGTCATATGAGAAATATATGGAGGCCGATACGGCAAACAATCAACGTGTCATGGATTACTACATGCTGGGCCAGATCTGTTACAGCGCCGGGCAAGCTGCCATGGACAGCATAGAGTTGCGCGACATGTATCTGATCAAAGCCGACTCGATGTTTGATGTGGTCGTAAAACGTGCCCCGACAGATTACCGTGGCTATTTGTGGCGTGCCCGTGCCGCTGCCGTGCGTGACCCCGAGTTGAAAGAGGGATTGGCCGAACCCATGTACAAAGAGACTTTGACGGTTCTCGATCAGGATCCTGTCAATCGTGAGAAGGCAGCAACCAAGCGTGCCTACATTGAGGCTTACAAGTATCTGGGTTATTATAACTATCTGCAAACGACCACTCCTTCCAAGCGAAATGAGGCTATTGCCGCTACCAAGGACTATTGGAACAAGATGCTTGAACTGGATCCGCAGAATACCGAGATTCTCGAAGCATTGAAAACGCTCGATACCCTCTAATCGATATTTCCGAAATCTATAACGGAGCGACAGCCCATGGCTGCCGCTCTGTTTCTTTTTGTGCGGTTTTGTTCCAAAAGGAAGATAATTGGGTCGAAATGCAGATAAAAATAAAAAAGAATATTCCCTTGGGCTTTTGTTGGAAATAAAATTTGTATATTTGTGCGACAAAAATTTTCGAGGGATAATTTGCAGAAAAACGAAGGGAACTTTGCCTGTAAATGGAGTTTGTGAGATTTCGTTTGAGCGAGTTTAATTTCCTGGATATAAATAAAGTATAATTGTATGTTTGGCTCTGAGTGGAATAAGGCGATGTTCGATTGTGCGGCCGTGTGTATGGCAGAGCGATGCCGTATTTCCATTTCGGGAGTTTATGTATAGTTATGAACAGAGGGGCCTTGTATTGCGCTTGCGTCAATACGGGGCTTTGTTATTTGAAAAAGAAAATAGAAAATAAATACAAACCAATTTAACGTATGAATTCTGCACTATTTGTAGTTGTATTGATTACCGGATTGGCGTTGGTAGGAGCGGCTTTGTTGATAGCCGGTCTTATTTCTCCGCGCTCGTTCAATCCGCAGAAGGGCGAGCCCTATGAGTGTGGTATCCCCTCGCGAGGCGAATCATGGATGCAGTTCAAGGTAGGCTACTATCTGTTTGCCATACTGTATCTGATGTTCGACGTCGAAACGGTATTCTTGTTCCCCTGGGCGGTTATATTGAAAGATTTAGGTGTAGCCGGATTATTTAATATTTTATTTTTCATGGTGATACTTATCCTGGGATTAGTATATGCCTGGAAGAAAGGAGCACTCGAATGGAAGTGAAAATCAAATCGATGAAGTATGAAGACTTCAAAGACAATGAATATATCGAACAGCTTATCAGCGAGCTCAAAGCCTCGAATACCAATGTGGTGGTCGGGTGCCTTGACGAAGTCATCAATTGGGGACGGTCCAACTCCTTGTGGCCGCTTACCTTTGCGACAAGTTGCTGCGGTATCGAGTTTATGTCACTCGGCGCAGCGCGGTACGACATGGCCCGTTTCGGGTTTGAAGTAGCGCGTGCCAGTCCGCGTCAGGCCGATTTCGTGATGGTGGCCGGTACGATTGTACATCGCATGGCGCCGGTGCTCAAACGGTTGTACGACCAGTTGGCCGAGCCCAAGTATGTAGTAGCCGTGGGTGGTTGCGCCGTATCGGGTGGCCCTTTCAAGAAATCGTATCATGTGCTGAAAGGTGTTGACGAGATATTGCCGGTCGATGTCTATATCCCGGGGTGTCCTCCGCGTCCCGAGGCCATGTTCTATGGCTTGATGCAGTTGCAACGCAAGGTGAAGGTTGAAAAATTCTTCGGTGGCGTGAACCGTCAGGAGAAACGAGAGAAAGTATTCGGAAAATAATATAAGTTACCTATATGGCAAACATACAGCAAGAAATAAGCAGTTTTCTGCCGGAAGCTACCTTTGTAGAGGGACCCATCTTGGAAGTATCGGTGCCCGATGCCAAGTGGCACGATCTGGCGCTTTATCTGCGTGACAAACTGCACTTCGACTATTTGGTTTCTATCGTAGGCATGGACTGGGGTGAGACTCTGGGCTGTGTCTATTATCTCACTCGCACGGCCGATAATGCGCAGGTGTCGGTAAAAGTCGAAACCGCCGACCGCGAAAACCCGTTGCTCCACTCGGTTGAAGACCTGTGGAAATCGGCCTATTTATATGAACGCGAGGTTTACGACTTTTTCGGAATCCGCTTCATCAATCACCCCGACATGCGTCGTCTCTTCCTGCGCAACGACTGGGTGGGATACCCCCTGCGCAAGGACTACAATGCCGACCCCGAGGTGAATCCCATTCGTCTCGAACACGAGGCTGTCGACGATGTAACCCATGCCATCGTTGAGACTCCCGACGGAAAACTCGAAGAGCGTACGAATGTACTTTTCGCTCCCGAAGAGTTCGTGGTAAACATCGGTCCGCAACACCCTGCCACGCACGGTGTATTGCGCTTGCGCACCTCGCTCGACGGTGAGATTGTCAAGAAAATTGATGTTTATTGCGGTTATGTACACCGGGGTATCGAGAAGTTGTGCGAGTCGCTTACCTATCCGCAGACGCTCCACTTTGCCGACCGTCTCGACTATCTGTCGGCTCAGCAGAACCGTCATGCCGTGTGTCTCTGTATCGAAGACGCTCTGCAAGTCGAGGTCCCGGCCCGTGCCCAGTATGTGCGCACCATCATGGACGAGCTGATGCGTATCTCGTCGCACCTGTTGTTCTATGCTACCTTCTGTATGGACCTGGGTGCCACGACCGCCTTCTTCTACGGATTCCGTGATCGGGAAAAGATACTTGACATTTTTGAGGAGACTTGCGGTGCCCGCATGACCTTCAACTACTATACGATTGGCGGTCTTATGGCCGACATTCACCCCGATTTCCAACGTAAGGTGAAAGAGTTCTGCGCCTACATGCCGGGCATGTTGAAAGATTATCACCAGCTGTTTACCGGCAACGTGATAGCCCAGCAACGTATGAAAGGCGTGGGGTTGCTCTCTCGCGAAGACGCCATCTCGTATGGCATCGCTGGCCCGTCGGGTCGAGCCTCGGGTTGGGCTTGCGACGTGCGCAAGAATCACCCTTATGCCCTCTACGACAAGGTGGAGTTCAACGAGGTTGTCCGCACCGAGGGCGATGTTTTTGCCCGCTACATGGTGCGTATGGACGAGATTTTGGAGTCGATCCACATTATCGAGCAACTTATCGACAATATTCCCGAGGGCGATTATGCCGTGAAGATGAAACCCATCATCAAGCTGCCCGAAGGCCGTTACTTCCGTCAGGTAGAGGCCAGTCGTGGTCCGATAGGTATCTTTATCGAGAGCCATGGGGACAAGAATCCTTATCGGTTGAAAATCAACTCGGCCTGCTTGCCGCTGGTCGGTGGGCTCGACGCGATGTGTCGCAACGGAAAGATTGCCGACCTCATTGCCATCGGCGGTTCGCTCGACTATGTAATCCCCGATATGGACAGATAATTAGTAATCAAAAATAAATTAAAGAATAAGTTATGTTCGACTTTTCGATAGTTACCCACTGGATCGATAATTTGTTGAGGAGTGTCATGCCCGGCTGGGGAGCATTGTTGATTGAATTTGTATTGGTAGGCGTGGTGCTGTTGCTGCTTTATGCCGTGCTGGCCCTGTTCTACATATATTTTGAACGTAAGGTGTGCGCTTTCTTCCAGTGCCGTCTGGGTCCCAATCGGGTAGGCCCCTACGGTATCTTCCAGAGTGTGGCCGATATGTTCAAGATCCTGATTAAGGAGTTGATTTCGTTGAATCACATCGATAAGTTCCTGTTCAATCTGGCACCTTATCTGGTTATCGTCGCTTCGATGCTGGCCTTCGGCTGTCTGCCGTTCGGTAAAGGGTTGCAGGTAATCGATTTCAATATCGGGGTGTTCTTCCTGATTGCCGTTTCGTCGATTGGTGTGCTGGGTATCCTGTTGGCCGGTTGGTCGAGCCACAACAAATACACGCTCATCGGTGCTATCCGAAGCGGTGCACAGATGGTCAGCTACGAGCTCTCCATCGGGTTGTCGGTGTTGACGATGGTCGTATTTGCCGGCACGATGTCGATTACCGGTATCGTCGAGGCCCAGAGCAACGGTTGGTTCCTCTTTACGGGACACATTCCCGCCATCGTGGCCTTCCTCATCTATCTGGTAGCCGGTACGGCCGAGACCAATCGTGGCCCGTTCGACTTGCCCGAGGCCGAGAGTGAGTTGACCGCCGGTTATCACACCGAGTATTCGGGTATTCACTTCGGTTTCTTCTATCTGGCCGAGTATCTGAACCTCTTCATCGTCTCGGGTGTAGCCTCGTTGCTCTTCCTGGGCGGTTGGATGCCGTTCCACATTCCCGGTTGGGAGAGCTTCAACCACATCATGGACTATATTCCCTCGGTGGTTTGGTTCTTTGGAAAAGCCATTGTCATCTCGTTTATCATCATCTGGTTCAAGTGGACTTTCCCCCGTTTGAGAATCGACCAACTGTTGCGCCTCGAATGGAAATACTTGTTGCCGATTAATTTGGTAAACCTCTTTGTCATGGTGCTCATCGTTATTTACGGATTGCACTTTTAATGGATAAAATATAATAAGGATAATAGACGTAAAGCTATGGCAGATAAATTTGGATATATCACGCAGGTCATCGGGCCGGTTGTCGATGTCGCTTTTGAAGGCGAAGGAAACGACGTGCCGCCCATCTATGCCGCTCTGAAAATCGAGCGTGAGAATGGTACCGACCTGATTGTCGAAGTGGAGCAACACATCGGTGAGAACACGGTGCGTTGCGTGGCAATGGATTCTACCGACGGTCTCAAACGCGGTATGAAAGCAATCGACTTGCAACGTACCTTGTCGATGCCTACGGGCACACAGGTAAAAGGTCGGTTGATGAATGTGTTGGGCAATACCATCGACCACCTTCCTGCATTGGATTATACCGAATTGAAATCAATACATCAGGAGGCTCCTGCATTTGACGACCTCTCGATCAGTACCGAAATGCTTTACACGGGAATCAAGGTAATCGACCTGCTCGAACCTTATTCGAAAGGTGGTAAAATCGGTCTGTTCGGTGGTGCCGGTGTAGGTAAGACCGTGCTGATTATGGAGCTTATCAACAACATTGCCAAGGGACACAACGGTTTCTCGGTGTTCACCGGTGTAGGTGAGCGTACCCGTGAAGGTAACGACCTGCTGCGCGAGATGCTCGAGTCGGGCGTTATGTCGTATGGCAAGAAGTTTGAAGAGGGTATGGAACGCGGCGAATGGAATATACAGGACGTCGATATGGAGAAGGTAAACCAGTCGCAGGCTACGCTGGTGTTCGGTCAGATGAACGAACCGCCGGGAGCCCGTTTGCGTGTAGCCCTGGCCGGTCTGACGGTTGCCGAGCAGTTCCGCGACTCCGATGGTGGCGGTAAAGAGATTCTGCTCTTCATCGACAACATCTTCCGTTTCACCCAGGCAGGTTCCGAGGTATCGGCTCTGTTGGGACGTATGCCTTCGGCCGTAGGTTATCAACCGACGTTGGCCTCCGAGATGGGTAAGCTGCAAGAGCGTATCACCTCGACTAAGCAAGGTTCTATCACCTCGGTACAGGCTATCTATGTGCCGGCCGACGACTTGACCGACCCGGCTCCCGCCACCACGTTCAGCTTCCTGGACGCCACGACGGTGTTGAGCCGTAAGATTTCGGAGTTGGGTATCTACCCCGCCGTAGACCCGCTGGAATCGACCTCGCGTATCCTCGATCCCAATATCGTGGGTGAGGAGCACTACCAGGTAGCCCAGGCCGTGAAACAGCTGCTGCAACACTACAACGAATTGCAAGATATTATCGCCATCTTGGGTGTCGACGAGTTGTCGGACGAGGACAAGCTGGTCGTAAGCCGTGCCCGTCGTGCACAACGCTTCCTGTCGCAACCGTTCCACGTGGCCGAGCAGTTTACCGGTCTGCCGGGTGTAATGGTTCCGCTCGAAGAGACGATTCGCGGATTCAAGATGATTCTCAGCGGCGAGATGGACGAATATCCCGAACAGGCCTTCTTGAACGTCGGTACAATCGACGAGGCTATCGCCAAGGGTAAGAAACTGTTGGAGCAGGCCAAAGCCGCTCATTAAAAAAGAGATGTGAAGTATGGTACTTGAAATTATATCGTCGGAACAAATCCTTTTCCAAGGAGAGGTCGAATCGATCACTCTGCCGGGTGCCCAGGGTTCGTTTACCGTTCTTGAAAATCATGCATCGCTGGTCTCGACGCTCGATGCCGGTACCATTGAATATGTGACGGCAGGCGAACGCCATTCGGTCCCTGTCGGTGGCGGGTTTGTCGATGTGGATAACAACCGTGTAGCCGTGTGCGTGCGGTAATTGGTGGAGTAAAAAGAGATGAGAAAACAAATCGCATACATAGTAGCCTTTCTGATGATGGCCTTTTCGTTCAACCTGTCGGCTCAGGAGACGAGCGGGACGGAAGAGACGAAAGCCTTCAATCCGAAAGAGACGATTTTTAAGCACCTGCTCGATGAATATAGCTGGGAGTTGCCTTTCTCGCACGAGCATAAGATTTCGCTCCCGGTTATTGTGAGAGACTACAAGGGCGACTGGAAGGTATTCTGGTCGAGCCGTCTCGAACATGGACAGCAGTACGAAGGGTTCTATATCGCTCAGGACGGCCCCAACAAGGGCAAGGTCGAGAGTGTCGACGACCAGGGCAACCGCTATCGGCCACTCGACCTGTCGATCACGAAAAACGTGCTGGCCTTGATTATCGCCGCCCTGTTGTGCATGTGGTGTGTGCTTTCGGTAGCCCACTGGTACAAGAAGAAACACTACAAGGCACCCCGCAAGGGGGTAGGGGCCATCGAGTTCCTCATCGAGTTTGTCTATACCGGAGTCATCAAGAGCACGCTGGGTGACAAGGCGCCGCGCTTTGCCCCCTATCTGCTCACGATATTCTTCTTCATCTTGCTGATGAACCTCTTGGGGCTGATTGTCATCTTCCCCGGTGGCGCCAACCTGACGGGTAACATCGCCGTTACCATGGTGCTGGCCCTGTGTACCTTTATCGTGGTCAACGTGAAGGGAACCAAAGAGTATTGGAAAGAGACCTTCTGGCCCGATGTGCCTCTGTGGTTGAAGTTCCCGCTGCCCATCATGCCGCTCATTGAGGTGTTCGGAATCTTCACCAAACCGGCGGCCCTCATGGTCCGTCTCTTTGCCAACATGATGGGAGGACACATGATTATCCTGTCGCTCATCTCGCTCATCTTCATCTTCGGAGCCTTTGGCGCCGTCGTGGTAGGCGGGACGACCGTAATCTCGGTGCTCTTCTCGCTGTTCATGCTCATGATCGATACGCTGGTATCGTTCATTCAAGCCTATGTATTTACGATGCTGTCGACCCTGTTCATCTCGTTGGCACAGGTCGAGGGGCATCACGAAGGAAAAACAGAAAAAGTAGAAAAATAAAATAAATGTATAATCTCTAAACAACAAACATTATGTTAGGAATGATTTTATTACAAGCAGCAGCCGGTGCAAGTCTGGCTAAATTGGGTGCATGTATTGGTGCTGGTATCGCAGCTATCGGAGCCGGTGTAGGTATCGGTAAGATTGGTTCGTCGGCTATGGACGCTATCGCTCGTCAGCCCGAAGCCAGCGGTGATATCCGAAGCAACATGATTGTGATTGCCGCCCTGGTAGAAGGTGTGGCCCTGTTTGCTGTGATTGTTTGCGTGATGTCTTTGTTCATCTAATCGTAAGATATGGAACTGTTCACGCCCGAAATAGGCTTGGTATTTTGGATGTTCGTTGTCTTCGTCATCCTCTTTGTCATACTCGCCAAGTTCGGCTGGCCCTACATTTTGCGCAGCCTCGACGAACGAGCCGAGTTCATTGACAAGGGGGTGGAGTATGCCCAGGAGGCCAAATCTCACCTGGACAACGCACAGGCCGAAGCCAAAGCTCTTTTGGTCGAAGCGCAGAAACAACAAATGGAGATTCTGCACGAAGCTGCCCAGATGAAGACTCAGATTATTGAGGAAGCACGTCAGGCAGCCTCGGTAGAAGCTAAAAAAGTGATGGACGCTGCGGCCGTGTCGATCGAGCAGGCCCGCAAAGAGTCGGAACTCCAATTCCGCCGCGAAGTGAGCCAGTTTGCCCTGCAAATTGCCGAGAAGATGATGCGCAAGCAACTCTCCGACGACAAGACCCAGGTCGAAATGGTCGACAAACTGTTGAATGAAATTGAGAATCAAAACTAATAGAACATGAACGAGGGGTTAATACCGAATAGATATGCGAAAGCTCTCTACAAATACGCCCAGGAACATGGTGTGGCCGAGGCGATTTATGAAGAGATGAAACGCCTTGATGACGCCTTTAAGGCGCATCCCGAGTTTTCAAAAGTATTGGGTAACCCGGCTCTTTCTCCTTCGGACAAGGTACGGGTGCTGTCGTCGGCTTTCGGTGAAAAGCCCGACGATTATCTGCTCCGTTTCGTTCAGTTAGTTATCAAGAACCGTCGCGAAACGTTTGTAAGGTCTATCGGACTGGCCTACCAGGATATCTATCGCCGGGCCAACCACATTGCCCGCGTGACGATAACCACCGCCACCGCCTTGAACAAGGAGGTGCTGGGCCGCATCGGCGACCTTATGAAAAAGCAAACGGACAAGACGCTGGAATTTGTTTATGAAATAGATCCCACCCTCATCGGCGGATTTATTTTGCGCGTGGATTCGATGCAATTAGATGCTTCGGTCAATAGTGAATTAAAAAAATTGCGTTTGAAATTGCTAAACAGCAAGTGATATGATAAAACCCAGTGAAATATCGGATATATTAAAGAAACAACTCGACGAGGTCGACTCCAAAATCAATTTTGAAGAAGTAGGTACTGTTCTCGAAGTTGGTGATGGTGTGGCTCACGTGTACGGGCTCGACAATGTGCGTTCCAGCGAATTGATCGAGTTTGAAAACGGCGTACACGGCGTGGCCATGAACTTGGAGGAGAGCAATGTGGGTGTCATCTTGCTCGATAACGTTGACAAGGTTACCGAGAACATGACCGCCCGCCGCACCGGCGAAATTGCCTCTCTGCCCGTGGGCGAAGGATTGCTCGGCCGAGTTATCAATACGTTGGGTGAACCTATCGATGGCGCAGGTCCCATTCAAGGCGACCTTATCAGAATGCCCCTCGAGCGCAAGGCTCCGGGTGTAATCTTCCGCCAACCGGTAAAGCAACCCTTGCAGACCGGTATCAAGGCCATCGACTCGATGGTGCCCATCGGCCGCGGACAACGTGAGCTGATTATCGGCGACCGCCAGATCGGTAAGACGGCGATTGCCATCGACACGATTATCAACCAGCGGGACAATTACAAGAACGGGACTCCCCTCTATTGTATCTATGTGGCTATCGGACAGAAAGCCTCGTCGGTAGCCGCGCTGGTCAATACCTTGCGGGAACATGGAGCCCTCGACTATACCGTCGTGCTGGCCGCCAACGCCTCCGACTCGGCTGCGATGCGCTACTATGCACCGTTTGCCGGTGCCGCCATCGGCGAGTATTTCAGAGACCGCGGTTGCCACGCATTGGTCATCTACGACGACCTCTCGAAACAGGCCGTAGCCTATCGTGAGATTTCGTTGATTCTGCGTCGTCCCTCAGGTCGTGAAGCCTACCCGGGCGATATCTTCTACCTGCACTCCCGTCTGCTCGAGCGTGCCGCCAAGATTATCGAGAACGACGAGGTAGCCGCTTCGATGAACGACCTGCCCGAGGTATTGAAGCCGATGGTAAAAGGTGGCGGTTCGTTGACGGCCCTGCCTATTATCGAGACCCAGGCCGGTGACGTGTCGGCCTATATCCCTACCAACGTGATTTCGATTACCGACGGTCAGATATTCTTGGAGACCGCCCTCTTCAACCAGGGTGTGCGTCCCGCCATCAACGTGGGTATCTCGGTTTCGCGTGTGGGTGGTAGTGCCCAGGTGAAGGCCATGAAGAAGATTGCCGGTACGTTGAAGATCGACCAGGCCCAGTTCCGTGAGCTCGAATCGTTCACCAAGTTCGGTGGCGACGTCGACCCGGTAACCGCCATGACCATCGACAAGGGCCGCAAGAACGAGCGTATCCTCATACAGCCCCAGTATTCGCCGGTGCCCGTCGAGGAGGAGATTGCCATCATCTATTGCGGTACGCAAGGATTGTTGCACAACGTACCTCTCGACAAGGTAGCCGAGTTTGAGAAATTGTATTTGCAGATATTGAAATCAAAATATAGCCACGAGGTTTTGGACGAACTGCGGGCCGGACATCTCGACGACAAGATTTCCGCCCTCATGACCGAGGTCGCTACCGAGGTGGCTAATCGATTTAAGGCATAATAGACTATGGCATCAATGCGCGACTTGAAAGGAAGAATCGGCTCGGTCGCTTCTTCCGAAAAAATAACCGGTGCGATGAAGATGATTTCGTCGGCCAAGATGCACAAGGCCGATTTGGCTTTGCGTCGTGTGCGGCCGTTCCGGGATCAGATTCAGCGTACCATCAATCATCTTATTTCTGCCGATGCAGAGTATAGTTCACCGCTCACCGAGGTGCGTCCCGTGAAGCGGAGGGCCGTAGTCGTGCTCAGTTCGGACGAGGGATTGTGTGGCGCATTCAACATGAATCTGTTTAAACGCACGCTCGAAGTCATCAACCAGGGGCGCGAAGAGGCCGGTAATTCCGTGATGTTTGTTGTTTATCCGATAGGAAAGAAAGCCTCTCAATTTGCCCATAAACTGGTGGGCGAGGGTGTGGAGATTGCCATGACCGATTATATGACGGCCAAGAGCCCGGGTGAGGACATAGCCCGTTTTACCAACGAGCTTACCCGCGACTTCGTGGCCGGCAAAATCGACGAAATAGAGGTCGTATATACCCATTACAAAAGCGCCAGTAAACAGACGTTGGCCACACGTCGGCTGTTGCCGATTGCCGCCGACGATTTGGCCGCCGGCGAGAAGGTCGAGCGCAACAAGCCCTATTTGTTCGAGCCCGACGTGAACACCATTTATAATGAGATACTGCCGCTTTATGTCTTGTCGAACATGCAGGAAGCCATCTGCTCCAACCGGGTCTCCGAACAGGCTGCCCGGGTGATGGCCATGCAGTCGGCAAACGACAATGCCAAGGAACTGTTGGACGACCTGCAACTCGAATACAACAAGCTGCGTCAGCAGAGCATTACGGCCGAGTTGCTGGATATCGCAGGAGGACGAGTAGATTGAACTATCGGCAAAGAGCTTGGCCCGCCAGGCTCTTTTGACGCATGAAATAAACCATAGTGTTAACTAATAAAATAAGAGTTCTGTAAAGAGATTTATGGGAAGTTTTAAAAATTACATGACATCTTTCTGGAAAGGATTGCTGAGCCTTCTGCAAGGAATGGAAGTGACCGGTAAATACTTCTTGAGCCGGAAAGTTACCGAACAGTATCCCGAAAACCGGGCGACCTTGAAAATCCCCGAGCGTTTCAGAGGGACATTGACCTTGATTTACGATGAAAACGGGCAGCACAAATGTGTGGCTTGCGGTATCTGTCAGATGAATTGCCCCAACGGGACAATCAAAATCGAGGCCTCGAAGATTACCACCGAAGATGGTAAGACCAAAAGAGTGTTAGATAAATATGTGTATGACCTGGGTAGTTGCACCTTCTGCCAGATGTGTGTGTCTACGTGTCCTCACCACGCCATCAAGTTCACCAACGAATTTGAGCACGCCGTTTTCCGTCGTGAGAAACTGGTGAAGATTCTCAATCATACCGATAACCCAACCGAAAAATAATAGATTAACATTATGGAACAAATAGCAAATCAAGTTATCTTCGGCTTGCTTGCATTGGTCATCGTGGTGTGTTCGATTCTGACCGTCACCACCCGACGCATTCTGCGGGCAGCCACTTACCTCCTGTTCGTTCTGTTTGCGACAGCCGGTATTTATTTCCAGCTTGACTTTACCTTCTTGGGCGCCGTACAGCTTGCCGTCTATGCCGGCGGTATTGTGGTGCTGTTTGTCTTCTCGATTCTGTTGACGAGTCACCCCGGAGACAAGGCGACGTTGCTCTCTTCCAAGAAACGCGTAGTCGGGCTCATTGCTTCGATATTCGGCGCCATCGTGTGCGGCTATACGCTGCTCACCTATCCGTTCTTCACCAAGCCGCTCACCAGTGTCATCACCGGCGAGGTCGACATGAAGGTGATAGGCCATGCGCTCATGGGGGTAGAGAAGTACCAGTATCTGCTGCCCTTTGAAGCAATCAGTGTGTTGTTACTGGCATGTATCATCGGTGGCATTATGATTGCCCGTAAAAGATAAGAACTATGGAAATACCAATGATTGCCTATTTGGTGGTAAGTACCATCATGTTTTTTGCCGGGGTTTACGGGTTTGTGACACGTAAGAATATGCTGGCGATGCTCATTTCGCTCGAATTGATGCTCAATGCGGCCGACATCAACTTTGTGGTGTTCAACCGTTACCTTTATCCCGAGGCCTTGGAGGGATTCTTCTTCACCCTCTTTGCAATAGGTATTGCCGCTGCCGAGACAGCGCTTGCCATTGCAATCATTATCAACATCTTCCGCCACATTCGGAATGTTGACGTGCATAACCTTGATAAAATGAAATATTGATCGATATGGAATATTCAGTTATAATACTTTTACTCCCGCTTTGCATGTTCCTCTTTCTGGGACTTGTGGGGCATAAGTTGAGCGAACGCGTTGCCGGCGTGTTGGGAACCCTCGGGTTGACCGTTACCGCCGTGCTGGCCTACATGGTAGCGTTCAACTATTTTACTATGCCGCGCAATGCCGAAGGCGTTTTTGAGACTTTGCAGCCGGTTAACTTCGAGTGGTTGCGCTTTACCGAGCAACTGCATATCGACCTGGGTATCTTGCTGGACCCCATCTCGGTCATGATGCTGGTGGTTATCACCACGGTTTCGCTCATGGTACACATTTACAGTATGGGCTACATGCATGGTGAGAAGGGCTTCCAACGCTATTATGCCTTCTTGTCGCTGTTCAGCTTCTCCATGTTGGGACTGGTTGTGGCCACAAACATTTTCCAGATGTATATCTTCTGGGAGCTGGTGGGTGTATCGTCCTACCTGCTTATCGGATTTTACTATACCAAACCGGCTGCGGTTTCGGCTTCGAAGAAAGCCTTTATCGTTACCCGTTTTGCCGACCTGGGCTTCCTGATCGGTATCCTTATCCTCTCGTTCTTTACCGAGACGTTCGATTTCCAGACTCTGATGTCGAATCCCACGTCGCTGGTAACCGAGACGGCCGGCATGACCTTCATGGGTTGCTCGGTAGCCGCCTGGGCCATGGCGCTCATCTTCATGGGTGGTGCCGGTAAGTCGGCCATGTTCCCGTTACACATCTGGTTGCCCGATGCCATGGAGGGTCCTACTCCGGTATCGGCCTTGATCCACGCCGCTACGATGGTGGTTGCCGGTGTCTATCTGGTAGCCCGGCTCTTCCCCATGTACTGCGCCGTGCCCGAGGTGCTCGACCTCATTACTTGGGTGGGTGCCATCACGGCACTCTACGCCGCAGTCGTTGCTTGTGTGCAAACCGATATCAAACGGGTGTTAGCCTTCTCGACCATTTCGCAAATTGCCTTTATGATGGTGGCTCTGGGTGTGGCCTTCGACACCGACCTGCACGCCGGTCTCGGCTACATGGCCTCCATGTTCCACCTCTTCACGCACGCCATGTTCAAGGCGCTGCTCTTCCTCGGTGCCGGTTGCATTATCCATGCCGTTCACTCCAACGAGATGTCCGAGATGGGCAACCTGCACAAATATATGCCGGTGACTCACATCACCTTCCTGATTGCCTGTTTGGCCATCGCCGGTATTCCTCCCTTCTCGGGCTTCTTCAGTAAGGACGAGATTCTTACGGCCGCCTTCGAGAAGAGCACATTGTGGGGTGTATGGATGACGGCTGTGGCCGGTCTCACCGCCTTCTACATGTTCCGTCTCTACTACCGCATCTTCTGGTGGAGCAAACCTTCGTATGAGCACCACACGCCGCACGAAGCTCCCAAGACGATGTATCTGCCGCTGGTATTCCTGGCATTGGTTACCTGCGTGGCCGGTTTCATTCCCTTCGGCGAGTTCGTATCGGTAAACGGCGAGGCCTATCACATTCACCTCGATTGGTCGGTAGCTACGACGAGTATTATCGTAGCCGTTGTCGCCATTGCCCTGGCCACCTGGATGTATCTCTCGGAGAACTCCAAGCCCAAAGCCCTGGCCGACAAGTTCCGCGCCCTGCACACGGCAGCTTACCACCGCTTCTACATGGACGAACTTTACATGTGGGTTACCCACAAGATTATATTCCAGCATATCTGCCGGCCCATCGCCTGGTTCGACCGTCATATCGTTGATGGCACGATGAATATGTTGGCTACCGTTACCAACGGAGTTTCCTACGGCATACGCAAGTTGCAGTCGGGATATATCCAATGGTATGTATGGGTATTCATTATGGGCGCATTGTTGATTGCCGTACTGGCCATGTGCTTTTAACTGATGGTTGAACGATAAAAAATTAAAGAAACACTATGAATTTTCTATCATTATTTGTGCTTATCCCTCTCTTGATGATGCTGGGTCTCTGGATCGCAAGAGATATGAAACAGATACGAACGGTAGCGGTTATTGGTTCAACCTTATTGTTGGCGTTGTCCGTTTACACTCTCGTTGAGTTTCTGGCCGAACGCGCTGCTGGAAATACAGCGACGATGTTGTTTACCGATAGCCGCATGTGGTATGCTCCGCTGAACATTCACTACGCTGTCGGCGTGGACGGTGTATCGGTGGCCATGTTGCTGCTCTCGTCCATTATAGTTTTTGCCGGAGTCTTCGCTTCGTGGAAAATCAACCCCCTGCCCAAGGAGTTCTTCTTGTGGTTCATGTTGCTTTCGACGGGTGTGTTTGGCTTCTTCATCTCGGTCGACCTCTTCACGATGTTCATGTTCTACGAGGTGGCCCTTATCCCCATGTACCTGCTGATTGGCGTTTGGGGCAGCGGCCGCAAGAACTATTCGGCCATGAAACTGACGCTGATGCTGATGGGTGGTTCGGCCCTGCTGATGATCGGTATCCTGGGCATCTACTACCAATCGGGTCTCCACTCGATGAATGTGGTCGACATTGCCGAGCACGGTAATATCCCCATGAACTGGCAATATTTCCTCTTCCCGATGACCTTTGTGGGATTCGGTGTGCTGGGAGCCATGTTCCCGTTCCACACTTGGTCGCCCGACGGTCACGCTTCGGCGCCCACGGCCGTGTCGATGTTGCACGCCGGTGTACTGATGAAGCTGGGTGGTTACGGCTGCTTCCGGGTAGCCATCTACCTCATGCCCCAGGCTGCCAACGAACTGGCTTGGATATTCCTGATCTTGACCGGTATCAGTGTCGTTTACGGTGCGTTCAGTGCTTGTGTACAGACCGACTTGAAATACATCAACGCCTACTCTTCGGTAAGTCACTGCGGTCTGGTGCTCTTCGCAATCCTCATGCTCAATACCACGGCCATGACCGGTGCGGTGATGCAGATGCTCTCGCACGGTTTGATGACGGCCCTCTTCTTTGCCCTCATCGGTATGATTTACGGTCGTACCCACACCCGTGATATTCGCGAGATGGGCGGCTTGATGCAAATCATGCCGTTCCTGTCGGTAGGTTACGTGATTGCCGGTTTGGCTTCGCTGGGTCTTCCGGGATTGAGCGGATTCGTGGCCGAGATGACCATCTTTGTCGGTTCGTTCGAGCATACCGATACTTTCCACCGGGTATTTACGATTGTCGCTTGTACCTCGATTGTGATTACGGCGGTCTATATTCTGCGCGTGGTTGGGAAACTGTTGTACGGTGCCGTTCAAAACGAACACCATCGCGAGTTGACCGATGCCGAATGGTGGGAACGCCTCTCGGTCATCACCCTTATCGTGTGTGTGGTTGCCATCGGTAGCTTCCCCCACTGGATCTCCGATCTGATTCGTGGCGGTGTGGAACCTATTACTAATTTGTTGTCTCAAGCTCTTTAATCATACAGTATATGGATTATTCACAGTTTTTAGTTATGCGCTCGGAAATATCGCTGCTGGTCGTATTCCTGCTGATATTTTTCGTAGACACCTTTGGTGGAAACAAGAGCCTCAAAGGATTATCGATTACAGCGTGTGTCCTGTTTGCCCTGCACACGATCTGGAACATCATACCGGTCGAGTCGGCATCGGCCTTTGGCGGCATGTATCAGACGTCGCCCATCGCGTCGATGGTAAAGACCGTGCTTAACATAGGTACCTTCATCGTGTTGCTGCAATCGATTTCGTGGAGCAATACTCCCGATGTGAAAGTGCGTCGGGGTGAGTTTTACGAGTTGTTGCTGGTGACCCTCTTCGGTATGTACCTGATGGTTTCGTCGGGACACTTCCTGCTCTTCTTCATCGGGCTCGAGACCGCTTCACTGCCTATGGCCGCGCTCATCGCCATCACCAAGAAAGACTCTGAATCGTATGAGGCCGGTGCCAAATACCTCTTCACGGCCGTCTTCTCGTCGGCACTCTTCCTGCTGGGACTCTCGTTCCTCTATGGTGTTTCGGGTTCGCTCTATTTCGACGACATTGCCATCAATATTGCCGGCAATCACACGCCGTTGTTCATCGCCACGCTTGTCTTTGTGCTGGCCGGTATGGGATTCAAGCTCTCGCTCGTTCCCTTCCACTTGTGGACAGCCGACGTTTACGAAGGGGCTCCCACGCAGGTAACCTCCTACTTGTCGGTTATCTCGAAGGGGTCGGCAGCCTTTGCCCTCCTGTTGGTTCTCTACAAGGTGTTCGCCTTCGAACCGGCCGTTTGGCAAGGTATCATGTGGGCCTTGATTGTACTGACGATTACCGTGGGTAACCTCTTTGCCATTCGTCAGAAGAACCTGAAACGGTTCCTGGCCTTCTCGTCCATCTCGCAGGCCGGTTACATCATGTTGGGTATCATCGCCGGTTCGATTCAAGGTACGACCGCGCTGGTTTACTACGTACTGGTTTACATCTTCTCCAACCTGGCTGCCTTCGGCGTGATTTCGTCGATCGAGCACAACAGCGGCAAGGTGAATATGGACGACTACAACGGCCTCTACAAGACCAACCCCAAACTGAGTGTCATCATGATGTTGGCCATGTTCTCGTTGGCCGGTATCCCGCCGTTCGCCGGATTCTTCAGCAAGTTCTTCATCTTTGCTTCGGCCATTCACTCGGGATTCTATATTCTGGTGCTCATCGCCTTGCTCAATACCATCATCTCGCTCTACTACTATCTGCTGGTGGTAAAGGCCATGTTTATCAATACCGAGAACGAGTGTGTCATCGCACCCTTCCGCAGCGACAACGGTTCGCGCGTGAGTCTCATCGTGTGTGTAGCCGGTATCCTGTTGCTGGGTATTGCCAGCTGCGTATACGGTTACTTTGCCGACCTCAGCGCACTGGGCCTCTAATCGAAAGCAATCAATATTCTGTATAGACAAAGGGCCGGAGAGCAAATGCTCCCCGGCCCTCTTTTTTGCCGTCGCCTCTCAGGCATAGCTGTGCATGCCGCCCAGCAGAAAGTTGACGCCGAAGTAGGTAATGAGCACGCAGAGGAATGCGACCACACAGAACCCGTGAAAGAAGGCAGGTTTCCTGAATAATGGCAACGACTCCGGGTGCAGGGCCATGGCGTAGATGAGCCAGGTGATGAGTGCCCATACTTCTTTGGGGTCCCAGCCCCAGTATCGTCCCCACGAGATGTTGGCCCACACGGCTCCCACGAAGATTCCGGCCGCCAGGGCAAAGACGGCGGGATAGAGCAGAATGCGTCCTACCGTCTGCAACTGCTCGGCTTGCCGGGGGTGACGGCGGGAGAGTGTCAGGCCGGCGATACCGTTGAACATGACGAAGGCCAGCAAGGTGTAGGCGGTCATCACCAGAACCACGTGAACCGAGAGCAGGGGCGAGGTGAGTACTGGCATAAGCGGGGTAATGGGGGGATTGGATTCGCCCATCATCGAGACCAGCATGGCCAGACCGCTCACCAGATAGCCGAACGGCAGAATCAGAATAAAGCGACGGTGCCCGATCAGGGTTATCCCCAGGGCACACCAAGCCATGAACTGCATCGTCTCGAATCCGCTGGCCAGTGGCCAGTGTCGGGCAATGTAGCCTCGCAGAAGCAGGGTGGCCGAGAGGTAGGCAAAACCAATGATGACCCCGGCCAACAGCAACTGATGAATCCAGCGCGGCCCCGAACTGTACCCGATGATGCGACGGCAGGCATGCGCAAAGGCAAGAGCTCCGACAACGAGGAAGAGTATGGCCGCCACGAGCGAGTGGCCCAGGTGGTTATAGAGCAACTCGGCTTGCAGACGTCCGTTCGTGGGGAACGCCTCTCCGGCAGTCTGTCGTTGGTATCGGGCTATTTTGTCGAATACTTGTGACAGACAGGCGTAGTCGCGTTGGGCCACCAGTTCGTTCACATAGTTCATCGATTGTTGTATAAAGGTACTTTGTTCCCGGGGCAGGTCGTGCGGCAGCGGGTCAACCTGTGAGGCCCAGTGCAGGGTATCGCCCTGTCGGTAGGGAAAGATTTGCAGCAACGAGCCGGTGCAGAGCATGGCCACGAGGTTGAATTTCTCGTTGGCCTCGGTGACTCCCCGGTCGTTCATACCCTCGGGTCGGTACTCCCTCACCGCGCGGTTGAAGTCGGTGAGCCGGGCATACTGCCCCTCGATACCCAGCAGACGTCGGGCCTCCCGACTTTTGATGCGAATCATTGGTTCCTGTTTCCATTCGTCGTAATAGAAGAGCCACCCGGCCAGCACTTGTTCGGGCGAGAGTCCCCGGTAGCTGCTCTTCCCCGAGAGTTTCACCGTAAAGTCCCGGGCCAGTGTCGAGAGAGGGCAGATGCGCTGGTTGTAGTAGATGCAGAGCCTCCCCAACTGGTCGGCCTGTTCGTGCGGGAGGGTAGGGGGTACCCTTGTCTCGGCCGCCTGAGCCGGGAGCAGGGTAGCCAGCAGAATCGCGCCGCCGAGCGAGATACCCCGCAGGGTGTGGTTGCGTAACAACCGGCGGAAGGTGCCTTGCCGGTCGGTGAGTTGAGCCGCCATGGCCATCAGCAGCAACAGGTAGCCGGTGTAGGTGATGCCGATTCCCCAGGGGTCGTGCGAGACCGAGAGTCGGGAACCGGCACCGTCGGAGTCGTAGGACGATTGGTAGAAGCGGTATCCCCGGTAACGGGCAATGTGGTTCATGGCGATGGTTTCGCATCGGGTCTGCGAGCCGTCGGTGATGGTGATGCGGCTCACGAAGTCGAGCGGGGCCCGGGTCCCCGGATAGTATTCGATGTCGAAACTTTCAAGCGCGACGGTGAAGGGGAATGGCTGTTCCTCTCCGCCGCTGTCGCGGTAGGAGTGGGCGGGCTCTTCGTCCAGTCTCAGATGCAGGGTGCCCTGCTGTCCGGTGAGCCAGGTGACGAAAGCTCCGCTCAGGATAACCAGCAGGGCCAGATGCAGCAGCCAGGTGGCCGGTCGTATCGTCGGGCTGCGGCGCATCAGGTAGGCGAAGCCCGACAGAGCCAGCAACAGCCAGAGTAGGACGAATGCGGGCGAGCCGTAGATGTGGCGGGTGACAAAGGGGGTACCCTGGATTTTTTCGAGAACGGTTGCCGAGGTGAGTACACCCAGCATGAGGGCCAGCAGGCCAAAGGTGAATCGTTTGAGTATCTTCATTGTATGGAGAGGGGTTTCTTTATACCTCGAAATGCCGACGCGCAGTGCGCCGGCATTTCTCAGCATGGGGTTCAAGAGGGTAGGGTTTGTTAGCCAATTAGGCTAATTAGATGGCATCGATAAATTTCACCACCGCTTCGCGGTCCTCTTTGCTCAGTTTCCGGAACTTCTCGACCGACCACCGGGCATCGCTTTCGGGAGCACCGTGCCACATGATGGCTTCAATCACGTTGCGGGCCCGGCAGTCGTGCAGCCGGTCGCTTTCGAACGAGCCGGTACATTTCTGATGCAGCCCTCTGCCCCACAGAGGAGTGGTGCGGCACCAGCCGGTGCGAATATCGTTCTGCATGTGCAGGCGGTGTTGTACCAGGTCGGTGTAAGGCCATATTTTTTGGTGAGGATAGCGGGGCAGTTCGGTGCCGCGGGTGAAGAATCCGCTGGGATCGGTATAGCGGTCTTCACCGGTTGTCCAGGTGGGGCGATGGCAATAGCTGCACCCCATCTCGGTAAACAGTTGCTTGCCCCGTTGTATCGTGGGGTCGTCGAGATTGCGTGCTGCCGGTACAGCCAGTCCCCGATGCCATACCATCAGGTCGGTGTAGTATTCGTCGCTCATCTCGACCGGCAGGTCGGTAGCCATCAGGTAGTTGTAGATATCCTGTTCGACCCCGGCGTCGGTTTTCCGGTCGGGGAAGAAATCGTAGAACCGGGCTTGTACCTCGGGATCTTTCGAAGCCTTCTCGGCATAGGCTTTTGTCATGTAGTGGTAGCGACGGTTCGAGCGGGTTACGTTGGTAATGTTCCAGATGGCGTTTGAGCCGGCAGCATCTTGTAAGGGGCCGCGGCTCAGGGCGTAGGTGAAGCGGTAGGGGTGTTTCTCGCCTGTACCTCCGTCGCTGGGACGGTTGTTGCTGTATTGGCTCACCCACTCGCCATTTTGGAAAATTTTCGGGTTCAGGGCAAAGTAGTTGTCTTTTTCCTGTTTGGCATATTGGGCTTTCAAATCCTCGTCGGTAATGGCATCGAGCAGACCTGTGCCGTAGATGCCGATGGTCGATTCGAGCCGGATATTCACCTGGTCGGGTGAGAGGGTACGACCGTCGGTGGTGATGAGGTCGACGTAGTAGGCATCGGCCGGAATCGTTACCTCGGGATAAATCAGTTCGTAGGTGGTACCGTCCTCAAACGTGTTGTTCCAGCTGTCGGTATAGGGCTTCCAGGTAATCTTGATTTTCGAGGGGTCTATCGGAGCCTTGAAGGGCTCGACGGCAAAGAGTTGCGGCATGCCGGTGAGCGAGGTGATGTAGTTGTCGTTGTCGTCGTAGATGACCAGCAGATAGCCGTTGCCTATCTCTGTGGCATTGAATCCACCTTCTTGTCGTTTGCCATGTCCGTAGCCCGGGTGACAGTGCATGCACGAAGTACGTATGTAGAGCGGACCCAGACCTCCACGAACCGAGCCGTCGGAGGCCGGGGTGAATATCTTCTCGAAGAGTGCTTCTCCGTTTTTGAACGAGGCCTCCATGCCGGCATTCTCGACCGCGGGCGACGGCTGTTCGAAGGCGGCCGAGGTGGTGTTGAAGGCTGTACCCAGTTGGCCGCCCGTGTAATACTCCTCCGAGAGTTGCGTAGTGACCGGCTTCGGGGTATCGTCGATTTTGTCATCTGTGCAACTGGCGACACATAGTGCCGCCGTTGCAAAAGCCAGTAAAAAAGGATACGATTTCATAGCTTTTGGGTTTATAATGGGGTTATTGACCTATGGCCGATTGTGCTTCGTCGAGAGCCTTCTTCAAGGCGTTGCAGGCTGCGGTAGCCTGCTTCCACTGTTCGTTGTGGGTGCCGGCATAGTTGACGAAGGGAGCTGGAGCCGCTTCGATGGCGTTGAGTGCGGCTTCGATGGCGTTGCGCACCGCGGTATCGGCACTGGGATTGATTCCGGCCAGGTAGTTGCTCACCGAGGGGTCGCCCACGTTGGTTCCCAGGTAGGCGTTCCTGATGCTGACGATGTTGTCGTAGAAGTCGACTTTGGAGTTCTTGGCGTAGGGCGACTCGATGTAACTGAGATCTTCCGACGCTCCGGCGGCCGCTTCGTTGGGGCGGCCGATTTTCTGGTTGCCCACCTCGTCGGCAATGTCCGAGCAACCCTGAATAATCTCTTGGGCCGCTTCGAGATAGCTCTTGTATTTGCTGCCGCCTTTACCGGCATTTTTCATGCTCTCGCCGTAATTGAACGAGGGTTCGAGTTCGGCTTCGGTGAGCAAGGTCTGTTTTTGAGACGATACCTGGGATAATCCTTTCCAGGAGGCTTCCAGGCGTACGCATTGGTTGGCCAGGTCGCCTGCCACGGCGGTGAGGTAGACCAGCTCTTCCTTGCGGGAGAAGGAGCTGTTTCGAGCCTGTCCGGTCGTGGCCGAGGCGTCGATCTGGTGGTCGAACAGCATGTATTCGATGGCATGGAATCCCAACAGCCCGTAACCCAGTCCAGCCGCATACTCGGCATCCATCATACCCATGCGCACGGGGTCATCGAGCAGAGCTTGCAGGTCGGTAGCGTTGAGCGGCCACGAGTCGATATGTGGGTCGATGTTGTAGTCGCCGGCGGCTCCGTAGAGGAATGCTTCGCTCAATTCCCACTGTTTGCGGGCCTCATACCATTTTTCACAGGCCTGCTCTACAAGGGCTTGGGTAGCTGTGCTCAACGAGCCCGAAGCGGCAATGTCGGTCGAGGCGTTGGCCAGTGCCGAGGTCTCGATTTGAGCACAGAGTTCGGCCAGTTCGAGGCTGGCATCGGCCAGCGAGGTGTAGGTAGGAACAACCGTGTTTTCGACAAAAGCGGTAGCCGCCGATTGCAGGGCGGTTTCGCGTTGCTCCTCCCATGAGAAGTCTGTCTCCTTTTCCGAGCAGGCCGTTCCGCCGAGGAGTAAAGAGGTGAGGAGCGGCAGGTAAAGCGAATAAGTGAATTTTCTTTTCATTGTATTGGTATTTTTTAGTGTTGAATAAAAGTAATTATCGAGTGAACAACCCCGAGTAGGCAACGCCTATCGACACGGCAGGTTCGTTGTTGTAGTGGCCAGTGCGGGTGGCCCCCGACGAGTCGGTATAGGTGTAGGAGTTGGCATTGAGCAGTCCGATGCTGTATTCGGCTTTGATGACAATCGATTTCAAGGGGTAGTAGTTGATACCGGCTGCCAGTCGTTGCCGACCACACCAGTTATAGTGTTGTACCCGCGCCGGGGTCTTGAACATCGAATCGTAGTATTCGTAGCGACCGAAGAGGTGAAACTTTTGACCCCGGGCATGCAGTTTGGGCGAGAATGAAAAGAGGTCGTATCCCGCTTCGATACCGGTGGCGATGGCATCGGAGGCGACAGCCTGTTTGGCCGATACCGATGAGGCGGGCATGCTGCCGTTGAAGGCGGTAATGACATCGGCATCGGTGAGATGGCCATAGTCGCAGTTGCCCCGTATGATCCAGTTATGAGCGTCGTAGGCAAAATCGAAGGCCCCGATGAGTACCGTACCCTTTACCCCCTTGTACCGGCTGTTGGTCTGGGGATAGAGCGTATTGTTGAAACTGTTCCCGCCGTATCCGCTCACGCTCAGTCGCAGTCCCGGTATCGAATAGTTGTCGATGCGGAAGGCTCCGGCATAGCTGTTCCCTATCTTGAATTCATAGGGGCTGCCTGCCCCGTCGTGAATCCACCCTTTGCTGTTGAATCGGTCTGAGTCGAGTCCCGGTATGAACATCACCTCGTAGCGCCAGTGCCGTCCTAGCATACCCCACAGCCCGATACCCGTTTCGTGCCAGGTACAGGGGAGTATGGTGTTTTCGCCTTCGGGCCGGTATACCCCGAAGAACTCGGTGGGGGAGTGGTGACTGTTGGTGGCACCCACCGGTACGATCATGTGTCCCATGCGCAGGTTGAGTGCCGGAGAAAAACTCTTTTGAATCCAGAACTGTTCGAGGGCGACCTCGCCGCCCCGTTCGATTTCCGACTCATATTCGCCGGCCTCCTCCTCTTCGATTTCGACGGCGCTCTCGGTCCCGCCGTGTTCAAACTCGATTTCGCTGCCCATGCTCCAGCCCCGGCCGAAGTCATAGCCCAGAAAGATGACCACGTGAGGCAGGTCGAATCGTCCGTGATGTTCGCCCTTGTGCAGGTGGGCGTCCTGGTATTTCTTGTAGTCGTCGCTGAAAAAGTTGAGCGAGGCTACGGCTTCACCATATCCGCCGAGGGTGAGGCGGGATCTCTTTTTCTCGGCTGGTGCTGTTTGGGGTTGGGACTGGAACTCCTGACGAAGTTCTTTCAGAATTTCGGCTTTCAGTTCAGTTTTCAGTAGCGTCTTTGTAGTATCCGAATGCTCGGTTGCCCCCGATACGGCATCGATTTTTTCGCGGTTTTGTGCGACCGTTGGCAGGGAGAGTAGCAGAGCTGTCGTGAGCCCTAGAATTTGGAGTTGCATGGATTTTGTTTTTTGATTTCCGATGCAAAATTAGAGGGAAGGCTCAGGGAGGACAATACCTATAATTTAGTAAAAAAAAGATTGAAATTAGTATTTTTTAGGTAAAAGAAACAGCCTTTCTATGGACTGGATAATCTCCTTGTTTTTTTAGATATTTATATGAATTTTATGGCTTTGTGCAGCCGTCTGCGGGCCATTTAGGAATCCTGATAGACCGAGGGCGAGCAGCCTACCGCCTTTTTGAAGTAGCTGCCGAAGAACGACTGGTTGGCAAAGTTGAGCAGGTCGCTTACCTGCTGCACATTGTATTTGCCGCATTTGAGCAAAGCCTTGGCTTCGAGAATGACGTAGTCGCGAATCCAGTCGCCGGCGTGGTTTCCACTGATGTCGAAGACCACCTGCGACAGGTATTTGGGGGTGATACACAGTTTGTCGGCATAGAAGCCTATGCGTCGTTCGGCGGTGCAGTGTTGCTTGAGCAGGGCGATGAACTGGTCGAAAATCTGTTTCTTGCGCGAAACATATTGGGTGTCTTTCTGCTCGATATAGGGGCTCATCAACTGGCAGAGGTTGTAATAGAATATTTGAATGTAACCGTTGAGAATTTCGTGGGTGAATACCCCTTCGGGTTGTCGTATTTTTTGGTGCATGTGGTGGTAAAGTCCGATCATCTCGTCCATTTCACTGTCGGAGAGACGTAGTATGGTGTTGTCGATAAGATATTTGCGTACGATGAGCGCACTTTGGCTGTTCCCTTCGGGCAGGTTGTTGATTTGAGCAAAGGCCATGATGGCCATGCGGCAGTCGGGAGAAATCTCTATACATTGACCGATTGTCCCGGGAATGACGATCTGGATACAGTTGCGTTGCAATACATACTCGTTCAGGTTCAGGTTGACTCGCATGTAGCCGTCGAGGCAGAGGAGCATCATGGCAAACTGTATTTTAAAGGGATAGGGTGAGGAGATGAAGTTGAGTATCTGGGGATCGTTTGACAAGATTGCAAGGTCGTAAGGTTCGTCAAAATTATCGGACATGAAGATTTCATCACGATAGACACAAGCCCGCTTGTTGAACGGCAGCATGTTTAGGTTCAAAGGGTTGAGAGTTGAATTTTGCGACATGATTTCATGATGATTTTCGAGGGCGAATATACCTATTTGAATAATAAACAACTTGATTTTCTTGTTAAATAGGGTTATTAGTCGACTTTTTGAACAATCTGCAAGACGACTACGACAAACGGCTGTCACCGAAAAGGAGGAAATTTGCAGGCGTGAAATCAATTCAAAAAACGAGATAGCATGAAAACGAATGTGTGTATGGCGGTTGCCTTTCTGCTCTTGTGCGGCTGTACCGGCCGGGAGCAGGAGACGGCTCGTGAACGGAGTGTGTATCTGACCCGTCCCGAAGCCTTGGGCGAGGAGACGGTGAAGAGCTATTCGGGAATCGTGAAGGAGGCTCACGAGATAAGCCTCGGGTTCAAGACGGCGGGTCAGATAGCCCGCATTCATGTGGCGGAGGGCGACCGGGTGCGTCGCGGTCAGTTGCTGGCCGAACTTGACGATACCGATTATCGGTTGGGCGTCGAGGCCTTGCAGGTGCAGTATGACCAGGTGCGCGACGAGGTGAAGCGTACCGAGCGTCTGCTGGCTCAAAAGAGTATATCGCCCAACGACTACGAAAAGGCTTCGGCCGGGTTGAAACAACTCGAAGTGCAGTTGCAGGCCAACAAGAACAAACTGAACTACACCAAACTGTATGCCCCTGTCGACGGGTATATACAGGCGGTCAATTTCTCGCCGGCCGAGATGGTCGATGCGGGTACCGCCCTCTTCACCCTGCTCGATGTGTCGCAGATGGAGGTCATGGTCGATATTCCGGGCAGCCTCTACCGGCAACGGGGTGAGTTTGTCCGCTTCGCCTGCCGGGCGGCAGGTATCGACGAGGCAATGCCTCTTGTCCTCACCAGCCTTACCCCCAAGGCCGACGGCAACCAGCTGTATCGCATGCAACTGGCTTTTGAGCAACGCCCCGACAGCCGATTGACGGCCGGCATGAATGTCGAGGTCGAGGTGGCCTTGGGCGACTCGACGGCCGCTCGCGGATTTGCCGTACCGTTGCAGGCTCTCTTCCAACAGGGCGACAGCGCGTGCGTGTGGCTCTTCCGCCCCGACTCGACCGTGACCTGCCGGCAGGTCGAACTGGACGGCATCGATGGCGAAGGCCGGGCTGTCGTCTCGAAGGGATTGACCGGCGACGAATCGATTGTGCGGGCCGGTGTGCATGTGTTGAAAGAAGGGGAGAAAGTTCGTGTGATTGAAGCTCCCCGGAGTACTAACGTAGGAGGATTGCTGTGATGAAGATAACCCGATTTTTCATGCAGCGGCCTGTGCTCTTCTGGTCGCTCATGGTGGCGATACTCATTGCGGGAGTTCTGTCGTTTGTGCAGATGCCCAAACTCGAAGACCCCGCCGTATCGGCCAAGCAGGCCATGGTGGTCGTGTCGTGGCCGGGAGCCAGCGCCCACGAGATGGAGCTGCAAGTGGCCCAGCTCATGGAGGACGAGCTGCGGGCTTTGCCGAATGTGAAGAAGGTGAAGACCGAGTGCCAGAACAGTGCGGCACTCTTTACCGTCGAGTTTCAAATGACGGTACTCAACCGCGACCTCGAACAGCACTTCGACCTGTTGCGACGCAAGGTTAACGATGTGGCTTCCCGCCTGCCGCAGGGGTGTTACGAGCCCATCGTAATTGACGACATGATGGACGTGTATGGCATTTTCTATGCCCTCACGGCCGACGGCTACGACTATCCCGAGATGTACCGCTATGCCCGTTATCTGCAACGCGAACTGCTCGACGTGAAGGGGGTGAAGCGCATCAATATCGTGGGGAACCGCGACGAGGTTATCAATATCATCGTCTCGAAGGAACAGATTGCCCGCAACGGCATTATTCCCACCCAGATCATGTCGGCCTTGCAGAGTGCCGGCAAGACCGTTAATGCCGGTCGGTACGGAATCGATGGAGAGCGCATCGCCTTCTATGTCGACTCGTCGGTCAAGGACGAGGAGGATATTCGCAACCTGCAAATACAGACCCTCGACGGCAAGATGCTGCGCATCGGTGATGTGGCTCGGGTGGAGCGCGGTTACGCCTCGCCCCAGCGCAACGGCTTCTTTGTCGACGGCAAACCGGCGCTGGCCATCTGCATCGCCATGGAGTCGTCGGCCATCGTGCCCGATGTGGGGAGGGTGGTCGACGCCCGGCTGGCCGAGGCCATGAAGAGTCTGCCGGCCGGATTCTCCACCGACAAGATTTTCTTCCAACCCGACAAGGTCGACGAGGCCATTTCGTCGTTCATGTGGAACCTGGTCGAGTCGGTCGCTATCGTGATTCTCGTACTCATCTTTACGATGGGTTGGCGCAGCGGGCTCATCATCGGCTTCGGACTGGTGCTCACGGTGTGTGTTTCGTTTCCCATCTTGCTCATGTGTGGTACCACCCTGCAACGCATCTCGTTGGGAGCCTTTATCGTGGCGATGGGTATGCTGGTCGACAATGCCGTGGTGATTATGGACGGCATACTCATCGACAAGAAACGGGGGTTGCCGCCCGATACCTACCTCTATCGCATAGGTCGCAACACGGCCATGCCGTTGCTGGGAGCTACGATTATCGCGGCGTCGACCTTCCTTTGCGTCTATCTCTCGCCCGACTCGGCTGGTGAATATGCAGGCGACCTCTTCCTGGTACTGTGTGTAAGCCTGTTGGCCAGTTGGGTACTGGCTCTTATTCAGGTACCCGTGTGTGCCCACTCGTGGTTGCCTCGGCGAGAGAAGAAGGAGGGTAAAGACGCGACAGCTGCGGCGGTGATGAATTCGCCGGTACACCGTTTCGTGCGTAAGACGATTGCTTTTCTCATCGGATACAAGCGAGTGACCATTACCGTGGCCGTGGTACTGCTGGTGTTGTGCCTGATAGGGGTGAAGCAGGTCAAGAATCTCTTTTTCCCCGATTTTGACTACAAGCAGTTTGTCGTGGAGTGTTTCTTCCCGTCGGCAGCCAATGCCGATACGGTGTGTGCCCGCCTGTTGGAGATGAGCGAGCGGGTATTGCAGAATCCGCAGATTGAGCGGGTGGCTGTCAGCCAGGGCAGTGCACCGGCCCACTACTGTCTGGTACGGCCCATGACTTCGGGCGGCGATTGTTACGGCGAATTGATTGTCGATTGCAAGGATTACCGCACGGTGGTCGAGCAGATACCCGTGGTGCGCGAGCAGTTGCGCTGCGAATATCCCGATGCCTATATCCGCATTCGCAAATACAACTTCTCGATTTCTACTTCGCATACGGTCGAGGTGGAGTTTTCGGGGCCCGACCCGGCCGTATTGAGGCAGTTGAGTGCTCAGGCCGAGGAGATTATGCGTCGCTCACCTTATGTCGATGCCTATTCGGTACAGAACAACTGGAAGCCGCGGGGGAAGGCGCTGGTGGCCGAGTATGACCAGCAGGACGCCCTGCGCTCGGGTATCGGGCGCAGCGATGTGGCCAACGCCCTGTTGGCGGCAACCGACGGTATGACGGTAGGGGTGCTCAACGAGCAGGACCGCATGGTCATGCTCAACCTCCAAGTGCGCAATGCCGACGGGTCGTCTATCCGCAATCTCGAAGATATTCCGGTGTGGAGCATGCTCAACCTGCATCTCTCGAACGAGGCGTTGCAAAGTGCCCTGGCTGGCGGCGAGGGTATGAGTCGCCTGCAAGACCAGCTTTTCCGTGCCACCCCGCTGAGCAATGTGGCGCATCACATACGGCTCGATTGGGACGAAGATGTGGTGCTGCGCATGAACGGCCGTCGTGTAATCGAGGCCGAGTGCGACCCCAATCCCTATTGCGACGAGGCGACACCCGCCAAGGTGGTCGAATCGATTCGCGACGAAATCGAGGCTATCGACCTGCCCGAGGGCTACCACATGCGCTGGGTGGGCGAGGGCGAGTTGCAGGGCGAGGCCATAGGCAACCTCATGAAGTTCGTACCGCTCACGATTTTCATCATCTTGGCCATCTTGCTGCTGCTCTTCAACAGCTGGCGCAAGGTGATACTGATTCTCCTCTGCATACCCTTTGTCTTCTGCGGCATCACGCCAGTGCTGCTGGTGAGCGGTCAGCCCTTTACCTTTATGGCCATCATCGGTATGATGGGATTGATGGGCATGATGGTGAAGAATGCCATCGTGCTGGTCGACGAAATCAACCGGTTGCAGACCGAGGAGAAGCAGTCGCCCTACACGGCGGTCGTCGGGGCTACCGTGTCGCGCGTGCGTCCCGTGCTGATGGCTTCGCTCACCACCATTGTGGGTATGATTCCGCTGGTGACCGACCCCATGTACAGCTCAATGGCCATCACCATCATGGGTGGCCTCACTGTGGGCACGATTATCACGCTCGTGTTGCTGCCGCTCTTCTATGCGGCCATGTTCCGAATCAGAAAACCTAACGCATAAAAACCGAATGACGATGAAAATGAGAAAAAAGATATATGCGATGGGCTGTCTCCTGGGGTTAGCCGGAGTGGCCCCAGCCCAGCCGCTGCTCCTGTCGCACAGCCAGTGCCGCGAGATGGCGTTGGCCCACAGCGAAGAGCTCGAACAGGCCGATATCCGGCTCCGTCAGGCCGAACTCGACAACCGCATTGCCACCACGGCCTATCTGCCCAAAATCGAGGGCTCGGCCACGGGAGCCTACGTCTTCCCCGACATCGATGTGATGGGTATGGACCTGCGCATGCGAGGCATGTATATGGCCGGCATCACCCTCACGCAACCCATCTATACCGGCGGTAAGATTTCGGCCGGCAAGCGCATGGCCCGCATCGGCGAGGCGGTGGCGGGTGAGCAGTTGCGCATGGCCCGCATGGATATTCTGGCCGATGCCGACCAGGCCTATTGGACCTGTATCGCGGTAGACCGCAAGGTGCGTATGCTCGAGAGTTATGTAGCGCAGATGGATACGCTCTTTAACCAGATGAACGAATCGCTGTCGGCGGGTCTGATTATCGAGAACGACCTGTTGCGGATAGAGGCCAAGCAGAGCGAGATACACTACCAGTTGCAGAAGGCGCGCAACGGGGCCGACTTGTGCCGCCTGTCGCTGTGCCGCCTGATTGGAGTCGACGACAACACGACGATTGTCCCCACCGATACGGCTTGGGTCGCTACCGAACCGGGCCTGCTCACGTCCTCGATCGACGACCGGCCCGAGCTCTTCCTGCTCAAACAGCAGGTCGAGGTGGGCAAGCAGCAAATCAAGAGCTCGCGGGCCGAGATGCTTCCCACCGTGGGATTGTCGGCCGGGTACACCTATTACGGTAACATCAAGCTCAACAGTATGGTCGATGCGGGTAACGGCACGATGCTTCCCTATTCGCAGGAGTTTCGCGACGGGATAGGAATGGTGATGCTGGCCGTGAAGATACCGCTGTTTCACTGGGGCGAGGTGCACAAGAAGGTGCGCAAGGCTCGCTATGCGCTGCGCAGTGCCGAACTCGACTTGCAGAAGAACACACGTCTGCTCAACCTCGAAGTGCAACAGGCCATTCGCAACGTGCAGGACGGTTACCGTCTGATTCGCACGGCCGAGACCGGCGTGCAGCAGGCCGAGGAGAATCTGCGGGTTATGCGCAACCGCTATGCAGCGTCGATGGCCTCGTTGACCGACCTGCTCGATGCTCAGTCGCAGTGGCAGCAGGCCGAGAGCAATCTTATCGAGGCCCAGACCCAGTATAAAATCTACGAAACCGAATACCTGCGGGCAACCGGTCGACTCGAATAAACGGTATATTCTTCTTTCATAAAAAAAAGCGCCCTGTCGCAACCCGGGTAGGGTAGGCGGCAGGGCGCTGGTGATAAACAGTCGGTTGCACCCTGCACGGTGGGGGTCCGCTTATCGGGGTGTGCAGGGGTATTGGCTGTTGTATGGGGTGTTTACTTCTTCAAGCTGTCGAGTACGGTTTTCGTATCCTCGGCAATCATGTACTCCTCGTCGGTGGGGATAACGACTACCTTCACTTTCGAGGCCGGGGTGCTGATTAGGCTTTCGGTACCGTGAACCGTTTTGTTCAGTTCGGTATCGATTTCCACACCCATAAAGGCGAGTGGTTTGCACACGGCTTCGCGCGTCGGGGTCTGGTTCTCGCCCACACCGCCCGTGAAGACGATGATGTCGACACCACCCAGTGCGGCGGCATAGGCACCGATGTACTTGGTGATGCGGTATTCATACATTTGCAGGGCCAGGATAGCACGCTCGTTTCCGGCAGCTACACCGGCTTCGATGTCGCGCATGTCGGACGAGAGTCCCGATATGCCGGCCACACCGCTCTTCTTGTTCACCAGGTTGGCAATACCGGCCGAGTCGAGATGCTCCTTGTCCATGAGGTAGGTGAGTACACCGGCATCGACATCGCCCGAGCGGGTACCCATCATCAAGCCTTCGACAGGCGTCATACCCATCGAGGTATCGATCGATTTGCCGTCCTTGATGGCGGTGATGGAACCTCCGTTACCGATGTGGCAGGTGATGATGCGTTGTTTCTCGTAGGGTACGCCCAAGAACTCGCAGGCCCGACGCGACACGTAGCGGTGGCTGGTGCCGTGGAATCCGTAGCGGCGAATGCCGTACCGGGTATAGAGGTCGTAGGGCAGGGCATACATGTAGGCATGAGCCGGCATGGTCTGATGGAAGGCCGTGTCGAATACGCCTACCTGGGGTACCGACGGCATCAACTGCGAGATGGCATCGATACCGGCCATGTTCACCGGGTTGTGCAGAGGGGCTATGTCGTAGCACTCTTTAATCTTTTCGATTACCTCGTCGGTGACGAGGACGCTGGCATTGAATTTCTCACCGCCGTGAACGACGCGGTGGCCTACGGCATCAATCTCGTCGAACGATTTGATGCAGCCGTATTCTGCGCTGGTGAGCACGTTGAGTATGTTGTGAATGGCCGAGTGATGTTCGGGCATGGGGCTTTTGAGAATGACTTTCTCGCCGCTGGGCAGGGTCAGTTTCAAGAACGAGTCTTCCAAGCCTATTTTTTCTGCGCCACCTTGGGCCAGAACGGTCTTGCTGTCGATGTCGAACAGTTTGTACTTGACCGACGAGCTGCCGCAATTTAATACTAAGATCTTCATAAGGTATGGGAATTAAGGTTATTTTTTCAAGCTGATGGCCTGGTTGCAGGTGATGGTAATCATTTTGTACACGTCGTCGACCGAGCAACCGCGGGAGAGGTCGTTGACCGGGGCGGCAATGCCTTGGAGGATAGGACCTACGGCCTCGGCATGAGCCAACCGTTGTACCAGTTTGTAGGCGATGTTACCCACTTCGAGCGAGGGGAATACCAGCACGTTGGCATGACCGGCGATTTCGCTGCCGGGAGCTTTGCTGGCCCCTACGGCTGGAACGATGGCGGCATCGGTTTGCAGCTCGCCGTCGATTTTCAGCGCAGGCTCCATCTCGCGGGCCAGTCGGGTAGCCTCGACTACCTTGTCGACCATCGCGTGGCTGGCGCTCCCTTTGGTCGAGAAGCTCAGCATGGCGATGCGGGGGGCTATGCCGGCAATGTCGCGGGCGGTCTTGGCGGTCGATACGGCAATCTGGGCCAGTTCTTCGGCTGTGGGGTCGGGCACGACGGCACAGTCGGCAAATACCATCAGACCCTCTTCACCGTACGAGGTGTCGGGGATAAACATCAGGAAGGCGCCCGACACGACCTTCACGCCGGGAACCGTCTTGATAATCTGGAAGGCCGACCGCAATACGTTACCGGTTGTGTTGCGGGCACCGGCAACCTCGCCGTCGGCATCGCCGTTCTTAATCATGAGGCAGCCCAGGTACAAGGGGTCTTCGACCGTCTTTTGTGCTTTTTCCAAAGTCATGCCTTTGGCTTTTCTCAACTCGTAGAGCAGTTGGGTATAGGTCTCTTTCTTTTCGTGGCTCAGGGGGTTCACCAGGGTAGCCTGGTCGATGTGGGTCAGTTGATATTGATTGGCAAGGGCCCGTATTTCATCGGGATTACCAATGAGGATTACATCGGCTATGTTGTCGGCCAGAATCCGGTCGGCAGCCTTTAAAGTACGCTCTTCTGTTCCTTCCGGTAAAACAATACGTTGTTTGTTGGCTCGGGCTTGTTCTACCATTCGTTCCATTAAATTCATAGTCGGATTGGTTTTTTATGTTGTTTTTATACCTGCAAATGTAGCAATAAAATGTAATATCAAGTTTGCAATTTGAGGTAAATATTCTCTAAAATGGAGTGAAAAAATTTTTTCATTCCATTTTTTCTCGATTTACAGCGCAAGATAGGAATAATATCTCTATATTCGCCGACGGAAATCGAAAATTTCCATTCTGCTCGAAGCGGGAAATGCTATAATATTGAGAGGTTTATGAATAAAGAGAAGTTTGTTGCAGAGTATGAGCTAAAAAGCGTTTCTCCTGCGCTGTTGTGGCCTTATATAGGAACCAAGAATGGGTTGGCCGACTGGTTTGCCGACGATGTGCAGAGCGATGGCAAGTTGTTTACCTTTTATTGGAACAAGTCGTCGCAGCAGGCTCACCAGGTAGCTATGCGCACGGGCTTGTACATTCGGTTCCACTGGTTGGACGATGAGGAGGAGAAGAGCTTCTTTGAGTTGCGTATCACCACTTCGGAACTGACGGGTTATACCATGCTCATGGTAACCGATTTTGCCTACCCCGACGAGATGGACGACAGCCGCGACTTGTGGGATCATCAGATTGAGACGTTGCGCCGCAAGCTGGGGGTGTGATTCCCTTCCGGGGAGTTGCCTGTCACGGTTCTACGGGGCTTCTGTTTTGGACAATTCTCCCCAATAAACGTTATAGCCTTTTCGGAAATTCATTTTTTTGCGTTACTTTTGCACTCTGATAATCGGCAAAAGAATGTTCTATATCAAACGACTATACAGGTTTATCTTAAAGAGCTTCTTACCCCTGTTTCTGATGACATTCTTCATCTGCCTGTTCATCGTACTCATGCAATTCCTGTGGCGGTATGTCGATGAGATGGTGGGGAAGGGTCTCGAAATGTCGGTCCTGGCCGAGTTGTTTTTCTATGCTGCCGTCACGATGGTACCCATGGCGTTGCCGCTGGCCATCTTGCTGGCTTCGCTGATGACCTTCGGTAATTTGGGCGAGCGGTTGGAGTTGCTGGCCATCAAGGCGGCCGGAATCTCGTTGCTGCAAATCATGCGGCCGCTGGTTATCTTCCTGATATTCGTGGCCATCGGAGCCTTCTTTTTCCAAAACTATGTGCTGCCCAAGTCGCAGGTGAAGATGTGGACCCTGCTCTACTCCATGCGGCAGAAGTCGCCCGAGCTCGATATACCCGAAGGGGTATTCTACGACCAGATAAGCGGCTATAACCTCTATGTGAAGCAGAAGAATCACAAGACCGGCATGCTCTACGACGTGATGATTTACGACATGTCGAGCGGTTTTGACAACGCCATGATTATCTTGGCCGACTCGGGTAAATTGAAAATGACCGACGACAAGCAGCACCTGTTTCTTACCCTCTACAACGGCGAGTCGTTTGAGAACCTGCGCGACCAGCGCACGAGTGTGACCAACATTCCCTATCGCCGGGAGACCTTCTCGCTGAAAGAGATTCTGATTGCCTTCGACGCCAACTTTAACCGCATGGACGACGGCATCATGCAAAACCAGTATATCGGCAAGGACCTGACGGCCTTGCAGTCGTCGATCGACTCGATGACCTATCGGGTGGACAGTATCGGCGGTAACTATGCCCGCAGTTTGCAGACATCGGGCTATTTCTCGCTGTATGAAAGCCCGGGTATCCGAGTCTCGGCCAATGACTCTGTCCGGGAAAAACAGGCGATAGCCGAGGCCTCGACCCTCAATCTCGACAGCGTGTTCGAGGGGGGAAGCCTGCAACGCAAGCAACTCTACCTCGACCGGGCGGTGGCTCGGGCCGAGCGCTATATGGGCGATTATGAATTCCGCAGCTACACGATGAAGGAGGAGAATAAAGTCATCAGGCGCCACCAGATCGAGATGTACAAGAAGTTTACCCTCTCGTTTGCCTGCATCATCTTCTTTTTCATCGGGGCCCCGTTGGGTGCCATTATCCGCAAGGGCGGGCTGGGTATGCCCGTGGTCGTGTCGGTCTTCATGTTCATCTTCTACTACATCATCGACAACACCGGTTACAAGCTGGCCCGCGATGGCCGGTGGGAGGTGTGGGAAGGCATGTGGCTCAGTTCGGCGGTGCTCCTGCCGCTGGGCATATTTCTCACCTACAAGGCGGTGAAGGATTCGGCCGTGTTCAACCCCGATGCCTACATCAACTTTTTCAGGAAACTGATCGGGCGGCAGGAGCTGCGCAAGGTGGTCTTGAAAGAGGTGGTGATGGAGGACATGTTCCCGCGGGTGGCTATCGAGAAGGCTCAACAGTTGAGCGAGGCTTGCCGCCGCTATCTCGACAAGGTGGGGCGGAAGCGGCAATCCTACTGGCAGTACTGTCTGCATGGTTATGCCAAGTCGGATATTACCGAGCTGGGCGCCCAGGTCGACGACTTGGTCAACTATACCTCGAACAGCCGCAGCCAGCTGGTAGTGAGCAAACTGATGGACTACCCCGTGTTGCGCAACCTGTGGATTTACAGGCCGGCCCCTTCGGAGAAGTGGGGCTATGTGCTGGCCGTTCTTTTTCCCGTGGGGCTGTTGCTCTACTGGGTGGGCTCCCACCAGCAGCGCTTGTTACGCAATGAGGTAGAGACGATGATACGTACCGACGAGGAGTTGCAGACCTTGCTCGAGAAAGAGGAGGCCGAGCGTGTGGAAGTCGGCGAAACTTTATGAGAGATAAAAGATAAAACCAGATAAGATATGGATAAAGAGATTTTTTTGAGTTCGATAGACGAGGCTGTCGAGGATTTTCGACAGGGTAAGTTTTTGATTGTCGTCGATGACGAAGACCGTGAAAACGAGGGCGATTTCATTATCGCTGCCGAGGCCATTACCCCCGAGAAGGTGAATTTCATGCTCACCAACGGCCGGGGCGTTCTCTGTGCGCCCATCACGATGCAGCGTTGCGAAGAGCTGAACCTCTATCGTCAGGTGAATCACAACACCTCGATGCTGGGTACCCCGTTTACGGTGACCGTCGACAAGCTCGAAGGTTGCACCACCGGTGTGTCGAGCCACGACCGTGCAGCCACGATACGCGCATTGGCCGATCCGACCTCGACGCCCGAGACCTTTGGACGTCCCGGTCACATCAATCCCCTCTATGCTCAGGACAAAGGGGTGCTGAAACGTGCCGGTCACACCGAGGCTGCCGTCGACCTGGCCCGTCTGGCCGGGCTGTATCCGGCTGCCGCACTCATCGAGATTCTGAACGAAGACGGTACGATGGCTCGCATGCCGCAACTGATCAAGGTGGCCCAGAAGTTCGGCATCAAGATTATCGCCATTCGCGACCTCATTGCCTACCGGTTGAAGCAGGAGTCTATGGTCGAGCGGGGCGACGAGGTGGATATGCCCACGGCCTACGGACACTTCCGTCTGATACCATTCCGTCAGCTCTCCAACGGCTTGGAGCACATCGCCTTGATTAAGGGTACTTGGGAGCCCGACGAGCCTATCCTCGTGCGGGTACACTCGTCGTGCATGACGGGCGACATCTTCGGGTCGATGCGTTGCGATTGCGGCGAGCAGCTGCATCGTGCCATGCAAGCCGTCGAGGCCGAAGGCAAGGGGGTAATCGTGTACATGAATCAGGAGGGCCGGGGCATCGGCCTGATGAACAAGATACGGGCTTATCGCTTGCAGGAGGGTGGTCTCGACACGGTCGATGCCAACCTGCACCTCGGCTTCAAGGCCGACGAGCGTGACTATGGCGTGGGCGCCAGCATCTTGCGCGATATAGGTGTACACAAGTTGCGTCTGATGACCAACAACCCGGTGAAGCGTATCGGCTTGGAGGCTTATGGTTTGGAGATTGTTGAGAACGTGCCTATCGAGGTGACTCCCAACCCTTATAACCGCCGTTACCTGCTCACCAAAGAGAAACGCATGGGCCACACGCTGCATGTTGATGAAGAATAGGCATTGATTGTGAGTTGCTTGCTCCCGCTGAAACCGGGGAGCGGCTACCGGTTAGAAGATATGAAGAAACCCCGCAAGACTCCATTTCGAGTCTTGCGGGGTTTCTTCTTTCGGGCAGGAGTAGCCATGGAGTGTTTACAACGGCTTCGACTCGGTGCGAGTCGTGAAGTCGTCGTTGATGATACCGCCCTCCCACATGCCCTCGATGGTAATGGGGGTGTTGCTGGTTGTTTCGGTGAGCCAGGCGGTGTAGGCTATGTGGTAGTAGCTGATGCTGTACCGGCCGTAGACGTAGGTTTCGGTATGAGGGGGGATACACATCTCTCCGATAGTCCGGTCGATTTCGGCCAGCGTCTGTTGGGCCGAAAAGGATTGGAAGCTGTACAGCGAATCGCCCAGTACGATGCGATTGTCGTCGTCGACGTAGCAAGGGGTTCTCACCCGCAGGGTGTCGGTGTAGATTTGGGCCATTACGGGGTCTTCGCTGGAAAAATAGGAGTAGTTGTAGAGCGGATCTTGTGGGGGCGAGGGGGTATCGTGCCATTCTTGATCGAGAGAGTTTGAGATGATGACGACACAGGTCTCGTCGGCCAGTTGGGTGCTCTTGCTGCTCCAGTAGTCGAAGTAGTATCGGATACTGTCGACGACAAAGCGGCGCTCGCGTGGAGGAGGCAGTTCGGGCCGCTCGGGGTTGTGGGGCCAGACCGACTCTTTTTCAAAGAAACTGTCGCATGCGGCGAATGACAGGAGCGTCAGCAGGATAGCCAGGTATCGGTACATGGGGTCGTAGGAGTGTTTGGGTGGGGATAAGGGCATACGAGGCCGGAGAGGGCATCTCCGGCCTCGTATGTGAATGGTTTTATGTCGCCGTTTAGTTGAGCTCGACAACCAGATAGCGGCTCAGGCTCCAGAAACTCTCGGGGTTGGTGATGACCAGTGTGAGGTAACCTTCGTTGTCCTTTTGCATTTCGTAGCTTCCCTCGGGGTGCTTGGTGAGCAGTTTGGCCTTCTTGCTGTCGAAGGGAATGTCGTGCAGTTTGCGCATGTCGGCTGCGGTGAAATAGTCTTTGTTAAAGTTGCCTTCCATCACCTTCTTCGAGGAGAAGAGGCCTCCGCCTTCGACAATCTTTTGCTCTTTCAGCTCCTTGTTGGTACCCAGGGCATAGTACACGGTGTTGAGAGCCTCGTCCTGTGTCATGAGCACCTCTTTCTGCTGCTGGTTCTCGGTGGTGAGGTTCTCTACCTGGCCGGTGAGGTTGCTCACGGCCTCGTCGAGTTCGGCAATGCGCACGTCGCGTTTGGCGAGCGACTCTTGCAGCGAGGTAATCAGTTCGGTCTTTTCGGCAATCTCGCCTTGCAGACGAGTGATGGTCTTTTGCAGGGCAGCCGATTGGTTTTTGCTCTGCGTGAGCTGCTTTTGCAGCTTGTCCAGCCGCTCCTTGTTCTTCTGCAAGGTCTCGGCCACCAGTGTCATATCGTTCTTAATTTGTTCCCGGGTCGTAAGCGAAACCTCTCCGTTGGCATCTTTCTGGGTGACCAGATAGTTCTCGGCCTCTTTGATTTGGCGGAAACCCTCCTCCACGTCGTTCATGAGCTGAATCATTTCGTTGAAGTCGGCCGTCGTTTGTGCGTTGACTTGGAGTAACGAGTCGTTCTCGGCTTGCAGTCTCTTCACTTCGGTTGACTGGTTGGTACAACCGATCATCAGTACAGATGCTGCTGCGATGGCAGCGGTAATAGCCTTTCTCATAATGGTAGAAATTAAATTTATAGTTGTGTATCGCTTTTGGGGTATTTGTCTCGTTTTTTCTCTTTGGGCTTCTCGGGGGCTCCGGCCACGACAATCACGATTTCGCCTTTGGGCTCATGCTCGGTGAAGTGGGCGATGAGTTCGTCGAGGGTGCCTCGCACCGTCTCCTCGTGAATCTTGGAGATTTCGCGGCTCACCGAGGCATCACGTTCGCCGCCGAAGGTCTCCTTGAACTGAACCAGCGTTTTGAGCAGGCGGAAGGGCGACTCGTAGAAGATGATGGTGCGCGGCTCGTCGGCCAGTTGGGCCAGCCGGGTGGCGCGACCTTTCTTTTGGGGGAGGAAACCCTCGAAGCAGAATTTCTCGTTGGGCAGCCCCGAGGCTACCAGGGCGGGCACGAAGGCGGTAGCTCCGGGCAGACACTCGACGGGGATTCCCCGGCGCCGGCATTCGCGCACCAGCAGGAAGCCCGGGTCGGAGATGGCCGGTGTGCCGGCATCGGAGATGAGGGCGATGGTCTCGCCCCCCTCGATACGGGAGACGATGCCTTCGACCGTCTGGTGTTCGTTGAACTTGTGGTGCGACTGCATGCGGGTGCGTATGTCGTAGTGTTTGAGCAGGATACCGCTGGTGCGGGTATCCTCGGCCAAGATGCAGTCGACCTCCCGCAGCACGTTGATGGCCCGGAATGTCATATCTTCGAGATTGCCTACCGGCGTAGGTACTACATAGAGTTTGGACATGGTGCGGCGTTACAGGAAATGTTTTTGTACGATTTTCATAAACTCGGCCACCTCGGGATTATCCATGTCCCAATGCAGGTCGTTGAGAATATAATCTTCGGCCTCGTCATAGGATTGCATGGCGTCGATGAGGGCCAGGGTCTCGTTCATGCGAATGTCGCTGTTCCCGAACAGTTCGCGGCGGAACCGGAAGCGGTCGTTCAGGCTCAGAGCCTTGCGCAGCTCCTTGGCGTGCTGGCGTTGCAGCGCCTCTTCGAGGGTGACGGGCCCTGCCGTGTCGTCGGCCGGCAGATCGGCCACGGGAGTATCTTCGTAGTCGGTGTCGTCGTAGTCGTCGGCATCGTCGTCATATTCGGGTTCGTCGCTTTGAGCGGCCGACAGCTCTTCGTCGTTCATCTCCTCCCAGGGGTAGAGCGGCTCTTCCCGGCCGGTTTCTTCGGCCGTGGTAGCGGTCGGAGCCTCATCGGTTGTCCGGGATTCTTCGGGAGTCTCCGCCTTGTGGAGCAACTCTTCGGTCTGATTTGCAGGAGTCGGTTCGACCGCCGGTGTCGGCGCGGGTTCCGGTTCTCCTTCGGGTTGAGGGGGCGTCTCGGCCGGGGCTTCCGGTTCGGGGACTGTCGGGCTCTCTGCCTCGTTTTTTGTCTCCGTAGTCGGGGTGGCCGATGGGGTCACCGGTATATCCCACGGCTCCTCCTCAGGTTCGGACTCCTCCTGGCGTGTCTCGGCTTCGGGAACGGGCTCTACGGCTTCTGCTTCCCGATTATCGGTCGAGGCGGTATCGGCAAAGGGTTCGTGATTTTCTATTTCGGCCCAGAATTGGGGCGACCGCAGTTCGCGGGTCGAGCGGTCGATGGCCTCGGCTTTTTCCCGGGCCAGCTTCAACAGGATACCGGGAGCGGCGTTGCCTGCCTGCTCGATAACCAGCAGCAGCTCCCGCAGTTCGCCCAACTGGGTGATGATGTATGCGATGCGACTGTCTCGTGACATGGAATCGAATTTAGTGGTTTCACTATCTTCCAAAGATAGTAATAAAATGATAGAAGCGTATAGGAGTGCTTAAATTTTTGGCTGCTGTTACCTTTTTTTAGAAAGTGTCGTAGTGAGCCAGACAGCAATTTTCTGTTTCAGTTGGGCCCGGGTGCAGGTGTAGTTGTTGAATAACAGCACGATGGCATAGCGGTGCCCGGTGGGGGTGGTGTAGTAGCCGGCATAGGCGTGGACGTCGCTCATGCTGCCGCTTTTCAACCGCAGTTCACCGGGCAGACGGCTGTTGCGCATGAATGTGGCTACCGACCCTTCCCGTCCGGCCCGGGGCAACGAGCGGACAAAAGTGTCGCCCGTCTGCGGGTCTCGGGCTGCGGCGGTCAGCACCCGGGCCAGGTAGCGGGCCGAGACCTTGTTGTTGCGGGCCAGCCCCGAACCGTCGTAGAGAAACAGTTCGAGCGAGTCGGCTCCCAGGGGTTGCCAGTAGCGGCGTATCGTTTCGATACCTTTCGAGGCGCTGCCCCGGGGTGATGCGGTGAGGGCGATGAGGCGCAGCAGGCTTTCGGCATAGAGGTTGTCGCTGCGTACGTTCAGGCTGCGCACCAGGCAGGCGAGCGAGTCGGAGGGGTAGTCGAGCAGTGTGGTTTCGGTACCTCTCCCTGCGGAGAGCGGGGCGCCGCCCACGGGGATACCGGCCAATTGCAGCCGCTCGTTCAGCTCTTGGAGGAAGAGGCTGTCGGGACGTTCGATGGCCAGGTCGAGACGGTAGGTCGATCGATGGCGGGGTATGGTGCCGGTGACGGTGTAGCGGTTGCCGGTGTGGGTGACGGTCACCTCTTCCCGTTCGCCGGGGACGAGGTGGGTCGCGACGTGGAATCGGCGGGCGGGGTTGATACCGGTCACCTCGTAGCGGTGTCCGTTGTATTTCAATTCGACTTGCAGCCGGTTGTCGCGGTAGGAGAAGGCGTGGCACCCGGTGCCGTAGTCCCAGATGACGTCTTCGAGCATCCATTTGGGCGATACGGACGGCCCCGCGAATCGGGAGTCGTCGACCTCGATACACCCCTCGATGGCCCGGATTGGGTGTGACCGAACGGCTTCCACGACCCGGTTGACGAAATCGTCGGCCGGCCGGCTGCCGTAGGCCGACCCCAGCGAGGGGTCGCCTCCGCCCCGTATCACCAGGTTGCCGTGCAGGGTTCCGGCGTCGTCGATGTGGCCGGTGTACCCCACCGTGGTGACGATGCGGTAGTCGGGGCCCAGCAGGCGCAAGGCCGTGGCGGTGGTGATGACCTTGGCGGTCGAGGCCGGTATGATGGCCTGGCGGTCGTTGTAGGCAACGAGGGTTTCGCCCGTGGCTACGTCGGTAATGCAGATACCCACCGAAGCCGGGGTAAAGGCCGGGTCGGCCAGCAGCGATTCAAGGCTTTGGGCCCGGGAGGGTGTATGCAAAAGCAGAAGCAGCGTGAGCAGACTGAATATGGAGAGGCGTTGCATAATCTATTGGTGTTGTTTCTACAAAGATAGGTGACGGGAGGTAGAGGAACAAATTTTTGTCGACCGCTTTTGAGAGAAATAGGCGAGGTAAAGGTTGGCAAAGTCGAACTATCTTTTTACTTTTGTTGAATATTTTGAACCGACAGACAAATAGCAATATAACACTATGGTTTTGACCGAAAGTAATTACGAGACCAGCCGCCGTGGCAGCATCGAGGTGATATGCGGCTCCATGTTCTCGGGGAAGACCGAGGAGCTGATTCGCCGCCTGAAACGGGCGAAGATAGCCCGCCAGAGGGTTGAGATATTCAAGCCGGCTATCGACGTGCGCTACTCCGAGGAGAATATCGTCTCGCACGACAGTACCTCGATACTCTCTACCCCCGTCGACAATTCGCACAGTATCTTGCTCATGGCATCGGGGGTCGATGTGGTGGGTATCGACGAAGCCCAGTTCTTCGACGACGGCATCATCGAGGTCTGCACCGAGCTGGCCAACAACGGTACCCGCGTGATTGTGGCCGGGCTCGACATGGATTTCCGCCGGGTCCCCTTCGGGCCCATGCCCGCCCTGCTGGCCATTGCCGACGATGTGTACAAGGTGCACGCTATCTGTGTGAAGTGCGGCCATCTGGCCAACTACTCCTACCGGCTGGTCGACAATGACAAACGGGTGCTTCTGGGAGAGAAAAACGAGTACCAGCCCTTGTGCCGCCGCTGCTATCTGCAAGAGATGCAGGAGCGGAAGGAGAAGCACCACGAGGAATAAACCGCAACGGCCGGGTAATTGTTAGATAACGTAACCATTCCAAAAAATCGATACACATGACCGAACGCCAGCCATACACCTTCGACCGGGTAATCCGCATTCTGTTCGGAGCCGTTTTTGTCGTGGGGCTCTTCTACCTCATCTATATCCTGCGAGGGGCGTTGCTCCCGTTTCTCGTGGCGTGGATTGTCGCCTATATGCTCAACCCGCTGGTGGTCTACAACAAACGGGTGTTCAAGTTGAAGGGGAGGGTCATTGCCATTGCGCTCACCTTCTTGGAGGTGCTCGTCACGCTGGCCCTGCTGGCTGTGCTGGTGTTGCCGTCGATTATCGACGAGATAGGGGTCATGCGCAGGTTGTTGAGTGACTACGTCTATCACTCGTCAAACATACCTTTTGTGCCGCAGGCCGTACACGACTTTATCCGGCAGAATGTCGACTTCACGCAACTCTCGACTCTGCTCAGCCGGGAGCAGTGGCTCTCGGTTATCGAGGAGAGTTTTTCGGGGGCGTGGGGATTCATCACCGGGTCGGTGGGCGAGATTATCAACATCGTCAGCTGGCTCATCGTGCTGCTCTACATCGTCTTTATCCTGCTCGACTACGACAAGATACTGGTGGGATTCCAGCGCATGATACCGCAGCGCTATCGGCCCACGGTGGTTTCGATTGTCAGCGACGTCGAGGTGAGTATGAACCGGTATTTCCGTGGACAGGCTCTGGTAGCCGGGCTGGTGGGTATTCTGTTCTGCATCGGGTTTCTCATTGTGGGGTTGCCGCTGGCCATTGTGCTGGGGCTCTTCATCGGGGTGCTCAACATGGTGCCCTATCTGCAACTCGTGGGACTTATCCCTACTGTCTTGCTGTGTCTCGTTTCGGCGTCGGAGACCGGCACCAACTTCTGGCTGCTCTTCGGGGCCTGTATCCTGGTCTTTATCGTGGTGCAACTGATTGAGGATATCTTTATCGTGCCGCGGGTGATGGGTAAGGTTACGGGGCTGAATCCCGCCATTATCTTGCTCTCGCTCTCGATTTGGGGTACACTGCTCGGCTTTGTGGGCATGATTATCGCCCTGCCGCTCACCACCCTGTGCCTCTCGTACTACGAGCGCTATGTGATAGGCGATGAGGCAAAGAACACACCGTCTACACCGCCCGAGCCTGAGGTTTCGTCCGAGGAGATGACGAAAGAGAAGGAATAAAAACTGCCCTTTAACATAAATTTGCGAAGGTATAATTTTGTAGTATCAAAAAATAGCGTTACCTTTGCAACGCTTTTCCAAAAAAGCACCAAGGTTAGATTCGCTAGCTCAGCTGGTAGAGCACAACACTTTTAATGTTGGGGTCTTGGGTTCGAGCCCCAAGCGGATCACCGAAAAGAGAGCGGCTGCCTCAACGAGGCGGTCGCTTTTCTTTTTGTCTCTTTTGTTTGTATTTGGTTGTCACGAGCACAAGGGAACGGCTTCGGGAAGTTCCATGCTGTGACGCCGAGTCTGGTAAGTTGTGGAGAGGTACAAAAAATCCCCGGGTATCGCGGCAAAGCGGATAGCCCGGGGAAGAATATGGGAATAAAAGCGTGTTCAGAATTTGTCGGCCAGGGCGGCAGCCTGACTGCAACCATCGGTGTGGTCGATGTCGCCCACGTTGAGCACGCCGGGAATGAGGACTTCGCCCACCTTCTCCCATTGCAGCAGGGCGGCCGTACGCTCCATGGGGGTACGCACCCCGTCGAGCACGGTGGTGTCCTCCTCTTCGCAGCAGGCAATCAACGCCCATTTCTTGCCGGCCACCTCTTTACCGCCCACCACGAGTGAGAAGAGTCGGTCGATGGCTCCCTTGATTTGTGCCGGAATCGAATACCAGTAGACCGGCATGGTGAATACCACGGCATCGGCTTCGAGAATAGCGGGGGCAATGTCGTTAAAATCGTCGTCGAACGAGCAGGCCTTGCCCGTCTTGTAACAGGTCATGCAGGCATGACAGCCACCAATTTTCAGGAAGGCGGCATCGAATCGACGTATCGTGTGACCCCGTTTTTCGGCCTCCTGGATAAAGGCATCGGTCATGGCAAAGCTGTTGCCGTTTTTGCGGGGACTACCGGTGATGACTACTATTTTCATGGTTGTCTTTCTCCTTTCTTATTTTTGAATCGTGTCGGAATTCTGGTTGTAGGCTTTGGCCACGCATTTCCACTCGCCGTCGATTTTCAGCAACAGCAGGTAGTCGGTAAAGTCGATGCGTCCGCCCCATTTCTCTTCGAGAACGCGCACGACAGCCACCGTCTCTTCGAGGGCTACGATGTCGATGCGGGCATCGAAATTCTCGCCGGCACCCACGGTGTCGACATTGTGGTAGAACTGTTCGATGGAGCCGTGTTCGAGTTTCCCGTCCAGAAATCCGAACAGTACCGCTTCGTCGACAAACAACTCCTTGGCATAACGGCTGTCGCCCTCGGCCACACTCTTGACAAATTTCATGGCAGCCGCTTCGACTGCCTTGTACTCGGCTATATTTGCTCTCATATCGGGTTGGTTTTTAGTTGCTGGGACAAAGCTATGAGGTAATTGCGATTTATACAAGTACCGTAAAATTATTCAGGTACCGAAAATTTTTTCGGTATATCGCTTGTTTGGCGGGTTATGTGTAACTTTGTCGTGAACAGAAAAACCGTAGCGCGTATGTATGAACGTAAAATACCGGTCGACTTGGATTGTCCCCTGCGGCTGACCATGAGTCTGATCGACTCGAAATGGAAATCGTGTATCCTCGACGAGCTCCGCCACCAGGCGATGCGTCCCAGCGAGTTGCACAAGGCCTTGCCCGAGGCGACCCCCCGGGTTCTCGACTTGCAGTTGAAAGAGCTGGTCGAGGACGGTCTGGTCGAGAAGACCATCTATGCCGAGCTGCCGCCCCGCTCGCAATACTCCATCACACCGCTGGGCATGACACTCATTCCCATCATCGATGCCATGCTCGAATGGGGTACGAAAAACAAAGCGCTGTTTGAGCGGAAGTATGGTAAATGAGGTCGGTTACAGTATCGCGTTGAACAGATAGCCCGACAAGATGATGAAGAGGGTAATGATGCCGAAGAAGATGCCGATGAGGCGCCAGGTCATCACCTTTTTTAGCAAGGTAGCTTCGGGGAGCGAGAGTCCCACGACGGCCATCATGAAGGCCAGGACGGTGCCGATGGGGATACCTTTGGCCACGAACACCTCGACGATGGGCACGATGCCGGCGGCGTTGGCATAGAGGGGAACGGCCAGCAGTACCGACAGGGGAACGGCCCACACGTTGTCGCGCGACATGTATTGCTCGAAGAATCCCTCGGGTACGTAGCCGTGCATGACGGCTCCGATGCCGATACCGATGAGGATATAGAGCAAAACACCCTTGACGATACCCCAAGCCTCGCGCAAGATGGAGGGCAGCCGTTTCATAAAGGGGGTGCGCTCTTTTTCCCAGGTCGAGAAGTCGGCCGAGGCATTTTGCTGGATCTGTTTCACCCAGTCGCTCAGGTAGGATTCCAGTCGCAACCGGCCCAGCAGGAAGCCCCCCACCATACCCAGCAGGATTCCGCTCACGACATAGACGACGGTAATGCGCAGCCGCTCGATGGGGAAATAGGCGTTGACGACGCCCATGATGGCGCTGATGAGGAAGAGCAGCAGCACAATTTTTATCGAGTCGTAGACAAAAAAGTTAAGGGAGCTGCCGAGCGGTGTGTTGGCACTTAGTCCGAGCAGGCTGTAAATCAGCCAGTCGGCAAATTGCTGTATCATGATGAATCGCTGGTTGTGTAGTAGGAGAATTGGGTGCTGTTTATCGGGTGAGTAGGACTTTGATTTCGTCGGTCGACAGTTTGCCTTTACCCACCACTTTCCCGTCTACGACGAGGGCCGGCAGCGACATCACGTTATAGGCCATGATTTTTATCAAATCTTCTTCTTTCGAGAGCGTGGCTTGTATTCCCAGCTCGTTGACTACTTGTTCTACTCGTTCGTACAAGGCTTTGCACCCGGCGCAGCCGGTTCCTAAAACTTTGATTTCCATAATTTGTATAAGTTATAAGTTAAACGTATTTCGTAAAACAACGAACAATATGGTAAAAAAAGGGGGTTGCTATTTGCAGCACTTCCCCGACGAGCAGACGCATTGCCCGAAAAACTCTTGAAAGAGCTGTCGGGCCCTTTCCCAGTTCTGCCGGTTGATGCAATACCGCACCTTGGGAGTCTCCACCTCGCCCTGTATGAGGCCGGCCTCTTTCAACTCTTTCAAGTGTTGGGAGACCGTCGCCTTGGCGATGGGCAGTTCTTCGTGAATATCGCCGAAGTAGCAGGTCTCCTGCTGGGCCAGGAAGTGCATGATGGCAATGCGGGCCGGGTGTCCCAGCGCTTTGGAGATGCGGGCCAGTTGCTCCTGGGTGGGGGTGTACTCTTTTTTCTCGTCCATAGTTTTTGTTGTTCGCAAAGATACGAACATAATTCGATTGGTCAATCATATTTGCTGTTTTTTTTGTTGGGTATCGCATTTTGTACCGCTTCGTGAACCGGGTGGGGACGGTAGATGTTCTTCTCTTCGGAACGGTGGATAAAGCAGGTAAACTTTAATTATCGGCTTGATGAATAATGGGTTGTACTTATCCTTACCGGCGGTGTGGAGGGTGATGGCGGTTGAAAACAAACCCTAAAAAGCCCTAAAAATAGATAGCCCGGCTGTGTTTGTTTTGGCAGGACTTTGTAAAAGAGCTATTTTTGCCGCCTGCTCTGGGGATTATTTAGAACGAATTTAAATTCGGCCGGTAGAATTACGGTGAAAATTTACACTAAAAACAACTGATAATGAAACTGATAATGAGTGACCGACCTGTTTCTCTGAACCTTCGAGTCGATTCGGAGATAAAATATATCGACTTGTCTTCGTTGAAGATTGCCAACTGCACGGGCTGTTTCGGCTGTTGGACCCGTACGCCCGGCAAGTGCGTGATGCGCGACGATGCCACGCGGGTATATCCCTATATTGCCGCCAGCGATACGGTGCTGTATGTGAGCCGGGTGAAGTATGGCGGCTACGACGTGGTGATGAAACGCATGCTCGAGCGGGCTATCCCGGTGCAGCAGGCCTTTATTCGGGTCTTCAAGGGCGAGACGCATCATGTGCAGCGGGCCGTGGTACCCAAGCGGGCGACGATTGTGGCCTATGGCGACATCGAGCCCGAGGAGCGGGCCATCTTTGAACGGTTGGTGGCGCGCAATGCGAGCAACATGTGTTTCGAGAGTTATGAAATACGCTTCGTTCCCGAAGCGGAATTGAATGATTGTATCCAGAAAATTGTAGATCAATGGGACGTGTGATGATTATAAACGGCAGCCCCCGGGCGCCGAAGTCGAATTCCCGGAGGTATGCCGAGATTTTTGCCCGATATTGTCCGGTCGAGACCGACTACTTCAACCTGACGAAACGGAATCATCGCGAGTTGTGCGACTTGATGGGCCGGTATACCGACGTGCTGTTTGTCTTCCCCCTCTATGCCGATGCCTTGCCGGTGGGCTTTCTCGAATTCTTGAAAGTGTTGGAGGCAAATCCGCCCGTTCATAGACCGGTGATTTCCGTTCTTATCAACTGCGGCTTCTTGGAGTATACCCAGAACGAGATAGCCATGCAGATGCTGCGGTTTTACGGCCGGAAGAACGGGTACCGGTTGGGTTCGGTCTTGGAGCTGGGCAGCGGCGAGGCCATCTTGGGGACTCCTTTCAAATATGTGGCGGTGCGGGCTATCAAGCGGTTGGCCCGGTCGGTAGGCCGTGGGGAGTATTGTACGATACAGGCCACCATGCCGCTGAGCAAGCGGTGGTTCATCTGGGCCTCGACCTACTACTGGACCCGATACGGCCGCAAGTTTGGGGTGACCAAATTGCAGATGCAGACACCGCTGATTGAGGACGGCCGGTTGCCGGATATCGGGGGATAGGATTTCATTCTCTTTTCATAAGATAAGATGCGGTTTGGCATAACCACATTTGAAAACTGCGTTTTCATTTGGTTCTGCTCTCACCTTTCATTATCTTTTCATAAGATAAGATGCGGTTCGGCATAACCACATTTGAAAATTGCGTTTTCATTTGGTTCTGCCCTCACCTTTCATTATCTTTGCACCCCGAAATAAAAAGGATACAGATTATGAATACGTTACCCGAAGATCCGATGATTCTGTTTTCGTTCATCAACACGAAACTGCGCGACAATTACGCCTCACTCGATGCCTTGTGCGACGATATGCACATCAGCAAGGCCGATTTGGTGGCCAAGTTGGGGAGTGCGGGATTTGAGTATAATCCCAGTCAAAACAAGTTCTGGTAATCGGCAGGCGGTGTCGGGCCTGTCACGAAGGTGCAGCTCTCTTTGCCGCTTGTATCTGTCTCATGGCTACGCAGCCCGGTAGTGCCGGAGCTGCGATTTTTTTTTAAAATCTGAAACTGATGCTCCCGTAGGGCATGCAGTTGTAGGGCCAGTGTACGGAGTAGAAATCGAGTATCTCCTCTTCGGGAGGATTTCCCACAATATTATAGAGTCCTACACGCAGGAGCAGCAGTTTGTCGTCGTCGAAACTGTGTTTGTAGCAATAACCGGCATCGACCCGGTAGTTGAGCGGGGCCCGTTTCTTCCGAAACTCCTCGACGGGATAGGGGTCGAAGGTCTCTTCGTCGATTTCGAGTACCTTGCCCGACCGCAAGAGTCCGCCCACTGAGAAGGTGGAGTGGGTGTCCAGCGTGTAGGAGATGGCTCCGTTCAGCTGGTGGGGTATGTCGTAGAGCGAAGGTAGCTTGCCGTTGGCCTTCAACTCGTCGAACCATTCGCGGCTGCGGGCATAGGTGTAGGAGAGTTGCAGCAGCCAGTTGTGCCAGTAGTTGTAGAAATAGCATTTGATGCCGTAGCTGTCGCCGTCGCCGGTCATGATGTAGTTACCCCATTGGGTGTCTTCGACAAAGGTTGCTGGACGCAGGGCCACGATGTTGCGGCGGGTCTTGTAGTAACCCGACACTTCGAGGGAGCCGTTGCGCAGGTTGTGTTTCCAGCCTGCCTCGTAGTGTTCCGACGAACGGGGCTTGTACGATTCGATACTGGGCATTCTGAAATCGGTGGGCAGAAAGAAGGTGTTGAACCGCAGGTAGTGGTAGAACTGTTCCATGCGGGAGAAGTTGAGGTAGAACAGGTCGCTGTCCCACGGGGAGTATTTGAGCGAAAAGCGGGGCTGAATGCTGTAATAGTCGCGGTGTTTCTCGGGCAGGTAGCCGATGAAATGGACGCCCACCTGCGTGAAGAGGCGGGAGGTGATGCGAATGAGGTTGTCGTAGAAGATGGAGAATTGGTCGATGGGCTCGTGACGCACGCGCACGGTGTCGCCGAATACGGCCAGGTCGTAGACTTCGTGGTCGTATTTGGCCCCCCAGCGGGTCGTGTAGATGTTGTCGTAGCTGTAACTGAACTCGGTCGAGATATTCAGCGACTTGATTCCACTGTGGATATAGTTGTGGGTATCGGTCTCGAATCCCAGCATGTTGGCATTGGCAATGTTGGTGTACGAGGTGTAGAAGATCGAGGTGGTATTGCTCAGCTTTCCCTTCGAGAAGTTGTAGGCCAGCTGGTAAATCTGGTTGTTCCATCGCAGGACCGATATTTTCTCTTTGGGCCCGATGGGCAGCCGGTAGTTGTCGCGGGCGTTGTAGGCCAAGGCTTTGAGCGAACTCGACGGCGAGATGTCGTACGACAGTTTAGCGTTGAAGTCGAGTGTCGAGTGGTTGAGGCGGTCCTCCTCCGACAGGAATTCGTCGAACAGGTCGAGCCAGCTGCGCCGGGCACTCACCAGGTAGGAGAGCTTGTCCTTGATAATGGGACCTTCGAGCATGACCGATGCGGCCGGCATGTCGAGCGAGAGGGTGCGCATGTGTTCCTGCTTGTTGCCGTCTTTGAGGTTCACCTCGGTAATCGACGAGAGTTTCCCCTCCAATTTGGTGGGGAAGAAGCCTTTGTGAAAGACGATGTTTTTCACCGCATCGCCGTTGAACACGGGCAACATGAGGTTGAGGTGTCCCGGGTGATAGACCGGCACGCCGTCGAGCAGGAGCTGATTCTCGTCATATCCGCCGCCGTCGACCAGAAAGTTGTTGCCGGTGGGAATACCGGTCACGCCCGGCAGAATCCATATCTGCGAGAACAGGTCGTTGCTGCTGAACGACAGCATGCTCGACGGGGCCAGTTCGTCGAGCGAGTTGCTCAGTTTGTGCGATTTCACGGTGACCTCGTCGATCTCATAGAGAAGTGCTTTGAGCTGGGGGGTGAGGGAGAGGTCCCGGTCGGCGGTAATCGTCTGTTCGTAGGGTTCGTAGCCCATGCAGGAGATGACGAGGCGATACTCCCCTTCGGGCAAGGGCAGCTTGAAGCGGCCATTTTCGTCGGAGAGGGTATATTGCCGTTTGCCCGCCGGGTCGTAGAGCGAGACAATAGCTCCATAGAGTTTCTCGCTGCTCCCCTCCTCGCAGATGGTTCCCGAGAGGGTGAAGAACTTCTCTTCGCCGACCTGTATCACCAGTTTACGAGGCGGTATGACGGTGGTCTTGAAGGTATAATCTTTCAACAGGATTTTCAGGAGTTTCCCCACAGTGGTTGTGCCGGCGGTCTTGAAGGTGCACACCTGGTTGAGGTCGATGGCCGAGGGGTTATAGGAGAGGGTGATGCCACACTGCTTCTCAATCTGGTCGAACCATTGTAGCACAGTAGCAGAAGAGGCGGCGACTGATATCCGCTCTTCTGCTATTGCATCGGGTTTCGCATTTTCACCTGACGATGAATGGACCCAGAGTAGTGCTATTATTGAGAATAAGAGTTGCAGCCTATTCATAATAAAGTTTGTAAAGCCGGCCCTTCTCCACGGTGTCGCAGCGGCAGCCGCACAGGAAAGCCAGTTCGGCCGCGATGCTCTCTTTCTCACTGGCATTTATCTTGGAGGTGACCCGGTTCTTTTCGAGCCCTTTCCCCAGCTCGATTTTCACGCCGGTCTGTCTCTCCACCTCCTGGACGACCGTGGCGATGGGGCTGTTCTTGAAAACCAGTACCGAGTCGCCCTTTCCAAAGAAGAAGGCGGGGTCGTCGATAAGCCCCAAAGTCATCTGGCCGTCGGTCACCTCGACCTTTTCGTTGGCTTCGAGAATGACGTTGTTGTGTGAGGTCGAGACCTTTACCCGGCCACTCTCGACAAACACGCCCGATTTGCTATCGTGAGCGGCATCGACGAGAAACGAAGTTCCCAGCACCTCGACCGTAATCGAGGGGGTAGAGATCTTGAACGGAGCGTTGTCGCGGTTCTTCACGTGGAAAAAGGCTTTTCCCGTGAGCTCTACCTGGCGGGCGATCCCGTCGTCGGCATATCGGAATGCCAGGGTTGAATGAGGGTAGAGGGTTACCTCCGACCCGTCGGGCAAAAGAACGTTTTCGGTTTGGGTTATATCGGCGTAGCGAACAGTTTGGGTATCGGTCTCGTGTGAGAGGTAGAGCAGGGCCGCTACCAGCACCAGCGCGATGGCGGCTGCTGCCGAGTAGAACCAGGCTTTTTTGTGGAAGAGGTTTACCTTCAAGGTGCGCTCTTTGAGTTGGGGCTCGATTCGTGCCCAGGCCTTTTCGGTATCAACCTCAAAAGCCGTGTCGCTGAAAATGGGCGTATCGAGCAATCGCTGCAATCGTTGGCTCTCTTCGGGGTAAGCGGCTCTCCACTGGTCGATCTTGGCCTGTTGGGCAGCCGTGAGTCTCTCGTGGGCAAAATACTTGGCCAACAGTTCGTCAATGTTATCTTGATTTCCCATTTTTACTTACAGTTTAAGAAGATTGATAAAACGATGGTGATAAGAACCAGACGCATGGCGCTGTTTTCGGCTACGTAGGTACGCAGGAGCCTGATGGCCCGGGTCATTTGATTCTCGATAGTTTTTTCCGAAAGCCCCAACTTCTCGGCAATTTCGCGGTATTTCATACCTTTGAGCTTGGCCATCAGGAAAACCTCTTTACACTTGGGGGGTAGTGAGGCAAGTGCCACTTGCAGGAGATTTTCGGGCGATTGGGCTTCATCGGCCTCGTCATATATCTCGTCGGGCTGGTCGATGGCCGCCGTCGGATAGTCGTCGATTGGGACGAAGGCCCCCTGCCTTTTGCGTAAGAATGAGATGCAACTGTTTTTGACGGCGGTAGTCATGTAGGCTGCAAACTCTTTGTCGGGGAGGGAGTCTTTCCCTTTGTCCCAGACATTGATAAAGAGTTCCTGTACAATATCTTCCGCCTCATCGCGGTCCAGAACATACCCGTAGGCTATGTGACATAGCCTGGGGTAGTGTTTCTGAAACAGGACTTTGAAAAGTTCTTTTCTATTCTCTCGCATGAGTAGCACTTGGGGTTTAGGGTAATTAGAATCTCAGACTTACTCCGGCCGTGAGGAATCCTTTGTATCCGAGGCCGGCTTCGAGGAATCCGCCGATGCGGTGGTTACCTACGCGCAGGGCAATGGGGTTTACCTGGTAGGCAAAGGTGGTGGATATGTTGCTCTTTTTGGAACTGTTGTTGGCCGTCTTGTCGAGGCTGGTTTCGGAGTGGCTTACCAAATCGACACCGGCAGCGGCACCTCCATACAGTTCAACGACACCTTTTTTGAAGTATACAAACTCGACGGTGGGCAACAGCATGAAGTTGAGGCCTTTCTCTTTCAGCGAGGGAGCCGTTTCGCCTACCAGAGCCAGTTTGCTGGTCGATTGGGCGAACCCCAAATCGGCACCTACTCTGAATCGGGCAATCGAGTAGCGGTATCCCAAACCGTAGACCAGACTCGATTTTTCGTCGCTGCGCTTGCTCCCTGTCACGGCATCGGAGAGCCCCATGCCAAAGATGTTGGCAAGACCGAGGGTGAGACCGTCGCTGGCCGAGAGGCGAATTTCGTGTCGGTTCATAGACTGGTTGGTATTTTGGGCGGTTTCTTGTCCTTTTACAACGTGGCTGCTTACGGCTGCGCACAAAAGTAATGCAATAAATTTGATTTTCATAATGGGTTAAATTTTTTCGATGAATAATGGTGAGCCGTTTTTTCTCTCCGCTTCTCGGCGGGGTGGGAAGCCGGCTGCTTCTGCTGTCCCGAGCCATTCACTTAGCTATGTGATTTTGACCTTATAACGCCGCAAAAGGAAAATCCCCCTATTTATCGTGAAAAAAATTTTGATAATTTCTGTTATATACCTGATAATCAATGCATAATATAAAAAGGAAAAGAACTGTCGGGTGAACCGTGTTGAAACCGTAGTGTCTAATGTTTGTCATGGAGGCTGTTGTGATGGAGAATAATAAAAATCGTATATTTGCTGCGAGAGTAATCGAAGATTGTAGAATCCTGTAAAAAAGAGAAAACTATGAAAGGAAAACTGTGTATGATGGCCGCTCTGCTACTGATGGTATCGCAAGGAATCCAGGCCCAGCATGTGACCCGGGCCGTGGCTCATCGGGGCTACTGGACCTGTGAAGGCTCCGCTCAAAACTCGCTCACCTCGTTGCAGAAGGCCTATGAGGCCGGTTGCTGGGGCTCGGAGCTGGATATCTGGCTGACGGCCGACGGAGAGTTGGTTGTGAACCACGATGCACATACGCTCGATGGATTGGTTATCGAGAAGACCGACTCGAAACAGTTGTTGAAATCGAAGTTGAAGAATGGCGAGACGCTTCCTTCCTTGGAGGCTTATCTCGATGCCGGTAAGTTGTTGACCCCGATGATGCTGGTTTTGGAGCTGAAAACCCAGTCTACCCCCGAGCGGAATATTGAGTTGGCCCGCAAGGTGGTCGATATGGTGAAAGACAAGGGCATGGAAGACCAGGTGGAGTATATCGCATTCAGCAATCAGGTGGGTACCGAACTTATCCGGCTGGCTCCCGAGGCCAAGGTGGCCTACCTCAATGGCGACAAGACTCCGGCCGAGCTCAAAGAGTTGGGCTATACGGGGCTCGATTATGAAGACCGAGTGCTCAAAGCGCATGAAGATTGGATAGATGCGGCGCATCTCCTGGGTCTCACCGTGAATGTGTGGACGGTCAACGATGAGGACGATTTACGTTATTTCATCGACCGCAAGGCCGACTATATCACGACCAACGAACCGGTGCTCCTGTTGGAGTTGTTGAAACGATAGATTGATTCCCCGATCACACCGGGGTATAAAAATAGCGAGGGGCTACCGATTCGGTCGGTAGCCCCTCGCTTTATGTCGTATCGTTCGATTCGATTAGAATACAACAACCTTTTGACGGTTGATAACATAGATGCCGGCCGGCAGAGTTACTACGTTGTTACCCTCGGCGAGTTCGATTTGGCGAACTTGTGCACCGGTGAGGGTGTAGATGGCAACCGACGCAGGCGTATCGGTTACAATCGTAATCTCTCCCTTGCCATTGATGACCTTCATGCCGTTGGCTTCGACTGTGGCAATGCCCGAAGCAAGACCCTCTTTGATGGTCAGGTCGGTGATTTCCCAGGTCGATGCACCGTCGGTTGTGCTCGTATATCGGAATGCAAAGCGGATAGGCGAGGTAAGATCTTGCAATTCAATATCGCCCGATTCTACCCATTTGAAAGTCTCCGTAGGCCAGGTAGCATTCTCGGAGATGTTGTTCCACGTAGCATCGGTCGGTTGCATGGTGTTGGGATCATAGTCGGTCGAATAGAGCAATTCCAATGCATTGCCGTCGTAATTGAACCAGGAGCTGAAATTCAGAATGATGTTGTTGGCCGTTACGGCAGGCGAGATGAGGTAGGCCTCGCTTTCGGTATTTTTCCCGTTGATATATCCACTGATTTTGGCTCCATACTGAGAGTCGGACGTCCACAGAGCCGAACCAACTGTGGTGGCGGAAATCCAGTCGCCCAAACCTGATTTGAAATCGGTCGAATAGGGTAGTGTAACCGACGATGCCTTTACGGTCAGGGTATATTGTGCCACACCTTCGCGATAGGTGTCATCGGCTTCGGTAGTGGCTTTGATTACGGTGGTACCGGGGCCTACCAGGGTTACCATGCCCGTGGCATCGATGGTAGCTACCTCTTGGTTGCTGCTGCTGTATGTAATCGGTCTCTCGGGAGTAGCTGTGGCGGCACTGTTGTAGGTGAGGCCCTCTTCAAAGAAGAGTGTTTTATCACCGTTTACTTCGTCGAACGTAACTACTACTTTCGGGGTTGTCTCTTGAATGGAGAGGTCGGTGACTTGCCAAGCGGCTGCCTCCGAGTTGGAGCATGTATATTTGAATGCAAATCGGATAGGAGATGTGAGCGAATAAAGTTCTACATTGCCCGATTCTACTGCTGAACTCCATTCATCGGAACCCAAAGCTCCCCAAGAAGCCATATCGGTAATATCGTTCCAAGTAGCCTCTGTGGGTTGCATGGTGTTGGGGTTGTAATCGGTAGAGTAAAGCAGTTGCAGATTATTCCCTGCAAAACGTGTTTGGGTGGTGAATGTCAACAGGATATTTTCGGCCGTTACTTCGGGTGAGATAAGGTATACTTCCGATTCACCTTTGCCATGACCATTGATTTGAGCTCCATATTGGGTCGAGTTCCATTGAGTAGTGCCTTGTGTGGCGATGGTAAGCCAGTTTTCAAATCCCGATTTGAAATCGATTGTATAGGGCAATGTTGCCGAGGCTTCCAGTACTGTCAGGGTATATTGTGCCAGTCCGGCAGCATACATTTCGTCGCCTTCGGTGGCAGCACTGATGACCGTCGTACCGGGGCCTACCAAGGTTACTTCTCCTGTTTCGGTATCGATGGTAGCTACTTCTTGGTTTTCGCTGCTGTATGTAATAGGTCTCTCGGGAGTAGCCGTGGCCGCGCTGTTATAGGTGAATCCTTCGGTGAATACCAAAGTTTTTTCGTTGCTGATGTTGTTGAACGCTAATTTTATTTTTTTATGAGCCGTTTGAATGGCCAGATCGGTAATTTGCCATCCGGCAGCGTCTTCATTAGCAGGAACAAGATATTTGAAGGCAAAGCGGATAGGTTCAGTGAGGTCAAAGAATTCGATTTCACCTGATTCTACGGCCGTACCCCAGCCGGCCCCCGAAGTACCCCAAGATGCTCTGTCGGTAATATCGTTCCAGGTAGCTTCGGTGGGTTGCATGGTATTGGGATTGTAGTCGGTTGAGTAGAGTAGTTGCAGGTCATTGCCCGAGAATCCTTTCTGGTTGACAAAAGTCAACAAGATATTTTCATCTTCTATCTTGGGTGAGATGAGATAGGCTTCGGTTGCACCTTTCCCGGCTGCATTGATTTGAGCTCCATATTGTGACGAACTCCATTGTGCCGTACCGGTTGTAGTAATGGAAATCCAGTCGCCGAGACCCGATTTGAAATCGGTCGAGTAGGGCAGCGTAACCGACGATGCCTTTACGGTCAGGGTATATTGTGCTACACCTTCGCGATAGGTGTCGTCGGCTTCGGTAGTGGCTTTGATTACGGTGGTACCGGGGCCTACCAGGGTTACCACGCCCGTGGCATCGATGGTAGCTACCTCTTGGTTGCTGCTGCTGTATGTAATCGGTCTTTCGGGATCGGCCGTAGCAGCACTGTTATAGGTGAGGCCCTCTTCAAAGAAGAGTGTTTTATCACCGCTTACTTCGTTGAAAGTTACCATTACGTTGGACTTTCCATCGCTCAAACGATAGAGGGTAATGTTTTGTTGCGATCCGTCATAATAGCATGCAAATCTTTCGGAATTTTTCACGGGATTGCACTGCAAGAAACGTCTGTTTACTTTGGCATTCTTGAAGAGGTATGCATTTTTGTTACTATCGTATTCGATTATCCAGCCGGCTCTGTCGCTGGTGTATTCGGCATCGGCATAGGCGTTATTGTTCTTGCTGTCTGATGTGGCACCGTTATAAGCTACATAGATACCGTTGTTGGAGATGGAATAGTTTCCGTCAGATTCCAAGGTGATATTCCACATGATAGATTGGTCGTAGGTCGTGATTTTCCCTTCGGTCAGATTAATCGAGTTGGCTACGAAGTAGTCGTTCGTGTTGGTCGAACTCATGACAAAAACCGAGTTGGCATTGTCGGGGCTTTGATAAGCGAGAATGTATTGTCCGTCGGTGATGGATCCGTCGGTTACCTTCTCAAACGTTTTAATATCGGCAGGGTCGATTACTCGTAAGGTATATTCAACCGAGGCTGCGGTATGGGTCTCGGTTTCGGCTACTTCAGCTTTGATTACAGTCGTTCCCCCGGCAAGCAAGGTGACTACTCCATCTTGTTCGATGGTAGCTACCTCTTGGTTGCTGCTGCTGTAAATGATGGTGGCGTCCGATGTTGTGGTGGCTTCGCTGTTGTAGTTGCCGTCGGTCAACATCTTTTCACAGGTCGTGCCTTCAATATCGTTGAAGCTGATGGTGGCATCGCTCTTCCCGGTATCTACTCGATAAAGGGTAGGATTTTTCTCGGAGCCGGAGTTTGAATAACAGGCAAAGCGAACAATTGAGACATTAGAGTTATATCGTAATAGCCTGCTGCTGGTTCCGCTGTTTGCTATTTGGAAGGTATTGTTGGATGTCGAGGTAATATTCCAAGTGGATTTACCATCTGTCATTGTTTCAGATAAATTGATCTTGGTGCCATCATTCATATAATTGACAAACTGGCCATTGTTGCTGATGGTATAGGTTCCATTCTCATTTCGGGCAATATCCCATATAATAGCCTCGTTGTCGGTGATAATCTTACCTTCGGAAAGATTGATATTTGAACACTCAAAATAGCTTCCTCCGTTGGTATTGTTCATGGCAACGACCGAGGTGGCGTCGTCACGCTCTTGATAAACGATGATATATTTTCCGTCGGTCACGGTACCGTTGGTTACCTTGACAAAGGTTGTCATCGATGCCGGGTCGATAACGGTTAGGGTATATTGAATCGAGGCGGCGTTGAAGGTCTCGGTCTCGGCTACCTCGGCCTTGATGACCGTGGTACCTGTGGCATGCAGGGTAACTGCACCGTTGTCAATCGTAGCTACCTCTTGGTTACTGCTGCTGTAAACGATAGGTGCGTCCGATGTCGTGGTGGCCACACTGCTGTAACTGCCTTCGCTCAACTCTTTGGTTACATTGCCTGTAATGCCGGTAAAGGTGAGTTCGGGGTCTTGTAAAGCAGCGTTGGCCAACGGTGTAATTTCAATTTGTGTGATATGAGGAGTACTTGACCCTTTTTTGAGAGTAATGCTTGCATTGGTCGAGGAGACCGTAAGCGTGAGGGTGGAGGTGCCTGAAACCGAGTTGTCGGTTCCCGTCTCTTCGAGGGTCAATGTCCCTGTATGAGTAACAGTTACCTGAAATCCATGCTGAGTTTCAAAGGATGGAGAAGTCAATACTCCAGTGGAATTTTTGAGCTGTATATAAGTAGCGGTTGCAGGTTTTTCATTTTGTGGCATGACATTGTAAAAATTCCAAGTATAGTCTACACCATCACTTCCCGGGAAGATTTGATCCCCTTTGAATTTGTCATACCCACTACTTTCATTTTCATGGTTCTTAACTAATTTCGTCCAGTCGTTAAACGTAACACTTTGTGTAAGGGGGACTGCCCAACCCGGGGTGGCACCCCACAACAGAGCTATCAACAAGACAGCGGTGTGCAAAAAGTAACTTTTTTTCATAAGCGTATGTTTTAGAGTTTGATTATCTATATTTTTGTTAATATTAATTGGGAGAAACAAAAATATAAAATAGTGCTCGAATGAAAAAGGTTTTTTCGAGAAACTTTCTGTTTATTAACAAGATTGTCACATAGGCCCTTATTCTGGCTCTTTTTTATTTATTTTGCAGCAGAATTGAATCCAATTATTTGACAAAATGACAAAAGAGATAGAAAAGCCGATTAAGATTTTGTTTGTGTGCCTGGGTAACATTTGCCGGTCGCCGGCAGCCGAAGGGGTATTTCTTCATCTGGCGCGCGAGCGGGGAGTGACCGACCGCTTTGTGGTCGACTCGGCCGGTACGTATGGGGGACATGCGGGTGAGTTGCCCGACCCTCGTATGCGGGCGCATGCGGCCCGGCGCGGTTATTTGCTGGAACATCGCAGCCGTCCGGTGCGCCCCGACGATTTCGACGATTTCGACCTGATTCTGGGTATGGACGACTACAACATTGACACGTTGCGGTCGATGGCCGACACGCCCGAGCAGGAGGCCAAGGTGCACCGCATGACCGACTATTGCCGGCACTACCCGGTCGATTGCATTCCCGACCCCTATTACGGCGGAGCCGATGGTTTTGAAAATGTGTTGAATGTGCTCGAAGATGCCTGCGAGGGGCTTATCGACGAGACGTTGGGCGAAAAATAGTCCTTGTACCTCCTCTCTCCTTCATCTGGTTGATACGCACCCTTGCCGCCTACGCAGGACAGCCGGATTACTCCTCGATTCCGAAGAGGTCTTTAAGAATGAGTCGGGTGGCCCCGGTGTGCGAGGCTATGTAGTGGCCGGCGTTGTGGCTGGCCGTAGCCAGGGCGTCGGGGTCGGAGAGCAGGCGGTCGGCCGTGGCGCGGAAGGCTTCGCCCGAGTCGATGGCGAATCCGCCTCCGCAGGCGATAAGTTCGTGAGCCTCCTTGAAGCGGCGATGGTTGGGCCCGAAGATGACGGGCAGGTCATAGACGGCAGCCTCGGCAATGTTGTGTATGCCGGCGCCGAATCCGCCTCCCACATAGGCCAGGATGCCGTAGCGGTAGATCGACGAGAGCAGCCCGAAGCAGTCGATGATGAGGCAGTCGCACGTGGCGGCTGTGGCCTCGGTAGCTTGGGTATAGCGCAGGGTGGGGCGTTTGAGCAGGCTCTCGATGAAGAGCAGGTGCGACTCGTGTATCTCGTGCGGAGCTATGATGAGCTTGATGTCGTCGCGGTGGTTGAAGTAGTCGAGGATAAACTCCTCGTCCTTGGGCCACGAACTCCCGGCGACGAGTACTTTTTTCCCTTGGGCGAATGCCTCGATGACGGGCAGATCCTTGGCCGACAGTCTGATGTCGCTCACGCGGTCGAAGCGGGTGTCGCCCACGACCGACACGTTGGTGATGCCGATGCCGGCCAGCAGTTGGCGTGACTGTTCGTTCTGGATATAGAGGTGGGTAAAGTTGCGCAAGATGCGGCGGAAATAGCCTCCGTAGAACCGGAAGAATACCTGATTGGGACGGAAGATGGCCGAGATGCTGTATGTGGGGATATTCCGTCGTTTGAGTTCGTTGAGGTAGTTGGCCCAGAACTCGTATTTGATGAAGATGGCCTGGGTGGGCCGGGTGAGGTCGAGGAATCGCTTGACATTGCCCGGCAGGTCGAAGGGGAGGTAGCACACGAGGTCGGCTCCCGGGTAGTTCTTGCGCACCTCGTAGCCCGAGGGGGAGAAGAAGGTGAGCAGGATACGGGTGTCGGGCCGTGCCTTGCGAATGGCTTCGATGAGGGGACGCCCCTGTTCAAACTCGCCCAGCGACGAGGCATGAATCCACAGGTAGCCGCCCTGCGGGTCGGCGTGCTGCGACAGGTAGTCGAAGATGCCTTTTTGCCCTTGTGTCAACTTGCGGGCTTTGGCATTGCGCATACCGGCCAGAGCGACCAATTGTTTGTAGCAATATATTCCAAAATTGTAAATCAGTTTCATAGTCGGCGAATTTCCTCGTAGAGGTTTACAAGATGTTTTTCAGATATCCCCGGTTTTTTGCCGTCTTCCGCTCTTTCCAGGCCTGGTCGTCGAGGTAGAACCGCAGGACGAGCTGTTGCTGGAAGTCGAGGTTCCCCGGCGTGTAGTGCAGATTGAACGAGGCCAGGCAGTTGAGGTAGCTCTTGCGGAAGAGGTAGGCATATATGTCGGTGCGATTATAGGTCGGTGATTGGTAGAAGGGGTCGCCCTGGTTGAGCTGTGCGCCCAATTGGGGATAGAGCGGCATTTGCGCCCCTCCCTTGTAGAAGGTGTTGTGCAGTCCCAGGAATCGCCATTCGGCCCGCAGGTCGACAAGCAGGCCTTGCGGATGGTGCCAGGTGCCCACGTTGCGCAGCCGGTCGAGGCTGAGGTGATAGCCCACTTTGAGCGTGAGCGTGTCGAGCGGGGTGCAGGGGGTGAGATCCAGACCTACGTAGGGACTGACGATGAGGTTGTCGGTCACGGTGTAGCGGTCGTCCGAGTGGCGCGGCCGGGCCAGATGGTTCATGACCAGATGCCCTCCGGCAAAGAGGTAGGGCAGGGGTTGCCACCGTCCGTTGAAGACCACCATGAAGGCCTCGCGCTTCACCTCGGTCTGCACCTGACGCCAGTCGACGTAGAGTTCGGCAAACCCTTTGGGGTGTACATACTGGAAGAGGGCTCCCGCGATGTTGGGTCTGTAATAGGTGAGCGAGTCGTATTGCAGGATAGCCGGTTCGTTCTCGATCAGCTGGGTGCGGGGAAACATACCCATCGACATGCGGAATCGCGGCGATGAGTAGCGGTAGTAGACCGTGGGGTGTATGCGGGCATTCTCGGTAGAGCCGTCGATGGGTTGCACCCACGAGGCTCCTGCCATGATGGCGCTGTGGCCTATGCACACTCCTATCTCGGGCGAGAGTCGCGTGCCGAAGAGGGTCTGCGACTCGACCTTGGAGTAGCCGTACTCCCGGTTGTCGAAAAAGGCCGTCATGTCTACGCTCCATGCCACTTGCTGCGCCCGAGCGGGGAGCAGGGCGGCCAGGAGTGTGACGACAAGCAGTATGTGTGTGCGACGGCAACTCATCAACCCAGGTATTCGATGGCTCGTTCGATGCGTTTGATGGTCTCCTCCTTGCCCATGATTTCGGTGATGTCGAACATGTGCGGACCTTTGCACTCGCCCACCACGGCCAGACGGAAGGCATTCATCACATTGCCCAGGTGGTAGCCGTTGCGTTCGATCCAGTCGAGCACCACTTTCTCGGCGTGGGCCGACGAGAGGTCGTCGAGGTTGCGCAGAATCTCGATCAGTTCGCGCATGATGGCGGGGGTATCCTCTTTCCAGCGCTTCTTGACCGATTTCTCTTCATAGCTGGTAGGAGCCACGAAGAAGAAGGCAGCCTGGTCCCACAGCTCCTTGACGAAACTTACCCGACCTTTGACCAGCCCGATGATGCGGGCCACGGTGGTGGGGTCGGCCTCGATGCCTTTCTCTTTGAGAATGGGCATGAAGAGGGTGGTGAGCTCTTCGTTGCTCTTTTCCTGTATATATTTATGGTTGAACCATTTGCCTTTTTCGTAGTCGAATTTGGCTCCGCTCTTGCTGCATTTTTCGAGCGAGAAGAGCTTGATGAGCTCGTCCATCGACAGAATCTCCTGATCGTTGCCGGGGTTCCAGCCCAGCAGGGCGAGGAAATTGACCACGGCCTCGGGCAGGTAGCCCGACTCGCGGTAGCCCGACGACACTTCGCCCGTCTTGGGGTCGTGCCATTCGAGGGGGAATACGGGGAATCCCAACCGGTCGCCGTCGCGTTTGCTCAGTTTCCCTTTGCCGTCGGGTTTCAACAGCAGGGGCAGGTGGGCAAAGCGGGGCATCGTATCTTCCCAGCCGAAGGCCCGGTAGAGCAGCACGTGCAGCGGGGCCGAGGGCAACCACTCTTCACCGCGAATCACGTGCGAGACGAGCATCAGGTGGTCGTCGACGATGTTGGCCAGGTGGTAGGTGGGCAGATTGTCGGCCGATTTGTAGAGTACCTTGTCGTCGAGAATCGACGAGTTGATGGTCACTTTGCCGCGAATGAGGTCGTCGACCACTACATCTTCGCCCGGTTTGATTTTGAACCGCACCACATACTGGGTGCCGTCGGCAATCAGTCGGTCAACCTCCTCCTTGCTCATCGTGAGCGAGTTGCGCATTTGCATGCGGGTCGAGGCGTCGTATTGGAAGTTGGCGATTTCCTGACGTTTGGCTTCCAGTTCGGCCGGAGTATCGAAGGCGATATAGGCTTTGCCGGCTTCGAGCAGCTGGTCTACATATTTGCGGTAGATCTCTTTCCGCTCCGATTGCCGGTAGGGACCGTAGTTGCCGCCGTAGCTCACCCCTTCGTCAAAGTGAATGCCCAGCCATTCGAGTGCCTCGATGATGTAGGCCTCGGCACCGGGAACAAACCGATGGGAGTCGGTGTCTTCGATACGGAAAATCAGGTCGCCATGGTGTTGCTTGGCAAACAGGTAGTTATAGAGAGCGGTACGGACTCCGCCGATGTGCAAGGGGCCCGTGGGGCTGGGCGCGAAACGCACCCGTACTTTTCTTTCGGTCATATTCATAGGGTTGAAAAACTCGGCAAAATTAAACATTTTTTTCGATTTAGCCTATACGCATGCCCTATATTATAGGGGGTGAGGGGCTAATCGTTCAGTTCGTTCAGGATTTTCTGCAAGGCTTCGTCGGTCTCGAAGAGCTTCGACTTGCAGAATTTGAGCAGTTCGAGCGAACGGGCGGTACATTTTTGCAGCTCGTCGATTTCGTATTCGTTGTTTTGCAGCTTGGTGACAATCGATTCCAACTCGGTTATCGCCTGGGCATAGGAGATTTCGGTTTTCTTGGCCATATCGGTATCTATTTGGTTTTCGAGGATTGGGTGGTTTCGACCCGGCTGACGACCGAACCGTCAGCCAGCAGGGTCTCTATGGTCTCGCCGGGGGCGAGATTGGTCACGCTCTTGACGACACATCCTTGATGCAGGGTGAGGCTATACCCCCGTTGCAGTAGCGACTGGGGTGAGACCAGCTCGACGGTGTTTGCCAGTTGGTCGAGTCGGGAGCGCTCGGCGTCGAGTCGGGAGCGCAGGGCATGTTTTATATGTTCGAGCCACAGCTCGGATTTGTGCCGTTCGTTCAGAATGCGTCGCTCGACCAGCATCGGCAGGGCCGAGGTGGTGCGTTGCAATGTCTGTTTCTCGCGTTGCAGCCGGTCGCGCACCGCCTCGCTTATCGAGAGGGAGAGCCCGGCCACGTGTAGGTCGGCTTCGTGCAGGCGGGCGATAATCCACTCGGCGGCGGCCGTCGGGGTCTTGACCCGGGTATTGGCCACCAGGTCGATGACGGTGTCGTCGCGCTCGTGACCGATGCCGGTGATGACGGGCAGGGGGAACTGGGCCACGTTGGCGGCCAGCGGGTAGCTGTCGAAACTGTTGAGGTCGGAGGTGGCGCCTCCACCCCGAATGATGACCACGCCGTCGAACAACTCCTCGTGGCAGGCAATGCGGTCGAGAGCCTCGATGATGGAGCGTTCGGTCTGCTCGCCCTGCATCGAGGCCGGGAAGAGTGCCGTGTAGACGCGGTAGCCGTAGGGATTGTTTTGCAGCTGGTTCATGAAGTCGCCATACCCGGCGGCCGAGGGGGAGGAGATGATGGCAAACCGTTGCGGCAACGGTGGCCACACGAGCTCCTTGTTCATGTCGGCCACCCCTTCGTCGCGCAGCTGCTGCAAGATGGCTGCTCTGCGGCGGGCAGCATCGCCCAGGGTGTAGGTGGGGTCGATGTCGTGAATGGTGAGGCTATACCCGTACAGCTCGTGGAAGACGGGCGAGACCAGAACGAGAATCTTGATGCCCGAGGTGAAGAGCTGTCCGGTCGATTGCTCGAACCAGGGGCGCAACAGCCTGAACGTAGTGGCCCATATCGTGGCCCGGGCTTTGGCTACGGTACGCCCCGTAGACTCCTCCTTTTCAATGAGTTCGAGGTAGCAGTGGCCCGAGGGGTGTATGCGGGCCTCGCTGACTTCGGCCCGCACCCAGTAACGTTCGGGTAGAGCCTCCTGTAAGGCGTCGCGCACGCGGGCGTTCAGTTCGAGCAGTGAAAATTCTTTTCGTCCGGCACTCATAACCTTCGTATCTTTTGAGTCCAACAAAACTGTCGGCCGCGAGCCGACAGGATATATATACCGGGGTTCAACCCGGTGAGGTCGAGCGTCTCTCCCTCGGTGAGGCGATGCCTTTGCACCAGCGAGCCCCCCGGGTTGTAGATGCAGAGGTCGAGGCTCTCTTCCCCGGCGGGTAGAGCCTTGACCGAGATGACGGGACTCCCCTCGCGGTAGGATAGTTGCAGCGGAGCATCGGTCATGTGGGCAGTCTCTATGGCCGCTCCCTGGCGGTAGGCGGCGTAGAAGTCGGGAATGCCGTAGCCCAGCAGCGAGTCGGGCGCGAGGTATTGCGAGCTGTTTTGCTGAATGAGCGAGATGATTTCCAGGGCCGACAGTTGTGGCAGAGCCTGCCACAGACAGGCGGTGAGCCCGGCCATGATGGGGGCCGAAAACGAGGTGCCGTTTTGCCATTGCAGATTCCCTTCGGAATCGATGATGGCGGCCGGTGCTCCAATGGCCACTACGTCGGGTTTCACCCGGCCGTCGGCCGTAGGGCCGGCTCCCGAGAAATAGGCCGGTTGGCGGTTGGCGGAGATTGCCCCTACGGAGAGTACTCCCGCCACATCGGCGGGAAAGGTTATCTTTTGCCACTCATTTATCCGTTCGTTCCCGGCGCTCACCACGATGAGCAACCCTTTCTCCACACCCCGGGCGGCAGCTTGTGAGATAAAGGTGGTGTGACCGTCCAGGTCGTCCCAGGTGTGGTCGTACCGGCTGTCGTCAAACCGGGAATATCCCAGCGACGAGGTGACGACGTCGACCCCCAGACTGTCGGCATATTCGAGTGCCGCCGCCCAGTAGTCCTCTTCGGTGGGATATTCGGTCGCCGTGTCTTCCGACCGCAGCAGCCAGTAGGAGGCCTGCGGTGCCGTGCCGATAAACAGGCTGCTGTCGTTCACCAGCAGGGTCGATAGCACCTCCGAGCCGTGGCTGTCGCCGTTGCGGAAATCCATCGTTTCGTCGATAAAGTCGTGTATCCCCACGATGTGGTCGGGGTCGAACTGCGGGTTGCGGTCGGCATTGAGAAAGCCCCCGTCGATGACGGCGATGGTCATGCCTTCGCCCCGGAATCCCGCCTGGTGCAGCCGTTCACCGTTGTGCAACGCAATCTGTTGGGCCGCTTCGCCGTAGAACGAAAGAGGCTCGGCCTCGACCCGTTTCTTGCGGGGTTTGACAATAATCAGGCCTGTCGGTTGCACGGGAGAGCCCAGTCGGTCGAAGCGGGAGACGAAGGGAAGCTGTGCGATGTCACTGAGCAGCGTGGTATCGGTGAGGGCGATGGTGGCCGTGTTGAGCCATTTCGAGATGGCCAGGATGCGGGCTCCCTGTTCCGACAGCTGTTGCAGCCGGAAGGGGGAGACGGGCAGGTCGGTCGAGTCGATGGCAATACCGTATTTCTGCCGGTGTTCCAGGGCTCGTGGCGACAGAAACTGCTCGGGCCTGTCGAGCGAACAGGCCGACTCGCCCTTGTCGGTGAACCAGATGCGGTAGTGTTGTTCCTGTGCCCGGACACCGAGGAGCATCGCAAGGAGCAGTAGTGCGATGTACAGGCGTTGTTTCATACCTTGTATTTTTTCAACAGTCGTTGGTCGGCGATGATACCGCCACCGATGACGGCGTTGTCGCGGTAGATGACGGCCGATTGTCCCGGAGTGACCGCCGAAGCCTCCTGCTCGAAGTCGACAAGCCATTCGCCCGGGGTATCACCCGGTTGCAAGGTGGCCGGTATGGCCGCGCTGCGGTAGCGGATTTGTACCTCGACGGGACCCGCTTCGGCCAAGATGCCCTCGTGTGCCTCGCGCACGTCGGTGATGACCATGCGGCGGGTGAGCAACTCCTCGCGGTCGCCCAGCCGGATCGTGTTCTTTATCGGGTTGATGCGGGTAACGAACATGGGTTTGCCCAAGGCAATCTCCAACCCTTTGCGCTGCCCGATGGTGTAGAAGGGGAATCCCTTGTGCTGCCCCAGTTTGCGGCCGGTGGAGTCGACAAAAAATCCGCCGCCTACCTGCCGGTCGAGGTCGGGCAGCTGTTCGCGCAGGAAGTCGCGGTAGTCACCCGGAATGAAACACACCTCCATGCTCTCCTTCTTCTCCACCTTCTCGTGGAACCCTTTGCCCTCGACATATTTTTTTATCTCCTCTTTGGTAATTCCGCCCAGCGGGAAGATGGTGCGCGAGAGTTCCTCCTGTCCCAGCCTCCACAAAAAGTACGACTGATCCTTCTTCTTGTCGGCACCCCGGGCCAGCACCCGGTAGCCGTCGCAGTCGAGAATGCGGGCATAGTGGCCGGTAGCCACCCACGAGCAGCCCAGCCGGTCGGCCTCCTGCAAGAGGTAGTGCCACTTGAATTGCCGGTTGCACATGACGCAGGGATTGGGCGTGTTGCCTTTGAGGTATTCGTCGATAAACGCTTTTATAATCGTGTTCCTGAACTCTTCGCGTACATCGAGAATGTGGTGTTCGATACCAATCTTCTCGGCCAGTTCGCGGGCTTCGATTGCAAACTGGGGAATCGTCTGCCCTTCGCGAGGGAAATGGCGCGGCAGGTCCCACATGCGCATGGTGAGCCCCACGACCTCGTAGCCCTGTTCCTGTAAAATCATGCAGGTAGCAGAGCTGTCGATGCCGCCGCTCATGCCTACCAATACTCGTTTGTTGGATTCTTTTTGTTTCATATTGCTACAAAAGTAAGGAACTTTTGCGAGGCAAACGGTAATAAACTTCTAAAAAACATATAAACCGGAAATGTTAAAAAGAGAAGTGTATTTGTTCCTCTTGATAGAAAAAGATTATCTTTGAAAAAATATTGGGAACATAAGCGTTTAGATATTACCTCTATTCGGAATCAGCAAAATTCTTTTTAGGTGGGGTAATCGACAGCTAAACGCCTGCGCTTGTACATACAAGCGTGGGCTGGTTGTTTGTCCACCTAAGGTTTTTGCTGGACCTCGAATAGGATAAACCATCAGGCTCACGCTTCTTTGATTATTTTTAGGCTCCAAGAGCTGTGTAAGTGGGACTGAAAAAAAGAGGGGATTCTCGGTTTATTTCTGCGAAAACCATAAACGAATGGGGGGTATGTGAACTACTTATTGGGTCATAGTTCATGTGTCTACCTGTGCAATTGTTTGGTTAGAAATTTCGCAGGGCGGGGAGGGAAAGTTGTTCAGCCTGCTTTTCCTCCCTTTTTATGGATAGGAGGTTGAGAAGGAAGCATATCTTCTTGAATTATAAAAGAGTTCCTTAAAATTTGTTCTCCTTGTTAGAGGGGAAACTTTTTGGTATTTTGGGGTGAGATGAAGCATTGGGGAGATGTTTCGTCCCGGTCGAAGAACCCCGGGTTGCAGGGAGGGTCAGGCTTTTTCGAGCAATACCACGGCATAGGCCGAGATACCCTCTTCCCGACCGGTAAATCCCAGCCGTTCGGTAGTTGTGGCTTTAATCGAGATGTCGTCGGGGTCGATACCCATGCAGTCGGCCAGAGTCTGTTGCATGGCCGGTATGTGAGGGTTGAGTTTGGGACGTTCGGCGCAGACGGTTATATCGGCGTTGCCTAAGGTATAGCCTTTACCTTGTATGAGTTCTACGGTCTTGCGCAGCAGAATCTTGCTGTCGATGCCGGCATATTCGCCAGCGGTATCGGGGAAGTGATACCCGATGTCGCGCAGGTTGGCGGCTCCCAGCAGGGCGTCGCACAAGGCGTGAATAAGCACGTCGGCATCAGAGTGGCCCAGCAGTCCCATCGTGTGGTCGATGCGTATGCCGCCCAGCCACAATTCCCGGCCTTCGACCAGTCGGTGCACGTCAAATCCAAATCCTACACGTGTTTTCATCGGCGGTGTCCTATCAGTTCTTTCAGTCCGTCCATGTCGAACGAGAGGGTGAAACGCAACGTCTGGTCAAGCGGGCTGGTTTGAGCCGTTGCTACCATGTAGGCGGCGTCGATTTTCAGCACGTTGAGGGAGAATCCGGCACCGAAGGAGAAATACTTGCGGTTACCCTTGTATTTGTTTTCGTTGAAATATCCGGCGCGCAGGAAGAACTGCTGGTTGTAGGAGTATTCGGCACCTATCGAAAAGTTGATTTCGCGCAACTCCTCCTTGAATCCGCCCGGGGCGTCGCTGAACGACTGGAAGATACCCGTGATGGGGGAGGTGTTCTGCCATTTCTCCTTGGCCTCTTCATACTCGGCATCGGTTTCGTAGTTGGCTACCTGCGGAGTCGAGGGTACCAGCAGTTTGTTGAAATCGAGGTTGAGCGACAGCGTGTTGTAGTCGGCCAGCGGGAAGAGGAACGAGGTTCCGATTTTCAGGTTGGTGGGCAGGAAGGCACTCTCGTTACCCCCGTCGTAGGAGACTTTGGTACCGATGTTGGAGATGTTGAAACCCAACGACCATTGGCATTCGCTGCGACCGATGATGGGGTAGGTGGTGTAGTAGCCCGAGATGTCGGCGGCAAAGGCCGAAGCACCCGAGGCATCGGATACACTCGACTCGTCGTAGTGGAAACCGAGGTCGGAGTAGATGTAGCGGAATACGACACCCATCGAGAATTTCTCGGAGAGCTTGCGCGAGTAACCTACATCGAAGGCCATCTCGTAGGGGGTGATGCTGTTCTGGGCATTACCATTATTGTCGGTGAGGACGATTTCGCCCAGCGAGAAGTAGCGCAGCGAGGCGCTGAGGGCCTGCAAGTCGCTGCTGCCCAATTTCCAGTAACCGGCCAGGTAGGCCAGGTAGATGTCGTTGACCAGTTTGCGCAACCACGGAGTGTACGACAGCGAGACCCCGGCCTGGCTGTAAGCAAAGGCATATTTCGAGGGGTTCCAGAACTGCGAGTTGACGTCGGGGTCGGTGGCCGCACCCAGGTCGCCCAGCGAGGCACCGCGCGAATCGGGGGTAATGCTCAGCGAGGTGACACCGGTGTTGATGGGGTTGAACTCGTTTTTGGACGCGTTGTCGGCATGGACACCCAGCGGCAGGCACATCGACACAAGTGTGAGGACTATACTGTAAAAATAGGTTCTTTTCATCGTGTGTGGTGTTACGAATTACATGTATATAATTAACAGAGATTCCCCCCGATTATTGCGTAATGACTACGATTTTTTTGGTGGGAGTGGCTGTTGAGCCGGTCTCTGTTTCGAGGTATGCCCGGCAGTCATACTGTCCGGCCGGTACCCGCAGTCCGTTGTTGTCGAGCAGGTCCCAGACGAGGGGGAAGGGGTTGCCCGAGGTCTCGCGGTACCACACCTCTTCGCCTCGCATGTCGGTGACGGAGATACGGGCCCGCTTCACCTCGCCAAGGGCGTTGCCTTCAAGGTCTTGACAGGTGAGGGTAGCCTGTTCGGTCACGGGCTCTTCGTCAATCAGGAGGCGATAGTCCGATTCATCGGGGGCAATCTCGAATGCCGTGGTCACCTCCGACGAGTTTCCCAACGTATCGAATACCTTGAATGTGAGGGTGTAAAGCCCTTCCCGTAGTGCGGGTATCGGATAGACGAGTTCGCCGCCCGGGGTGTTGCCGTCGAGAGTGGGCCGATAGTAGCGGGAGGGATTATCCTCGATAGTGGCGCCGTTGAGTAACAGAATCATCTGTCGGCCCAGCGTGTTGCCACTCCATATGCCCGAGGGGTCGGAAAAGCGGCAGATGAAGGAGGCCGGCGTTTCTATCCGGGCTCCGTCGGTAAAGTGGTCGCTGTCAATCCCGGCAAAAGTAATCTCGGGACCCTGAGTGTCGGTCGATTCGGTTGCCGGAGTGGTGCCGATTATCAGTTGCTCGGTGTAGCCGTTGGCTTCCCGACCCGACGGTTCGCAGGCATAGAGGTTGAGCAGAGCCGATTTACCCGAGTGGGAGTTGTCGGGCGGCAGGACAACCGTGAGGCTGAACTGTCCGTTCTGCACGGTGCCGATACCCGTAGTGAGCAGGTCGGGGCGGTAGTTGTAGGTCCAGGTCTTGGAGTCCTGATGCGCCAGGGTGGTGAAACTCTTCTCCTCGTCATAGAGCGAGAAGTAGACCTCTCCGTTGAAGTCGGAGAGCTGCTCGCCCTGAGGGGTACGCACCTCGCCTTCGACCGTATAGCTTTGGCCCGATTCCATTTCGGTCTGGCTCGTGGCGCTCTGCCCGTTGATGCGGGTGACTTGCAGGTCGTATTGAGGATAGGCAAGTCGCAAGGCCGGGTCGCCGATGAGTACGTAGTTGAGTTTGTTTTTGTCGATTTCGGTATTGAAATCACGTTTGGCCCGCATCATGATGTCGCCAATGCGCAGGTACTCGCCATTGTCGTCGCGCGACAGAAACCATTTCATCAGCCGGCGGTTAATCTTGTCGTTGCCGTCGGTATAGACCACGCGGGTGGTGGTAATCAGGCCGATGGCTCCGGCCGTGGGGTTGAGAAACATGCTTTCGCCGGCCGTGAGGCTTCCATCGTCGAACCGGCAATAGTCGCAAGTAATCGTGATGACGAACGGCAGACGGCTGTTGTCGAGGCTATCCATGGCCAATCGGGGGAAAAGCCCTTCGCCGGTGAAGCCTATCTCGGAGGCATTATGGCCGATGAAGTCGAAAAGGAGCATGCCCTCGTCGAAATATTTCATCAACTCCCGGTGAGCGTCGAGGTATTTTTTCTCTTTGGGATCCAGGTAATACGAGTCGATATATATTTTATTGACCCGGTACCCCAGTTTGGGGTTGTCGCTGTTTTTGAGCAGCAGGGTATCGCTACCCAAGTCGGCTTGTTTGGTATGTACCGCTTCATCGCCGTCGTCGGCCGCTATGCAGATGTTGTTTTTCCAGGGAGAGAGATCGCTGTTTTGTACATACCGATACAATTTGTCTACGGCCAGCCGGGCGTTTTGCAGCGACGATACAGGGTAGCGCCCGATGCCCAGACACACTTTGTCGGTCTTGATTTCCTGTCCCGAGCCCTCCTCGAGAAAGCCGAAGTAATCTTCCAGCACGAACGATTCGCGTTCGTCGATACTGGTCTTGGACTGATAGGTGAGCAACTGGCTGCATTGAGGTGTGTGTAGATTCTTCATCGCGGCTCGGTTGTCATAAGAACCGTCGCCGAAGAGAAGCAGGTACCGGGGACGGTCCGCCTCGTTGGTAGCCCGGTCGTAGAACATTTTCATCAGTCGGCGATAGGCGGTAGCGTCGGGGGTTCCCGATGAAAATTCGTTGAAGATCTGTTCCTGTTCGACCACGATGACCGAGAGCCCCTCTTCCCGGTGCAGTTGGGCCACCCGCTCGGCTTCGCTCTGCAAGGCAGCCGGGGTGATGATGGTAAGGTCGGCAATATCGAGTGCATGGAGATTCTGATTCCCCACTCGTTTGACAAAGCTGGGCGAGGGAAACTTCTGAGCAGGGTCAAAGGCAATGTATTCCCTCAGTTGGGTGTCGATGGGTGAGAAGCTGGTCGTTTGGTTTTCAAATGTAGTGGATACCACCTTCGGGGCGTGTGGAGTGGTGATGTCCCATACCACGGTCGAGGCTGTGCTGTTGCCTATCTGGTAGCGGTCGTTGCTTGTGCGGTTGATAAAGCGAAATGCCACCTGCCCGTCGTAGAGTTGCAGCAGACGCTGGTAGTTGAGCCTGATGTAGTCGAGGTAGGCGCACAGGGTGGAGCCCGTACTGGTGTATCGGAGGCTTATGGTCGATTCTTCGCTGGCCTGGTTGTAGGTTTTGAGGGGAGAGACCTGCCGGAGAAATTCGTAGGAGTCGTAGTATTTCGAGATGCGGTTTGTGGTACTGGTTGGCAGTTCCGAGCCATTGTACGAGATGTAGATATAGCCCTCTCCGTCCTCGATTTTTGCACCGAACGATACCCTGATTTTGATAGGTGCGGGCTGTGCTCCGGGCAGGTGAAACTCAAAATCCTGATTGGGTGTTGCCAAGAAATCTTCGCCGAAAAAGTTCTGCCCGGTTTCCCCCACCGATACCAGCTCTTGTTCGTGTAACGCATAATCGTTGAATGTCGTGACCGGGGTGGGATTGGCCGGAGTCGGAGATGTGAGGGTGGCAAAGTCGGCTTTTGTCACGGCCTTGTCGGTGAGAAAATAGTAGGCCTGGGTCGAATAGGGGTGAGTCCGTTGGGTAAACTCGTTGTTGCTGGAGTCGAACGTCCATCGGGTAGTTCCGGTCGAGTAGAAATAGAGCGTGTTGTTGTGTTGCCAGAGTGGTATTTGCGGCAGGTCGTCGATATAACCGTCCTGGTTGGAGAAGAGTTCGTCGATAACAAGTCCGCCATAGCCGAATAGCTTTACGTTTGACGGATCGATAAAGCCCCATGCCGAGAGTGAATCGTAAGGGATTTGGTAGATACCGGCCTGGGTGGTGGCAATCTTTACCCACTTTCCGTCGGCCAAGACCGAGCGGGTTGCATAGTCGCTGCTGTTTCGCCCGTAGACCGTTGAAAATGAGGTGAAAAATGCGGAGAGAATGATAAGTATGATGGTGTTTTTTCTAACTGTGTTTGTTTGAGGCATGTGATATAGCTATTTAACAAAAAAATCGAGCACTTTCTTTTCGCCGATATACCCTTCGAGGTGGTCGCCGATTTGTACCGGCCCTACGCCTGCGGGCGTCCCCGTAAAGATGATGTCCCCTATCTTTAACGTGTAGAATTGACTTACATAGGCGATAATCCGGTCGATAGAGAAAATCATGTCGCGGCTGTTGCCCTGTTGCACCCGTTGGCCGTTTAGGGTCAAGGTGAAATCGATATTCCCGGCCTTCTCCGGCTGGTCGGGCAGGGGGAGAAACTCGCCGATAGGTGCCGAGTAGTCAAACCCCTTCGACAGGTCCCACGGGTTGCCCTGAGCCCGGGCCTCGGCTTGCAGGTCGCGGGCGGTAAAGTCGATGCCCACAGTCACGGCATCGTAGTAGCGGTGGGCGAATTTGGGGGCGATGTTTTTTCCCAGTCGGGAGATGTGGAAGACCAGTTCAGTCTCGTATTCGATGCGGTTCGAGAATCGGGGCAGGAAAAAGGGCTTGCCGCTTTTCAGCAAGGCCGTTTCGGGCATGGTGAAGACGACGGGGGCCTGCGGTATGGCCTTTTGAGCCATCTCTGCATTGTGCGATTGATAATTCCAGCCGACAGCGATTATCTTCATAAGCGATTATTTAATGTTGTTCAGCCGGTTGAACATGACGGCCAGATGAGCGTAAATCGAGGTGTTCTGTATCACGATGTGCTTGGGCACGCGTATTCGGTACGGGGTGAAGTTCCAGATGGCCTTGATGCCTCCGGCTATCATCTCTTCGGTGACGCTTTGCGCCTTGTCGATGGGGACGGTGAGGATACCTATCTTCACGCCCAACTCTTTTTGCTTTTGGGGAAACTGCGAGAGGTGGTAGATGGGTATGTGGTTGACAAACGTACCGGCCAGCTCGGGCTTGACGTCAAAGCCGGCAACCACTTCGAGGCCGTATTGCGACAGACCCGAGTCTTGCATCAGGGCGGCTCCCAGATTACCGACACCGAAGATAAATGCCTTGTGCATGGAGGTGAATCCCAGAAACTCTTCCAGGACGGATACCAGCGAATTGATTTCATATCCCACCCGGGTCTTCCCCGAGATGTTGATGAATGAAAGGTCTTTGGCTATTTTCGACGAATCTACGCCTATCTCTTTGGCTATCTGGGTAGACGACACATACTCTTCGCCTTTGGTTTGCAGCAGTTTGATATAAGCCAGATACCAGGGAAGCCGACGCAACGAAGGCTCCGGTAACTTAACGGTAGATTTCGATTCAGAACTGTCCATCTCTTTTGTCTGTTTTGCGAAACAAAGATAATATAAAAATGTGAGAAACGGTTCAATTTATGGAAATCGTAGTTGAATGTTAGCGGCTTATGTCCGTCCTGCGCAGGGTTTCCACGGGGAACCCGACAATGGCCCCACGCGGTGTATCGACGGGAAATCAGACGGCTTTCGAGTTGCGGAACTCGTTGGGGGTACAGCCGGTCACGCGCTTGAACATGCGGCTCATGTGCTGCGGGTATTGGAATCCCAGGTCGTAGGCAATCTCGCTCATCGACTTGGACGAGGAGAGCAGCAGCTCTTTGGCCCGGTCGATGAGACGGTTTTGGATATACTCCGACACCGTTTTCCCGGTCTGTTTGCTGATGAGGTCGCCAAAGTAGTTGGGCGATAGGAACACCCTCTCGGCAAAATATTTGACCGTGGGGAGCCCGAGCTCCTGTGGGGCCTTGCTTTCGAAATAGTCGTCGAGCAGCCGTTCGAAGCGCACGACAATATCCTTGTTCGACTCCTGGCGGGTGGTGAACTGGCGTTCGTAAAACCGCATGCAGTAGTCGAGCAGCAGACCGATGTTGGCCGTGATGAGCCGGCGGCTGTGCTTGTCGATGGGGTGTTGCAGCTCGGTCTCAACCTTTTGCAGACAGTCCATCACCGTGTTGCGCTCCTCTTCCGAGAGGTGCAGCGCCTCACGGGTTTCGTAGGAGAAGAACGAGTATTTCTTGATTTCCTGTCCCAGAGCGGTGCCGCGAATGAAATCGGGGTGGAACAGCAGCCCGTGTCCCGAGGGGTGGCTGTTTTTTGCCATGGTCACCTCGGCTACCTGTCCCGGGGCAAAGCAGACGATAGTTCCCTCCTGGTAATCGTAGGGCTGGCGTCCGTAGGTGATGTCACCGCATTTGGTGTTTTTCAGGAACAGGGCATACACCCCGTAGTTGACTTTGAAATGTTCGGGCCATTGGGTGGCTTGGGATAAATCGACCACCGAGACCATCGGGTGCAGGGTTTCGAGTCCGAATATCTTGTTGTACTTGTCGACCGAGTCGAGCATGATTACATCTTCCATATTGCAGTAGGTTTTGTCACACTGCAAATATAGTGTTTAATCCCGTATCTCATTCATATTGCACGAGATATCCATGATTGGGGTATAAATATCCGTAAATGGTATACAGGCGTCGCAGGGAGGGTTTCCTGCTTTTATCATGTTCCCCTCCGACCAGTATGACTGAAAACCCACGTTCGGGTATAATCATCGGTAATTTATATACAAAGATGGCGCGTGAGATGTCCTACCTTTGTAGCGAGGAAAAAGAAGGACAAAACAATTCAAAAACAAAAAATACAAGCATATGAGAAGAATTTTATTTATACTTGCGCTTGTCGCATGGACGATAAACAGTACTACTATTATGGCACAGGAAAAAATCAAACAGACGGCTGGCCGTGACCAGCTAGGGGAGTTTGCCCCTCAATTCGCCGCACTTAACGACGACGTGCTCTTCGGTGAGGTGTGGAGCCGTACCGATAAACTGGGATTGCGTGATCGTAGCCTGGTGACTATCACCTCGCTTATCAGCCAGGGTATTACCGACAGTTCACTGACCTATCATTTGCAGACCGCCAGGCAGAACGGAATCACCCGTACCGAGATTGCCGAGATTATCACCCACATCGGTTTCTATGCCGGTTGGCCCAAGGCCTGGGCTGCCTTTCGGTTGGCCAAGGAGGTGTGGGCCGAGGATACCGCGGGCGATGATGCCCGGGCGGCTTTCCAGCGCGAGATGATATTCCCGATAGGCGAGCCCAACACGGCCTATGCCCGATATTTCATCGGGAACAGCTATCTGGCACCCATCTCCCGCGAGCAGGTGGTAGTGTCGAACGTGACCTTTGAACCGGGTTGCCGGAACAACTGGCATATCCATCGGGCCAAAAACGGGGGCGGGCAGATGCTTATCGGCGTAGCCGGCCGCGGTTGGTACCAGGAGGAGGGTAAACCGGCGGTTGAGATTCTTCCCGGTACGGTAATCCATATCCCGGCTAACGTAAAACACTGGCACGGTGCGGCCGCCGACAGCTGGTTTGCTCACCTGGCTTTCGAGATTCCCGGCGAGGAGACGGCCAACGAATGGCTGGAACCGGTCTCGGACGAGGCTTATAACCAACTGGACAAGTAATCTGGATAAACGCTTGGGCAAGACCGATGACTACTCCGTTGACTATAAAGACCGTATCCCGTTGCAATCAACTCTTCTCGGTGAAGACGCTTCACCCCACGGTAAGCCTGATTCCGCTTGGCGGTTGCACGTCGTTGTCGCAACCGCTGCGGTTGGGCCTCTATGCGGTGTGGCTGACGGCTGGCGGGGGAGGCAGTCCGGTCTTTTTTGGTCGACGCGAGTATGACTTTTCCGACGGTATGCTCGTGGCTTCGTCGCCCGGCCAACTGGTTGATAGCGACTGGTGGGGCGGCTGCAACGGAGCAGAGGGTTGGTTGCTCTGTTTCCACCCTTTGTGGATACGCCTTTTGAAGGGGGGGCGCGAGGCGGGAGCTCATTCGTTCTTCCGGTATAGGCCCGACGAGGCTTTGCACCTCTCGTTGCGGGAGTGTACGGCTCTGTTTCGCGAGATGGACGGCCTGGAAGAGGAGCTACGCTGGGGTATCGACGAGTGTAGCCGGGCTATTCTCGGCGACCGCATGGGGCTGTTGCTCGACTACGTGGCCCGCTTCTACAAGCGGCAGTTCATTACCCGACGTGAGGTGGAGGCCGATTGGCTGGGAGCGACCGACACGTGGCTGGAACAGTTCTTCCGGTCGGGACAGGCTCGCCATTCCGCTTTGCCTACGGCCGAGACGTTGGCCGCCCGAGCAGGTTGTTCGCCCGCCTATTTCGACGACGCATTGAGGCAGGCAACCGGGAAAGATACCCGTAACTATGTCAATGCCAAGCGTATTGCCTTGGCTGAGTCTCTTTTGCAGCAGGGCCGGCTGAGTGTGGAGGAGGTGGCCGAGACTTTGGGATTCCCTACCGGGCACGATTTCTGCACCGTGTTCCGCCGGTTGCGGGGTGAAATGCCCGGTATGCCTTGTTGTTGCCGCGAAATGGGAATATTGAATTAGTATCGCGTTTACTTGTCTTTTACCTTCGTCCGGCATGTAGCTCTTGGGTTATTTCAGGGCAAGTGCAAGAGACGGCGATAAGGAGTGAATAGTTGAACCAGGGTCGGTTGCGATTCGGCGCCGCCCCGCAATAATAGCTGATTATGAACATACGAAGAAACATTTTTACCTTTTTACTGGTAGCCGGTGCGATGGCCGGTTGTGCCAATGCCCAGCATCAGTCCGAGGCTACCCGACCCGATGCGCCGACGGCCGGCGATTCGATACCCAAAGTGTATCTGTTCAAGGAAATATCGTCCGAGAATCTGGTCAAGATTTATCAGGCGCTTGGTCGTGAGGCTCACGGAAAAGTGGCGGTGAAACTGTCGACCGGCGAACCGGGCGGCCATAATTTTCTGCAACCGGCCTTGATCAAAGAGTTGGTGCAACTGGTCAATGGCACTATCGTGGAGTGTAATACCGCTTACGGAGGCGGTCGTTCCGATACCGAGAGTCATCGCCGGGCTGCTGCCGACCACGGCTTCACGGCCATAGCACCGGTCGATATCATGGATGCCGAGGGTGAGGTGGAGTTGCCAGTGACCGGAGGCAAGCACCTGACCCGCGACATTGTGGGAAAGAATTTCCTGAACTACGATTTCACGATTGTCCTCTCGCATTTCAAGGGTCATGCCATGGGCGGTTTCGGTGGGGCCATCAAAAACATGTCGATCGGCATCGCCTCGTCGAATGGCAAGCGGCTGATTCATTCGGCCGGAACCAGCACGACCAGTTGGGGTAATCCGGCGCAGGACGATTTTCTGGAATCGATGGCCGAGGCTGCCAAGGCTGTCGCCGACCATTGTGGTGAGAATATCCTATACATCAGCGTAGCCAACAATCTTTCGGTCGATTGCGACTGCGACTCGTCGCCGGCCGACCCGCAGATGGGCGACATAGGCATTCTGGCTTCGCTCGACCCGGTAGCGCTCGACAGGGCCTGTACCGATTTGGTGCGCTCGTCTGCCGACCACGGTAAGATTCATCTCATCGAGCGTATCGACTCGCGGCATGGCATGCACACGCTCGATCATGCCGAAGCCCTCGGTATGGGCAGCCAGCAATATGAACTGGTGGCTCTCGATTGATATTTGCATAGGGGGGTGATGATCGGTAAGCCCTACGGTCTCTCCTCCCGTTTTTAACTGAATGGCACATAAGTTTTTCCCCTCCCGCTCGTCTTTCCCTTTATGGGAAAACGGTGGAGAGGGGATTTTTCTGTTGTTCCAGGCGAGAGCGTGTGGGGGTACCGGCTCATCTCTGGACCAGTTACAAAAGGTGCGGTGATATTATTGGCCCGTAACACATAGCTTCTTGGAGCGGGTAGCCTCGTGCTCGTTGTCGGTCGAGATGATGGCCTTGTAGAGGTATATGCCACCGGGCACCCGGTTGCCGCTGCTGTCGGTCAAGTCCCAGTTGACGGGATAGGACTTGAACATGTCGGAGATCCCTTTGCCCGAGTACCGCCACACCTCCATACCCATGAGGTTGTAGACCGATATGGTCACGTTGATGATGGCATCGGGGCGGTTGTGGCGGAGGTAGAAGTTGGTCGATGTGTGGGCCGGGTTCTGGTCGGCATAGAGGTCATAGATGACCGGTTTGAGCCCGGCTTTCACCGAGAAGGAGAGTTCGACTTCCGACGAGTTGTTTTCGGTATCCCACACTTTCAACCGCAGGCTGTGGTTGCCTTCGCTCAGTCCGCTCAGGGGATAGGTGATGACTCCGCGACCAAACTCGCCCACCGTAGGCTCGAAATAGGAGGCCACATCGGTGTACAGGGTGCGGTTGTCGAGGGTGACCGTCATCTGGTGGCCTATCCCGGCATCGGAGATGTTGATGCCCGAGGGGTCGTACACCTCGGCGATGAGCAGGGGCGACTCGTTGACCTGGTCGCCGTTTTTGAAATCGTCGGAGTTGAGGTAGGCATAGTATATTTCGGGCCCTTCGAAATCATCGTTCGAGCTGTCGTTGAAACCGCCCACGATAAAGTTCGATTCGTTGCCGCTGCCCTCCTGGTTTGCATCGTTATAGCAATAGAGGTTGATCAACCCCTTGTCGTCGGCGAAATTGATTTCCCGCGGTACTTTGAAGGCAATTTCGAACTGGCCGCCTACGATAGAGTCCTTGCCCACATAGAGCCGGTTACTTCGTTCCGAAAACTCGAAGACCGAGCCCTCTTTACCGTAGCCGTGGGTCACGACCGAGACCTCCGAATCGTAGACGGTGGGGCAGATGATGCCGTTGTAGTCGGTGGCCTTCTCGCCTTGCGGGGTATAGACCTCGCCCTTGATGAAGACCGAGTCGCGCGCCTGTATGGTTGGGGTTGTCTGGGTAATGTCGTAGCCGTTGATTTCGGTCACCTTGATCTGATATTCGGGATAGAGCAGTTTCAGAGCCGGATCCCCCAGCAAGGTGTAGTTCAGCTTGTTGCTGTCGGTCTGCTGTATGCTGCATTTGGCCTTGCGCAAGATGTCGCCCAATCGGGGATAGTTGCCGTTTTCGTCGCGGGTGAATATGCTTTGAGCTACGCCCTTGTTGAGGTAGTGATTGTCGCTGATGTAGACCACTCGGGTTGTGGTGATGAGGGCAATGCCTCCGCCGCTGGGGTTGAGGCACAGAATCTCGCCGGCCGAGGTATCCTCGTGATCGTAGCGTCCGAAGTCGCAGGTGGCCGTGATGAAGAGCGGTAACCGCTTCAAGTACATGGACTGTATGTCGGTGATGTTGAGCAGGTTCTCGTGCGTCCAGGCCACGGTGCTGCCATGACCTATGTAGTCGATGACAAGCACCCCGTCGTCGAGTACCTGGAACAGTTTCTTTTTGGCTGTGGGGTAGGTGCGACCTGTCGAGGTGATTTCGGCCGTGTAGGCATCGGTGTAGATTTTGTTGATGAAACAGTGGGCGTCGCTGTTCTCCAAAATCTTGGAAATGTCCTCGGCCTGTGACATGTGCTCGGCATAGTTTTCGTCGTCGGCCACGATGCACACCTGGTTTTTCCAGGAGCCTTTGTCGGTATTGGCTATGTAGCCGGCCAATTTGGAAACTACATCTTTGGCCTCCTGCTCGCTCTTTACGGGTAACCGGCCTACACTCACCCGCAGTTTGTCTGAGGCAATGCGTACTCCTGAATTATCATCGAGGAAGCCAAAGTAGTCGTCGGTCGTGTAGGAAGCCCGTTCGTCCGCTCCGGTCCCGTGCTGGTAGGTAAGCAGGGTGGGGTATTTCACATATTTGCCGGTCTCGCTTATCTTTCGGTTGTCGTAGAGCCCCTTCCCGAAGAGTAGCAGATAGAGCTGTTTGCCGTTGACTCCTCCCTCACGGTCGAAAAACATCTTCATCAGCCGGCGATAGGCGGTAGCATCGGGTGTGCCCGATGAAAATTCGTTGAATACGGTCGTGTGTTCGATCACGGCAACTTCCATGCCGTCGAGTTGCTGATGCAGCTGGGCGATGCTTTGGGCATAGGAGAGATACTCTTTGGGCGCCAGAATCACCAGGTCGGGGGTAGCCATGCCGTGCAGATTCTGATTGGCTACGGTCTCGACAAAAGATACCGAGGTTTGAGTCGCTTCGGTATCGAAGGCCACATACTCTTCGTTGTCCCGGGTAGGGACGAAGCGGGCATTTCCGTTCTCGACAGTGGGGACAATGTTGACGGGGTTCTGGGGGTCCGAAATGTCCCAGATGCGAGTTGTCGACGTGTAGCCAGGCAGCTTGTAACAGCTGTTTTGCGGCACCTCTTTCAGTCGGAACTGGATACTGCCGTTGTAGAGTTGCAGTTTGCGTTTGTAGTTGAAGCGGAAATAGTTGAGCCGGGCCAGCGAGAGGCTTCCCCCGCTTTGACGGAAGAGGAGCGAGAAGGTAAGTTCTTCGCTGTCGAGGTAAATCTCTTTGAGGGTCGACGTGGTTTCAAAGAAGTCGTAGGTGCTCTCCGAGCTGCTGGGCACTCTGTCTGACGTGCTTTCAGGCAACGTTTCTCCCTGATAGGTGAATACCAGATAGCTGCTGCCGCCCACCACTTTGGCTCCGAACGAAGTGCGCAGTTTCACCGGTGCGGTGTTGTCTACGCCAGGCATCTCGAAGGTGAAGTTGCGCGAGGTGGTATAGCGGAAATCTTCGCCCAGAAAGGTGCGGCCCGTGGCGCCGGGCGAGTAGAGTTTCTGTTCGTAGACGGCATGTTCGTCAAACGAGGTAATGTCGGTCATGCCCGTCGCGGCACTGCCGTTACGGTCGGTCAGCGCGGCCGTGACGCTCTTGCTGTCGGTGATGAAATAGTATCCGGCCGTAGAGTAGGTGTTCTGTTCATGCTCATATTCCTGGTTCTTTTCGTTGTAGCTCCATGTAATGGGGCCTTGGGCGTAGAACAGAATTTTGGATCCGGTGCGCAGAATGGGGATTTGGGTCAGGTCGTCGGCATCGTCCTCCGAGAAGGTTTCGGGCAGCATGGCCCCCCCGTATCCGAAAATCGTTACGGCATCGGGATTGGAGAATCCCCATCGGTTTAGCTCCCGGTAGGTAATCTGGTGGATTCCCGATTGGTAAACGGCAATCTTCACCCACAACCCGTCGGCCAGTTGCGACCGCGAAGCATAATGGCTGGCATTGAGTGCCCGCGACGGCATCGCCGTAAGCAGGGCTCCCCCCACGCAGAGCCACCAGAGCAGCCGGGGCAGGAGGATTTTTGTGAATATGGCGTGTTGTGCAGTTGCTTTCATCGTATCTTATATAACGGGTGAAAAACCGTATTATTGCGGGCTGAAAGAAAAACTATCCGAATGCTCGGTGATTGGCCGCTCCTGATTATTTAAGGATATGATTCCTGTCGGATAGCCGTTTTTTTGTAAATAAAATAGATGGTTTGATTGTCATTGTGTCGTAATAATGAACATAAATTAAGCCTAGATGTTTTTATTATAATGATATTTGTGGCATTATTTTGTTGTTTAATATAAAGTTTTGTATATTTGCCAGCAATATAAAATATGTATCATTTATAAAAATTAATTTTATTATGAAGAAAATTACTTTTTATTCTTTTAAAAAATCGTTGTTGACCATGGCGGCTGTAATGGGTTGCGTTTCGTTGTCTTATGGTCAAGAGGCCGTAGAAGCCAGTTATGACGACTTTGGTAAACCCACTGCCGCTACAGACGGTAACAAACACTGGCAAACCAAAGGCGAAGTGTTGAATGTAGTCAATGTGGCCGAGGAGTCTCCCTTGACCTTTACTCCTGAAGGCTCAGCGGGTTATCAGGCTTGGGACAATAGTGATAATCCTATTTTGGTCTATCCCGGCGGAGCTTCTTTCGACTTGAAAGTAACTTATGATAAAGATGGTTGGGGTTGCCTCACGGTATTCCTGTTGAGAAGTGGAGTAACTCCGAGTGCTGACGACAAGATTTTCGGAACCTATGACGGGAATTGGATAAGTTCTGGAGATAATAATAATCTTTATAACAGTATATCTGCCGCTGCAGAAGAAGGAGTTACCGTTTCTTCTAATGACAGAACTGTTTCTTTCCCGATTACCATACCGGAAGATATGACCGAAGGTCAAATGGCTGTGGTTAGATTTATTATCTGTAAGGATGCTGCATCAGAAAATAAGCCATATGATGGGACTCCCAATACTACGACTGCTTATGAGTTGGCCTACTGCGACTATGTGGTTAAAGTCGTTCCCAAGAAAGATTATGGCTCTGTAACGCTGGTTCCTGTTGCCACCGAACAAGGTTCTGCCGAGATTCAATCGTACGACGAGGCTACGAGCTCTTGGGTTAGTGCCAGCGACCTGAGCCGTGTAGAGATTGGTACTGAGTTGCGTGTAGCCGTTACGCCGGCCGAAGGTTATTCTGTAAGTAGCGTTATGAAGAACGCAACTGCTCTGACGGCAAACGAGGAGGACGGTTGTTTCTATTTCACGGTTGACGAAGAGAATATCGCTATCTTGGTATCTTTCCAGGTAGCATCGTCGATCGACCGGGTAGAGTCGCAAAATGTCTACTACAACGCCGGTGAGGCTGTGCTTTACACCGCCGATGCTCAACGTGTCGAAATCTTCGATTTGAGCGGCCGTGTAGTGATGAGAGCTGCCGATGTGGCATCGGTCGATGTATCGACGCTGAATGGTGGTGTATATATCGCCGTAGTAGACGGAAAGGTTGTTAAATTCGTGAAATAATTGATTTTATTCACACTACTATACCGAGGGGGCTCCTGCATGCAGGGGCCCCTCTTTTTGTATCTGTACTTGCCGTTTGTTATCTTTGAATGAGGTAGGGAAGTGGCTAAGTGCGACTTGAAAACTTCGTTTTCCGTTTGTCTCGGCGCTCGCCTTTCACTATATTTGTTGTAATCAGGTAGGTTTTATTTGACTATCAACAGATTGGATAAAACTCGCACGAGAACGGGCAATGGATAAGAAAAAGCCGGACTGTTCCGAACCGCCATATTTCTCATGCTTTCAAATAACTCTTTATCTCACTTGCAAAGATAACACCTTTTTTCTGAAAAAACAGCAAAACAAGTCACAATCAGTCTGGATACATAATCACAAGTCATGACTAAACCTTTAAAATAACAACCTGTTCAATAACTTTATTTTGATACGCTCAAAATATTATTTATGAAAAAACTGTGCTAGCAAAGTTGAAATTAATTCTTTACTGGCACAGTTTAATATACATCCTTCATCATTAGTATCCAATGACTAAGAATAGACGCTATTAAAAATAAAATGTTTTATACTCAATGATCATATACTGCTCATTAAAGTATATACTGTCCTCACGCAAAAGATAACCTATTGCGATAAGTACCATTTCATGCGGATAATGAATTGTTTTCATTATATCATTAATACTTATCCGGTTTTCTTTATATAAAAGCCTTTTTATTTCAGCAGTTATTGTTTCAATTGAATCTGATTTCATAAGCCACCAATAGAATTTAAGTATTTAGATTTTGCAATATGGTAATTGATTTTTGCAGATATAACCTCAAAATATGCTTTCTGCCAACTGGCTTGTGCTTCCAGAAAATTAGCCAATGTTTCCATACCTGTTTCAAAGCTTTTGCTGCTTTCCTGCAAATTCTCCTCTGCATAACTGAAAGCATTTTCAGTAAGTTCAACCTCCAGTTCAGCTTCATTCAGAATATTATAGTTTCTTGTAACTTCCAATTGCATCTTTTCAATCATTTCATCCCGCATGACCTCTGCTTTCTGCAATTCAATTTTTGCAGATTTTATTTTTCTGTGTCCTTCTCCCCAATGGAAAAGAGGAATCTTTACAGCCAACATTACAGAAAATATGTCATCTTTCAGAAACTTATGTCCGTTCATTCTAACTCCATCTATATAATTATATCCGGCTACAAGTCCTATTCTTGGCAAATAATCACTTCTTACAGACTTTATCTGCTCTCTCTTCAGATTGATATTTTCAGACAACAACTTATATTCAGAACGGTTTTCTATTATGAATTCATCATTTCGGAATACTGCCGGTTCAAATTCTATGGTTCCTGAGATTTCAATATCATCACTCAGAGGAATTCCCATTATATGACATAAAGCCATTTTCGACAGTCTGATTGCATTTTCGCTTCTTTTCATGGAAAGATTGGCTTCGTTCAGTTTCACCTGTACTTTGAGCAATTCATTTCTGGGTGACATACCAGTTTTATTCATCTTTTCAATATTATTAAAGAGCTCTTCCACAAGGTTCTTGTATTTGATTGATACCTCATATAGTTCCTTGGCCTTAATTACATTCCAGTATGCTTCTTCCGTTTCTATACGGATTTCGGAATCGTTCTTTTTCCGGTTCAGTACAGCCATATTTGTGCCAATTTCCGACATATTCCTTGCCGCAATAATTTTGCCACCCATATAAACTGGCTGTTCAAGCTGTACACCTGCAAAATAAGTATTGCTTATATCAAGGGCCGCAGATAAAGAAGGGGCAAGTTCCATCGAAAAATCCTTATTGGCATAAAGATAGCCTCCCGATGCGGACAGTTTCGGAAGAAAACCTGCTACCACATTCTTTTCTTGAAGTTCTGCCTGCTTTATCGAAAAATCTGACAGTTTCATCTTTTTATTGTTCTCTACCGCAATCCTGCAACAGTCATCAAGAGTGAATACTCTTTGGGCATAACAGAACGATGATAGCAGGATTATAAATATGCCTGATAAAAGTCTTTTCATTTTAATCACATTTAATATTGAAGAATAAAGCATAGAATACAGGAATAATCATTAATGTAATGATTGTACCAACAAGAAGGCCTCCCATAATGGCTACAGCCATAGGACCAAACATAGCATCTGAAATCAGAGGTATCATACCGAGGATAGTAGTTCCTGAAGCCATCATTACCGGTCTTAATCTGGATGAAGAAGCTGACAACAGGGCTTCAACAGGCTCAACGCCAGTCTTGATCTGAGCAGTTATCTCATCTATAAGTACAACTCCATTTTTTATCATCATACCTATCAATCCCAAAGCTCCTACAACAGCAACAAAACTGAAAGGCTTTCCACTGACGAAAATGCCCATTACAATACCTATGTATGCAAGCGGAAGACACAGAAAAATAATTAACGGTTTCTTGAAATCCCTGAATAGAAATACCAAAACCGCAAACATGAATATGACCGCTATGGGCAGACTTCTGAAAAGATACTTGTTAGAATCTGTACTTGCCTTATACTCACCCAGCCATTTCATGGAATAGCCGTCAGGGAACTCAATTCGTTCATTAATTTTCTTTTCAAGAGCAAGGCGTGTATCTTCAGCAGTAAATCCGTAGGCATTATTACACTGGACTATGACAGCACGCTGTCCGTTATAACGGTAGGCGACTGGATCTTTCCATTCAAAGCTGATACTGTCCGATATTTCTTTAACAGGCCTTCCGGATGTCAACCTGTCTATCAACAACTGTTTCCGTTCAGGGTCCATAAGCATTCGCTGGATACTTTCCTCTTCTGTCACAGCAGTAATATTAGGCAGCATAGAATTGACAGTAACATCTTCGAGACTGTTATATCCTATGTTCTTCAGGTAAATATTTTTTAATATACTGCCATCATATAAAGAACCTACAGGAATACCCTCTGTCACTGAGAGCAATGACAATCCAATATCTGTTTTTCCAAGTCCTGCTCTTCGGGCATTATGCTGGTTGAAGTTAATGTCCATGTTGATGACTGGATCATCCCAATTATCTGTAATAAGCATTGCAGAAGGTTCCTCCCGCATAATATCCTGAATTTTGTTTCTCAATTCCTTCAGAACTCCCGGATCTGGGCCGGAGACCAGAATTTCTATAGGAAATTCCATATACATAGTGTTATATTTCTTTAGCCGGATAAAGGCATCAGGATAATGACGGTTCATATATTCCTGTAAATCCTGCATACAGTTGTCTATGTCCTTATGGCTTTTGAAATCGATAATCAATTCTCCGTATCGAAGACTTGGATCAGCTACTGAACGTACAAGGTTGTATCTCGCCGGCGTGCCTCCGAGAGATGTGGTTACGTGCGTTATGGCCGGATTTGTCTTGAGATACCTCTCTATTTCTTCCAGATCTTTTTCAACCTTCTCGATACGTGTTCCCTCCGGCATCTTATATTCCATATAAATCTGGTTGTATGTCAGATCCGGGAAAAATGTCTGTGGTAAAAAACTGAAACAACAAACACTGACAATTAACAGCAGTACAATTCCGATAATAGTCCCGGCTTTATGATGCAGCAGGAAAGTAAGCACCCCGCGAAATTTTCTGTATAATGGTGTATTGAAAATATTTGTATTGTCATCTGCCGTCTTAATCTTCAAATAATGTTCTGAATGAATCGGGACATGTACCAGTGCCAGAATCCAGCTGAGAAGCAGAGATACGGCCAATACGATAAATAAGTCGCGGGCATATTCTCCGGCCATATCCGGGGACAGCGAAACCGGCATAAAAGCTATGATAGCAATAAGGGTAGCTCCCAAAAGCGGACGTGCCGTGATATTAGCCGTGTGAACAAGTGACTGAGGCTTTTTCATACCACGCGCACTGTCAACCAAAATACCATCCACAACCACTATTGCGTTATCCACAAGCATACCCATGGCAACTATAAATGCCCCTAAAGACACTCTCTGAAGAGTTCCATCAAAGAAATATAGGACTACAAAAGATCCCAAAACTGTAATTACCAGTCCTGTTCCTATGATGACACCACTTCTGAATCCCATGGTAAGCATAAGAATAACTATAACGATAAGTACTGATTCTATAAGATTTACAATAAATGTATCAATGGCATCACTTACACGCTCAGGCTGGTAAAAAACCTTGTTGAACTTGAACCCTGACGGAAGTCCGTTTTCCAGCTCTTCAATCTTTTCGGTTACAGTCTTTCCGATTTTTAGAATATCATAGCCTGATTCCATGGCTATTGCAATACCGTAAGCCCTTTTACCGTCATATTTCATTTTGTTACGCTGCGGTTTCTCATAGTCCTCCTCGATATCAGCTATATTTCCAAGAGTGAACGTATTACCGTCATGGCCTTTCAGAACCAGATTTCTGATATCTTCCAGATCACGAAAGTTTCCGGGTACCATAACCTTCATACGCTCATCGCCACTATTAAAGAAGCCACTATATACTGTCCTGTTCTGATCTTGCAGTGTCATCAGTATTTCAATTGGAGAAATTCCCAGACGGGCCATTTCTTTACTGTCTATATTGACATTTATACAAGGTGTTGCAGTTCCATATATCTGGACATTTCTTATACCTTCTATGTTGATAAGTTCACGCTGTATGAAATTTGTGTATCGTATCATATCACTGTCTGAAAAACCATCAGCCGTTAACGTATAGAACATTCCATAGACAGCACTGAAGTCATCAAGTACCATTGGTACTGAGGCACCGGTAGGCAATTGGGTATGAACATCGACAATCTTTTTTCTCAATATATCCCATTTTTGTTCCAATTCGCCATTGGGTACAGTTGTTTTCAGAACTACCTTTATAAGAGACAGGTCGTTCAGTGATTTTGATTCAATATAGTCTATATCTCCCATCTGACGTATTGCCTTTTCCAGCTTGTCAGACACTTCAAGTTCAACCTGATGCGCAGTTGCACCAGGATACACAGTCATGACCAAAGCCTGTTTGACCGTTATTTCCGGATCTTCCATTTTGCTCATGGAGTAGAAAGACCATAGACCGCCGATAACGAGGAAAGCTATAAACAGCTTGATCAGGGCCTTGTTTTCCAAGGCATATTCCGCCATACTTTTCATAGCATTCCTCCTATATTGGTTGATGACACTTCTTTCATTTCTTCCACGGTCTGCCCTTCAGACAAACTATGGATTCCGGTTATGGCTATTCTGTCGTGAGGTTCCAACCCTCTTACAAATGCCGTTTCTCTTTCTATCCGTATTAATTTAACGGGTGTACAAGCAGCCTTCCCATTATTGATCTTCCATACGCATGTGTTCCCTTTATCCTGAAATAAAGCCGATGCAGGCAATGATAATGATGGGGTTGTGCTTGAATATGCTAATCTTATATCTACATTCATACCGACTGACAGGACTTTGGAAAATTCTGATGGTATGTCAAAGGAAACATTGTATAGTTGTCCGTTTGATGCATTGCGGTTTTGGGCTTTTAATGTTATTGCGGTAGATAGATTACCGCACACAAGTTCTGCATATATAAGATTTTTCAATCTGTTATAATCTTTTAATGCCATACTTATGTCCGCCTTGTACCCACCTTCCTGTTTCAGAAGCAAAACGGGCATTCCGGCAGAAACTATCTCTCCGCTGTTTTTGAAAATATCTGATATGAAACAGTCAAATGGAGCTTTTATTTCCGTGTATCTCAAAGCATCTTCAGCAGCATTGAACTTGGCCTCTGCCACTTTGTTTGCAGCAATGACTTTCTCATAATCGTTTGGAGAGACTGTGTTATTCTCAAACAAGGCTTGTATGCGTTTCGTCTCTTTTTCCGATTGTTCGAATACAGCTTTTGCAGCATTATACTGGACTTCAAAATCATGCTTGTCCAATGTTGCTATAATACTGCCTTTACGGAAACTCATTCCTTCATTTTCAGGTAAGAATGCAATCTGGCCATTGACCTTAAAAGCTATGGTCACTTCTTTCTCCGAATTTATAACTCCAGAGTATTTGACATACTCAACGCTGTCTCTATTTCCTACTGTTAATGTTTTAACCAGTACAGAAGAGCTTTCTTTTCTTCCTGAATCTGTTTTACAGGAGGCTGATGCAAGAATAATAATTCCCGCACTCAAATACATAAATAATCTTTTCATTGTCTTAAACTTTAGCTTTTGCAAATTTCATCAAACCCAATGAGAAACACGTTTCCATTTACACATGCGGAATGTTCTAAAACCCTTTTTTTACTATGTGATTTAGAATAGTAGTTGCTGGATAAGGGAATATTATATTCATTTTTCCATTAAAAATGTTCTATTAGTAAGAAATTCTTTGATGGAAATATGGATACAATTATATTTGTAATAAAAAAAATATGAACCAATTCAAGAACCTGGATATAAGAATAGCAAAGAATCTTATAGGCGATATAGATTATGTAGATAACGATTTTATTGTACTGGATGATCTCTCTAAATTCAATATTCCCAATGATTCACCCATCAGACTTGGTGCATTTACAATAAGTTTGTGTCTTAACGGACATATAACTACTGATATCAACATGATAAGGTACGACGTACAGCCGGGAGATATGGTAATAACACTTCCTAAAGATATAATAGAACACAAGGATGTTTCGTCTGATATCAGAGGAATTTTCTTTATTGTTTCACAGCGTTTTATTGAAGAAGCTTTTCCGAAAATAGGAGAAATACTTCCAATTTTTCTTTATATCCCAAAATACCCTAAAATTGAATTGACAGCAAATCAATGTTTCAATATACAGCAGTTTTATGATTTCTTTATCCAAAGACTTAAAGACCAGTCAGTATATAGAGATAAAATGATAAGCTCGATACTGCAGGCTCTGATTTATTATATCACCGGCTTATTGATTAACTCTGATAAACGGGAAAAAAAGGAGAGAAAAGAAGAATTGCTGAGTAAATTTATTCAGCTGATAATAAAACACTACAAGGAAAACAGAACACTGGATTTCTATGCAGAAAAACTGTTTATTTCAACAAAATATATGTCAGACATTATAAAAAAGACAAGCGGACTGACAGCTCATGACTGGATAGACAGATATACCATTCTGGAAGCTAAGATTTTGTTACGGTCAACCAATAAGACAATCCAAGAAATATCCAATGAGCTGAATTTCCCTAATCATTCGTTCTTTTCAAAATACTTTAAGCATCACATGGGTATGACTCCTAAGGCTTACAGGCAATCTTAAACATATAATATCTAGAAACAAAAACATATCGGGAAAACGAGCATACCGCAGCCGAGTCCCTATAACCACAGGCAAAGGTAATTCGTGTTCTTCTCGTACAAGCAAGGCCAAGCCCTTCGGGTTCGTGGAAAAAATCATCCTCGCCCCGGAGGGCTTGCGGTATTTTTTCCCGAAGCCTTGCATGTACGGAACACGACCTTTTTAGGCCTGTAGTTATGGGAACTCCGGCCCCAGAAGCCGGACTAACAAAAAATCAAATGTTATGTTACAGGCAACAAAGAACAAGTACACGGTGGAAACACTCAAACCACTGAACATTCTGTACGATCATGAACACTGGCTGACACAGCAGGACGTGGATATGGCCAACGGCTATGTGGAACTGATAGAAAGGACACGCTCGGAAAAGACTCCACAGATAGGTGACAGACTCATCTATGTGGACAGATACGGGAAATATTACAGCAATGCCCTTATTGAAAACAATGATGAAGAGAGCGGTCGGATTTCCATCTGTGAAGAACCTTATATTCCCTTTGTATGGGAGCAGGACGCCAATATCCGGCTGAGCGTCAGCGGAGGGGCCTTCCACCATATTGACCCCAAGCAATTGAAATTCGTCAGATGGACGGAAGGTGCATTCAAGGACTGGGGAAACTGCGGAGCGTGTGCCAACGGTGCCGTCACATTCACGGCAAAAGTACCGTTATGGTCCTATTCCGAACCTGATCCGCTCTACGGTGATTTCACCACGGAAACATGGAGACAGTATTATTTGACCAAGGACACGGGTCCGGACGCACGCAACCTGTATCAGGGCTACGACATGGCTTTCAGGACCGAAGAGGACTTCCGGCAGTTCCTGAAGGACTATGAAGGAACCGTGTTCAAGGGCAACTGGGAAAACCAGATAGTACTCTGGTGTTTCCGACATGAAAACCGGTTCCTGCCGCAGCACGAATGGGACAAGATAGATGCCCCGGCCATGGAACGGCGTCTCAACTTCCATCCCGAACAGGTCAAGCTGGTCAAGGACATGGACAGCCACATCACCTACTGTTACCGTATCAAACCCGAAATTGACAATCTCTAAAACAATACAGTTATGCAGACAACAGCAACAAGAACAGCAGGCAGCCACACTGACCTGCTTACAGGTATCCTGAACGTGCAAGTAAGGAACGAGGACAAGATTACAGAACAGGACCGGCAGTATTGCCAGCTACAGCAGGACCAGCTCTACAGGACACTTGACCGTATCGACCGATGGTATGACATCTTCAAGGAAGAAGCGGAACGGTATCGGGAAATCAAGAGCTTCAAGTATGAGAATAACGGTAAGGTCTCCATACGGAATTTCTATTTCAACAACAGCGGGGAGGATGACTATACCCACAACGAATTCAAACCGTTTGACCTCATCAACGAGCTTGCGGACAACAACTGCAATGCCAACGCGAATTTCGCGAGTCGCATCATTTCCTATTTCAACAGGACCTACAATGTAGATGTCCCCATTCCTGTAATCGACGAGAAGGCCATGCGCATGGGATTCCGTCCGATCTACCAGACTTACGTGGACATGGTCATTGAACACCTCGGCGGAAAAAGTTTCCGTGAGACCGCAGAGGAAGAACTGCTGGCCCGTTTCCTGAAAACGGTACAGCCTTCCCGCTGGAGCAAGGTGAAGCCCGAACTAAAAAAGGACAAGATAACTTTCCCTGACATCGTATCCTGGGACAGCATCCATCTGGAATACCACCGGGAATATGAGTTCTCGTATGACTGCGGAAGGAAAGTGGACATTTTCTGCGAAGGTATCGCATACGGAGCAGATGACGTGATAAACGGTTCAAGCGGTATGGTCATCGGCCTTGACAGACGCGATGTGGATATAACCGAATGGTACAACCTCACCCTGAGCAACGCAGAACAGATCAAGTTCTACAAGAACGGACGCATCGACGTACGCTTCAAGGACAGCCAGGCCGCAGAGAACTGCTACAGAAGGCTGCGGCTGGATGAAATCACACTCAGAGAAGACTGATTCATGAAATACTTATTCAGGCACCCCGTAAGACATCCTTGCGGGGTGTCTTCGTTTCCAACCATTAAAAAAGAAAAGACATGTATGCCATCATACCCCAACAGATTCCCCAGGACAGGCGTGCCGAGGTCAACGAGAAAATCCTTTTCGCCATAGACTCCGGCAAGGACCTCGTCCCGAAGGAAAGCATCTACAACTGCTACACGGGAACCGGAGGACTGCACAACCTCAGGCAGGCGGATTTCACCAGCTACCATGAATACGCCGAGGCCAAGAAGGAATTCGAGATGGGACAGTTCTTCACCCCGCACGACATATGCCGGAACATGATGGAAACCCTATCCCCGACATCTACGGAAATGGTGCTTGACATGTGCTGCGGCATGGGCAACTTCTTCAACCATCTGCCCAACCTGCACAATGCCTACGGATTCGACATCGACGGCAAGGCGGTGGCCGTTGCCAGATACCTCTACCCGGAAGCCCATATCGAGAAATGCGACATACAGCTGTACAATCCCGAACAGCGTTTCGACATCATTGTCGGAAATCCGCCCTTCAACCTGAAATTTGATTACAGGCTGTCGCAGGAATTCTACATGGACAAGGCCTATGACGTGCTCAACCCTGCCGGAATCCTGATGGTCATCGTCCCTCTCTCCTTCATGCAGAACGAGTTCTGGGAAAAGACCCGCGTGGCGAAAATCAACTCGAATTTCTCCTTCATCGGCCAGACCCGGCTGGACCATTCAGCCTTCTCTCCGGTGGGCGTACAGAATTTCGCAACAAAAATCATGGTATTCCTCCGCCGTTCCCTCCATATTGAAATGCAGCCCTACAACGCGGAAGAGTTTGTCAGCATGGATGAGCTGAAGAAACGCATAGCCGAAGTACGGAAAATGAAACACCGGCTGCGCTTCCAACTGATGCGGGAGTCCAACCATATAGACAAGGAAGAACTGGAACAGTTCGAGTACAGGCTCGCCAAGTACATGTACGAGCTGAAAGCCCATGCCGTGCTGAACAGGCACATCGAAAAGGCGGAAGCACTGGTGTCCAAATTCCGCAACCAGAAACCACCGGAAGGTGCCACCAGGGAACAGATAAAGGAATGGGAACGCAAGAAGCTGACCACCGGCAAGGTTCTCGGCATCATCCGCAGGTACATCACCTCGCAGAACGTGGTGCCGCGCAAGGAAGTGGCATTGGTGAAGACATCCTACGGCTTCAAGCTGAAACAGTATGCCCCGCGTCTGCTCGACAAGGTCACGCACAAGGCCGCAGGCATCAACGACATCATACTCGGAAGGGCCGAACTCCCGATGCCGGAAACCGTCACGGAAAAGAACATGCGGCAGATCCGTGCCGCCAGAAAACTGATACGGCGCAAACAGAGGCAATATGAGACCCAGAATCTCCAGTTTGCGGAAATGCGGGAAGATGACGGTCTGAAGGAATACCTGGACCGCACCAGGTTCATCAACAAGGAAGGTGAAGTCTGCGAATTCACGGACTTGCAGAAACACGACCTGAACCTCGTGCTGCAGAAACGCTATGCCCTTCTGAACTGGCAGCAAGGCTCGGGCAAGACCGCCGCCGTCTATCACCGGGCGAAATACCTGCTCAAGTTCCGGAGAGCAAGGAATGTCATCATACTGGCACCGGCCATCGCCACCAACATGACCTGGGTGCCGTTCCTGACTGTAAACAAGGAACGGTTCCGTACAATACAAAACGTCAGGGACCTCGACCATGTACCGGAAGGAACCTTCCTTGTCGTCTCCACTTCCATGCTCGGCAAGCTGAAAAAAGGTCTGATGCGTTTCGTCAGACGCACTTGCGGGAAACTGTGCCTGGTCTTCGACGAGTCGGACGAAATCACCAATCCCACGTCACAGCGCACAAGGAACGTCCTGTGCATCTTCAGAAGAATCAGGTACAAGATCCTCGATACCGGAACAACCACCCGCAACAACATCGCGGAGCTGTACAGCCAGTTCGAACTGCTCTACAACAACTCCGTAAACATGATATGCTGGAGCCCGCAGGTCTACCACGAGAACAGGGATCACGAAATAGAGGAAGAGAACAACCCGGATTACGGGACACCGTTCCCCGCCTTCAGGGGACATGTCCTCTTCCGCGCCTGTCACTGCCCGGGGAAAGCCACCGTTTTCGGCATAGAGAAACAGAACCAGGATGTCTACAACAAGGACGAGCTTTCCGAACTTATCGGCAAGACGGTCATCACCCGTAAATTCAGGGATTTTGCGGGAGAGAAATACCGGGTACGTACGCATACCGTCCGCCCCTCGGAAGGAGAACACGAGGTGTACCGTGTCATCATCGAGGAGTTCTGCCGCATCTGTGAACTGTACTACAACAGCACGGGAGACACGAAAAAGGATGCGGGGCTGAGACTCATGAGGCAGATCAAGCTGCTTATCAAGGCCTGTTCGGTCCCGCACCTGATAGAGGGATACTACGGTGACAGTTATCCTTCCAAGACCCGCTACATTGAAAGGCTCATAAGGACAATACCGGGCAAGGTTGCCATCGGATGTACCACATTGGCGGCCTTCGACCTCTACGAGAGCTATATCCGGGAACATTTTCCCGACAGACCTGTATTTGTGGTCAAGGGAGATGTAGCCTTCAAGAAACGGCAGAGCATCGTGACCGAATTCGACTCCACCATCAACGGCATCCTGATATGCACACAGCAGAGCCTGAGCAGCTCCGTGAACATACCTACCTGCAACGACGTGATACTGGAATCCCTGCAGTGGAACATCCCCCGTATGGAACAGTTCTACTTCCGTTTTATCCGTCTCGATTCCAAAGAAATGAAGGATGTCCACTACGTCACCTACGAAGATTCGGTCGAACAGAACCTGATGGCACTGGTACTGACCAAGGAGCGTCTGAACGAATTCATCAAGACCGGTGAGGTCAAAGAACAGTCAGAAATCTTCGAGGAGTTCGACATCACAATGTCTGTCATCGACAGCCTGCTCATCCGCACGCAGGACAGTGAAGGCAAAATACACATCAGCTGGGGAAGCCAGCGCATAACAGAATAAATATGAACCGTATGAAGAAGACCGGGAGTTCCATTCCCACCGACAAAGGTAAGCCGCGTCCCCATCGGCTGAGCAAGGTCAGGCCGCAGGCGGTTTTCAGGAAAATCATCCTCGCGGAGCTGCGGTATTTTCCCGAAAAACCCTGCACAGCCGGGACACGGCACCTTGTCGAGGTCGGTGGAATGGAATCCCCGGCATCCACATACATAAAAGACAAGTAATATGGATCTGAACAATGCAGAGATTGCCGTGACCACACAGCATCTCATGGACATAAAGGATTACAGGGACTACTGGCTGCACCTGTCCGACTACAGCGACATGAGCGAGTTCTTGTGTGCCTGTTCCGACCTGTTCCCCGGGGAAAAGGAACCGGAATACCGGTATCCCAGATGGGAGAACATCCCGGACACGCTGATCAGCCGTGAATGGCTCTGTCCCAACTTCTTCGAGATCAGGGACGCCCTTGAAAGGCTCGAAGAGGAAGAAACGGAGTTTTTCATAAACTGGAGCAGGCATTACGGCTATGACATCACCACGGATGACCCGCACATGATGGTATCACATTACCACGACCTGTACGGGGACACCGTCACGGAAGCTGAAGAAGACGCGGACACAGGAGAAGACGCCCTGATATACACGGGCGTATCAAGCTGCTACTGCGACACGCTTCCCTTCCGGTACGAAATATTTGATGACAATTATGACTAAAAGACAAAAGATATGGAAATCAACTTCAAAGGACCTGTAATGCCTATCGACCCGTACTCGCAGCTGGCATTCGTGGAAATACTGAACATACTACTGACGGCGGGACACATCGTGGACGTGAACCGCTTCCTCATAAGCAGGAACGTGAACCCGCAGTTCGGTTCGCTGTCAGGCTATTTCAGATGGTCGTTCGCCGGAGACCGCTTCACGCTCTGGCAACGCACGGACTACAATTCGACGCTGTGTTTCAACCACAGGATACTCGACCTGCCTTTCGGTGTCCTGGCAGCGAAAGACAACGGGAAAGACAAGGAAACGGCAAACTGAAAATGAAACGATATGGAAACGACGATCAAAATACCCAACCGGGAAATTGCGCTCGCGGCATTTGACAGGCTCCGCAGGGAAAAAAGGAAGGATGCCGCACTGAGGCTGGCCGGGTGCATGCTCAGAGGGACATACATATCCCTCGGCATCGGTGATACCGACTGGGAAATAGACACCGCACTGCACAAATGCGGCGGTGAGCCTAAAACCGGATACGGTCATATGGCACATTTCCACTTCGACGGCGAGACGGAAATGGAAACAGAGAAATATGAAAGGCTCAAGGAAGAGAACGGATGACAAGGGAGCGGCCGAAAGGTCGCTCTTCTCATTTATATACGACATGTACGGGAAACAGAATCCTGCCGTACACAGGTAACAGAAATGGAAGAACAGGAAAGACTGACAATGGAATTCGTGAAATCGCTCATGGACAAGTCCTACACGCTGGTATGGGTGAACTACAACGACAATCTCGACAACTGCCGTGACACCATCCAGAAGTGTCTGGAAGAAAGGAGCTGTGAAAGTCTGTGGGAGAAAGTGGACGAATGGTACGGTGACGCCGAATGGGAAGCTGTCCGTGAAATCGTCTCAAAGCTGAAGGATGAATGTATCCGTTTCCATGATTTCGGGGAAGAGGAAGTGGACAAGTTCTTTCAAGAACACGAAGACGAAATCAGGGAAGAAATCTATGACAGAAACGACTCTGACACGCTGAAAGAACTTCTCAAAAACACGGATGACATCCCCGTGCGTGTCGAGATGCTGTCAAACTACGACTGCATCAATTCCAACTGGCTGGAATCGCAGGAAGGATACCGGTACAAGGAATCCTATTTCGGGGATATGATAGACGCGCTGAACCTCAATCCAGCCAAAGTGAAGAAAATGCTGGTGGAGAAAGGCTACACGGTATATGGCCGGTTCCCCGACAAAAAATACAGGGACGGCAAGGAACAGGTATCCTATGAGCAATTCTATCAGGAACTCATCAACTCCTGCTGCGGTGCCAACCTGCTGACCTATATCGGCAAGGTAAACCTGCAGGAACTTTATGATGCCGGATTCTCGCTTGTGGAAGTCATTATTCCCAAAGGCAACTGCTGCGGCATCTTCAGCTCCATGTACGGCGGTGGAAGTCTCCTGGAAATGGAACTCCTGAAAGATGTCAGACTGAAACTGGAAGTCAGGGACTATCACGGATTCCGCTTCCGTCTTGACAGCGAGAACTCAAAATATGAATGCTCCATCAAGCATGTGTACGGGGTATGCGATTCCTTCTTCGGAGAAAAGATAGGTCTTGTCGCTTCATAAATCAAGTATGGTCACTTAAAGATATCAAATCATGGAAAAGAAATATGCAATCATCCTATTCAAGGGAAAAGAATACCTGTGCGGACACGAAGACGGCTGCCATTACGATGTGTCCTGCCCGGTGAGGACATTCACTGAAGGAGAAGACGACTTCAAAATTCAGGAATCCGGGAAAAACCGGTCTGAAAGGACATTCCGGTACCATGGAAAGGAATTCAGGCTTGTCACCGGCTTCTACCCGAACGGATGGCCGGTTCTGAGTCTGGAATCACCGGACAACGGGGAACTATACACGGTGCTTACCGTCAATCTGGAAGACTCCCCGGCATTCGGGATTCCCGACCAGGCATTCATTGACATAAACAACAATCCGGAAGCGATGGAATTCCTCATAAGGAACAGCCTTGCCGAAGATACGGGATACAGACGCAAAAGCGGATGGGTGGAATACCCGATGGCCAAACTGAACCTGGCTGAACTGTACCGGTTGTCACCGGAATCGTTCGAGAACCAAGAATAAGAATCAACAATAGAAATCATTAACCAAATCATAGGAATTATGGCAAAGTACGATGTAAGAGTAAGGTACACCTTCGAGGGTACCTACAAGGTCGTGGCGGAAGACCGCGACGAGGCGGAAAGAATTGTAACGGAAGACTGCGGTCTGGTATTGGGCGGAAACATCCACACTACCCGCGATGATGACGAGGTGACAGAGTGGAGATTCAGCAGTCACCCTGACATGCAGATCCTTTCTTTCAGGGAACGGGTTGACAAAGGCAAGGTCAGATACACGTCCATGTGTTTCAGCGACAGGATTGAAGAACTGAGAAAGGACATAATCGAAGCCATCAGGCAACTGCTCGATGCGCACGGCCTGAAAAAAATCACGTTTACCGACAACGAAGAAGACCCTGTATGGATCATCTGGTTTGACGATAATGTAGAACCATACGAGTGTTATGTTACAGGAATTGAGGTTACTGACAAGCACATTACCGTGTTGGCAACAATAAAGGACAGTATGGAAGAGGTTTGCAGCCAGGCTCCCTTCGAACTTGGAGCCAGCAACATAGATTGGCTTAATCAGATGTACGAAGCGGTCAGGCTTCAACTTGAAAATACAAACGGGAACTCTTGAAATGAAAGACGATATGGCAACAAAAGTCAATATGGACAGACACATCCGGGAAGGATGGACTGTCGGAGCGTTCATCAGGGAGCTGGCCCCCCAGGTGGAAATGATCATGAGCGGGCAAAGCTGGAGGGAACCTTTCAGGAACAAACAGGAACTGGCGGACTGGTGCAGGGACAACCAGCCCTATTACAAGAAAAGGATTCCCGAAGTGAACAGCCATTTTGCAAGAATGTATAACCTCAAATAAAAACGGAAATATGAAATATCAAGCGGAAAATGCAGTGTCCAGCTTCTTCTACTACATGTGGAATGCCTGGAGTGAGGAAGAGTGCAGGACAGTCTTCAAGGAAATGTACCCACATTTTTGGGAAAAATGGAGTCTGATGACGGACAAGGGTGTATTCGGAGCCTCCGAACGGTTCTATGCGGAACTGACGGACCATTACCGGGAAAAACTGGTGGAACGGGCCGTCAGTCTCTATGACGGCAAGGCCAGACGCAAACTCCCAGACGATTCAAGAATTCGGGTATGCAGCGACTGCGGTTCTGCAGAGATTGAGATACAGGCATGGGTGGACGTCAACACAAACGAATATCACAGTGACGTGGACGACGACATCTGGTGCTCCCGGTGCGCGGACAATGTGGAGACCTGCTCCAGACAATCCTTTCTTGAAAAGATGCAGGAATGGTGGAAGTCCAACAACACCGAAGCCCTTGAATACCTGACCGGACTCAAGACATCCGATTTCCCTTCAGCCAATTCCGGGCAGACATTCGCCGAGGCCGCCGATGAGTGGTGGAACGGCAAAAGCTATGACGGGAAACGGGACATATATCTGGCAAACAACTAAAGACAACGGATATGGCACGGAACATCATTGACCTGATCTGCAACTCATGCAGTTGCGGCAAGGAAGAGGCACAGGAATACCTGGACGACGAGATAAGGAACCTGCAGGAACTTCAGGAAGACAATGACCTGAGAAGCGAAGACTTCGAGATCGCGTGCAGCAACCTCGGACTCGACCAGGACTGGCAGATATATTTCATCAACCGTCTCGCGGGACTTTAACATCTACGATCATGACTTATTTTCAGAACATACACTCACTGGCGGACCTGAAGAAGGAATACCGCCGACTGGCAATGCTTCACCACCCCGACAAGGGTGGTGACACTGTCCTCATGCAAAAGCTGAACACCGAGTTTGAGAAACTTTTCGAGATATGGAAAGACAGGCCTGGTGTCTCCTCTGCCGCTACAGGGTATGAACACGACTATCAGGATGCCACCGCAAAGGAATACGCTGAATACGTGTACAATGAATACCGCTGGAAAGGGCGCAACTATACCGGACAGTCCGCGCCGGAAATCACGGAACTGGTCAGGACATGGCTCAAGGAGACCTATCCGAGATACACCTTCTCAGTCCGCAGGGACGGATACAGCTCAATCCTTGTCCGGCTGATGAAAGCGGACTTCGAGGCTTTTACAAAAGAATCCGGCAAGGTACAGGGAGACATCAACCACTACAACATCCAGGCATCGGACAGTCTGACAGACCGGGCCAAGGAGGTGATGACAAACGTCAGGGATTTTGTGATGTCATACAATTTCGATGAAAGCGACCCTATGACGGACTATTTCCACACCAACTTCTACCTCACACTCGGAATCGGCAGCTACAGACAGCCGTACCGGATGGAACTGCCGAAGATTACGGGAAAAGACAGTCCTGAAGTGTTCCGCCATCCCGAAGGATCGGCACACAAGGCAATGCGCCAGGCACTGGGCAAGGCCCGGTTCGGCTTCATCGAGAGCCGGAGACATATCGGAGAAATGATACTCGGAGAAGACTTTTACGGCTCACAGGGAGAACATTATTTCTGGCCCAAGGAATATTCGAGTGCGAAGACGGCAGAGAAACGCATCGGGAAACTGGAGGCAGCCGGAATGCGCTGCGAACTGACAGGCTGCAACGGCGGATACATACGTCTGCTCGGATATACTCCGGAAACGGAAAGCAGTCTGGAACGGGAAAGGCAGGAATATGCCACGGCATACCGGAAGTGGGTGTCAGAACACGGCATATCCCCAAATACGGGAACAGTACACCAGAACATTTCAAATCCAATCAGACAGATACAATTATGACAAACAGGGAAATCATCAGAGAACTGAAACGCTGCGGCTACAGCCGGGTGGACATTGATACGGACAGTAGAGCCGCAAAGACTTTCTACACCTACCGTGGCGGGCTTCATATCAACGGTACGGAAGATCTGTCATTCCATATCGTACCGCCACAGGACAGTCTCGGACTGGGACGGTTTGCAATATGCGCCACCCGTAACGGGGAAAGCTCACAGCTGGGGACAGACCAAGCCCCGTTCTTTTTCCGGTGGCTGCTTGCCTTCCTCAAAGGTGAGAGAAAAGAGAAAGAGATAATAGATGAAATAATCTACAAAGCGGATTCACATGAAAACGGCACAATTTAGCCATAAACCTAATAACACAGATATAAGTTTGATGACCCTGAATTTTTATTTTCCTCCCTGCAAAGGTAGTCCCGTGTCCAACGTACCCGGACAAGGTCAGGCCCCTGCGGGGTTGGCTGAAAGAAAATTATCCTCGCCGATGGCTGCGGTATTTTCTTTCGCCAAACCTTGCGGGTACGGCCACGGGACAGTCAGGCAGGCGAGAAATAAAAAATACCGGCTCCCGGAGCCGGACGTGTTTAACAGATAAAATACAATGAGTCATGAAAATCCTGAATGAAGAACATTTCCAGAATGTAAAACGCTATGCCGAATCCATCGGTGACACATCACTCCAGAACTGTCTGGACAGACTGAAAAAATGGGAGGAGAATCCAGACCATCCAAGCGAAATCTCGCTCTATTATGACCATGCCCCGTACTCGTTCGGCTTCACGCAACGCTATCCTGACGGAAGCGTCGGCATCGTGGGCGGTCTGCTCTATCACGGAATACCCGACCAATCCTTTGCCGTGACACTTGAACCGTTCCACGGATGGCAGATACATACCTGAAAAAAGACAGACAATCATAGTATTAACTTTATAAAATTCAAGATTATGGAAGCAATGGCAGTATTGGAAAAACAACAGCAGTTTGATTTTCAGAACAACGGAATCGAAGTAATGAACTTCGAGACTCTCCAGCGTACCTACAAGGAGAATGATATCTACGGCAAGCCTGTCCAGGGCATCTATCACTACCAGGTCCTGCAGCGTATGATGGGCATTTGCGAGAAGTATAATCTCGATTACGAGGTGGAGGAAATCTTCGCGGCCCAGAACAGAAACAAGACACAACCGGGAGTGAGCATTCTCCCGCAGGTAGAACAGACACACGGTGAAAAGGCAGTGGAAGCCCACATCCTCCGACGCATCTTCGCGACTATCCGGATCAAGGACTGGGAAACGGACGAGCTGACAACTACGCTGGTCGTCGCCTACCATCAGGATGGCATACAGGCGGCCATAGGCCCGTGCGTGAAAGTATGCCATAACCAATGTATCCTCTCGCCGGAAAGGAGCATCTGCAACTACGGAAAAAACAAGGTGACAACGGAAGGGGTATTCGAGACGGTGGACGGATGGCTGGCCAATTTCGAAGTGAACATGAACGAAGACATTGCACGCATTCAGCGGCTGAAACGCAGAATCGTCTCACTGGAAGAAGTGTATATGTATATCGGGCTGCTGACAGCATTGCGTGTCTCCCATGACAGTTCGGACAGGAACCTGTCATCCTCCGTGGAAACCTACCCGCTTAACCAGAGCCAGATTTCCATCTTCACGGAAGAGGTGCTGAAACTGGTCCGCGAAAAGGGACAGGTTACCGCTTGGGACTTGTATAATGTAGCGACTGAGATATATAAGCCGGGCAGAACGGACTTCCCGGCCCTGATTCCGCAGAACGGAGCAATGGCGGAACTCCTGCTTTCCCGTCTGCCCTCAGAGGTGGAAATACAGGATGCCGTTCTGGTAGGCTGAACAGCTACAGAATGAAATATTCATATTATTTTTGCATAGAAACAAACCAATGACATATCAACAACCCGGACAGGCGTTCATAACCGATGCCTGTCTTCACTATATAATCTTAACAATATGACTTGGAAAAAAGCAAATATCATCATAGACGGTCAAAAAATGGAAGTTCCGGCTCCCGACATCATATCGGCAAGCCGCAGCACGGACATCCCGGCATTCTATGCGGACTGGTTCTTCCATCGGCTCGAAACCGGCTATTCCGTGTGGAACAACCCGTTCAACGGAAAAAAGAGCTATATCTCTTACCGGAATACAAGATTCATAGTGTTCTGGTCGAAAAATCCCAAACCTCTTCTTCCTTATCTGCCGATCCTGAAAGAAAGAGGTATCGGCTGCTATATCCAGTTCACTTTGAATGATTATGAGGAAGACGGACTGGAAACCGGTGTTCCTCCGCTGACAGAACGTATTGAAACATTCAGGACTCTTTCCGATATATTGGGCAAAGAAGCCGTAATATGGCGGTTCGATCCGCTGATACTCACAGACAACATATCCGTGGATACTCTGATTGAAAAGATCGAACGTGTAGGAACGGAGATACACAATTGTACGGAAAAGCTGGTTTTCAGTTTTGCAGACATAGACTCGTACAGAAAGGTCAAGGCCAACATGACAGACAGCGGAATCCCATATCATGAATGGAATAAAGAAAAAATGGAGGAGCTTGCCGGAAAACTGACGGTACTGAACCGTAACAGAGGATGGAATCTGGAGCTGGCTACCTGCGGCGAAAATCTGGATCTTGGCAAATACAGGATATCCCGTAACCGCTGCATCGACGGTGACCTTATAGCACGTCTGGCATGGAAAGACAAGGAGCTGATGTCCGCATTGGGCGTCATCATACAGGAAATGCCGTCTCCAGCCTTTTTCGACATGAATGACCTTCCTTACGGTGCCGTGATTCTCCCTGGCAACAAATACTTCGTCAGCAATCACAAAAAGGATCCGGGACAACGCACCTCATGCGGATGTATGGCAGCCAAGGATATCGGGGAATACAATACCTGCCCCCATCTCTGCGAATACTGCTATGCAAATTCAAGTAAAAAATCGGCAATCATGAACTGGGAAATGCACCGGCAGAACCCTATGGCGGAAACGATAACCGGAAAGTAAAACAAAAGACGAGGAAGAAACTGACAGTCAAAAGACTGAAAGATTCTTCCTCGTTTGTTTACTCCTCGAAGAGCAGCATGTATTCCACCTTCCTTCGTCGTTCAATACTCGGAACTACCTTACCTTTGTAACACCGGAAAGAAACATACTCCTTATAGATATTCCGGTCTCCGGCCTCCAGCTTCTTCAACAGGCTGCTCTTGGGCATCTTGCCGTAACCTTTCAAACGGTATGCCCCCACATTATAGCTCAAAACAGCTACAATCAGCGAATCACGTCCCAGATAACTGAACATACGGCACAACTTGCGTAAATCCGCTCTCAGGATTGAATCCCCCTGTTCTTTTGTAATGCCATTGGTCAGCCTTTCCCCGGGAAGGACCTTATGCCCGTACCCGACATAAGGCCAGTGTCTTTTTTCTCCATGCCAGCCCTCGAACCGCTTAATGCACTCGACCGCAAGGCTGAACCTGTCCTGTTTTTCCTTTACCGGATTCTCCGCCCGCAACGGTATGCTCCCGAAGCAGATGATGGCGAAAAACGCGGCAAACAAACTTGTCCTTATTCCCATAGGCGAATCGGATCTATTAAAGGATACCACTTGCCACCGATAGTAACCACGGTGTCCTCATCTCCCGTCTCGTTGTTGAAATTGAATGTCAACTGGAAAAGCTGGGTCGGTTCGCTGTTGTCCTCAAAATAGATGTCGATGCTCTGCTGGTCTTCACACTCGGAGGTGTAATAAAGGCGGAACACCTCCCGGTCCAGGGGATAGCGGTCGTTGGGTAGCAGCACCATTCCGTCGTCCATGCGCAGCTTGCCTTCGCCGTCCGGCTGGAAATAGCGAATGGTATAGCGGGCATCGGTGAACCGCCCTTCCCGTTTCAGTTCGCAGCGTATTTCCACGGTCTCGCCTTTCACGATGCGTGTGGGTACGGGCATCGTCTCCACCGTGAAGGGATAGGATTGCTGCATGTCAAGGTCATCGCTGCACGAGGTCAGCATACCAAAGGTCAGGCCCATCAAGGCGCATACAAGGGCATACAGCCCTTTTCTGTTCATATTAGGTTTCATATTCATTTCTTGTTTTAACGGTTTATAAAAAAATTACTGTTCAGGCGGAAAATTGCTTTCCAGATATTCGTTCAGGTCCTTGCATCCGGCATACAGGTCGGAACAGTCGTCAATCCTGTCACCGTAGCGTTTCCGAAGGACGGCCAGTGTCCTTTTTCCGGCATCGTCATTGTCCAGGTAGCACCGGATCCTCCCGTAATTGTCCAGAAAAAGGAACGAACGTTCAAGCAGGGCCACCGAATTGAGGACCAGATAATCCTCACCGCGGCTGATGCCGAGTACCTTCCATGAAAGAAAGTCGATAAAGCCCTCAAAAAGGTTGCAGGTAAGCGATCCGTTGCGGATGACGGAGATGTCCTTGGGCGGCAGGCACCATTTCATGAACCTGGTCCGCAGCTCATAGCCTCCGCCCATGTTCCTGAAGCCGACGGCGAAATACCGCTTGCCGTACAGCCGGAACCGTACTTCCTCACACTCTGCACGGGCTATTCCGGCAGGAATGCCGCGTCCCTTCAGATAGCCGAGCAGGACATTGCAGTACAAGGGACTCCGTACCACTTCCTCAAAGCGAGAGGCCTCTTTCTGCTTTTCCATCCTGATACTATCCTTTACCCTTGGTTGTCCGGCATATTCAGGTATTGTGCCTCCATATACTCCGGCGATGAACCTCGCCTGAGCCATGAAGCCGTCACATCCCGAAAGTTCTCCAGCAAGGGTGAAGATGTCGCCTCCATGCCCGGTACCGAAGTCGTGCCATACACCCTTGCGGGTGTTCACATGGAACGAAGGTGTCCTTTCCTCACGGCACGGGGAGAGATACCAGCATTCGTCGCCGTGCCGTCTGACCGGCTCCTGTCCCAGACGGGACAGGAATTCCTCAATGGGAATGCCTCTGATCATCTCTATATCCATAGGCGTCTAATTGATGATGAAACGGACTCCAAGCCCGAACTGTGTCGTGAACTTTCCCAGAGAACTTCCCCAAAGCACACGTTCACGCACATGGGCAAGCAGCACGATACGGTCCGTCACATAGCTTTCCAGCTCCAGCGTCAGGGCTCCGCCATAGACGAAGGCATCCCGGTGGGAAAGCATGGAACCGTCATACAGAACCTTTTCTCCCCAGTTCAACGTCTCATATCCCACCAGGGCGGAACCGCCGACAGAGAGGAAGAATATCTTCGCCGGGTCGGACAGGAACTTCAGGTAATAACCGCCCTCGGCCGTAAACTGGGCCCGTGGAACGGAAGTCCCGCGATAGCCGTAGTTTTTCAGCAGGTATTCCACGCCAGCCACCCAATGGTTGGCCCTTTTCGTATATCCCGACACGGCAAAGCCCGTGTACCAGTCAACCGGTGATTTCAGGTTTCCGGCAAAGCCTCCCCTGAGTTCCACACCCTTCATTCCGGGAAGGTAACGCTGGGCGTATGCCTGCCCCGATGACAGGGCAAGCGATACGCATACGGCAAAAAGAAACAGATACTTCTTCATGGTCATTTCACTTTAAGTTCGTTGATCACCCTCGCTCTCACGATATCCTCACTCTCCACGGTGAAGCTCTGATGACGGCCTCCGCTCTTCTCGTGCATCTCCACCACCAGCATCTTGTCGGCGGGAATGGTGAACTTGTCAAAGACAAAGACGGTACGCTCGTCCTTCTTTCCGGCAACAGCCGTGGCATAGTTGTAGGCACGCAGCGGAAATATCACCTGCTCCTGGATGGCCGTGCGCTTGAGGACCTTCTTGTCCACGATCTTGAACGTCACGAAATCCACCTCATAAGGCACGTTCGACGTGTTCTTCACCTGGGTGTGGAAATAGAGCAGCCCGTTGTGGGTATAGAGCCCGCGAAGCAGGTACTGGATGCCGAACGCCTTGCTTCCGATATGCTTGATGTGACGTCTGTTATCCTTGTGGATGGCCTTGGCTATAAGGTGTACCAGCTTGGGCGACTCGCTGCCGAGTTCCTTCAGGTAGATGTCGAGGGCATTGTTCGGGCGGTTCACCTCGCTGCCGTCATGGATGAAATCGGCCATCTCGATGTTGAGCAGCAGGGGCTCGTCGGCATACTTGACATTGAAGGTGTAAAAACTTCCGCTTTCGGTAATCACCGACATGTTGGTCTCCTCACGGAAGTTCTTTCTGGTAGCCTTGACACGGATGACGTTCTCAGAACCGTCCGCCTTGCCCGCAATCAGATTCGGAGAACCGAGATCCACATAACGGACAGCCGAGGGAAAAATGATATGGGTTGTCTTGTCATACGTCACTTCCAGCCCGTATGGCGGAATCATCCGGTCAAAGGTGAGCTTTCTGGACAGCCCGTGATAGAGGTCGCCGTCCTCCTGCTGCGGATAGATATCCGCCTTCAGGGTCAAATCATTTACGGCCGTGGTATCAGCCGACTGTGCATGTGCACTTGCAACGCCGCCTGCGAGGGCAAGCATCAAAAGAATCTTTTTCATGTCTTTACTGTTTTAATGGGTTATTGATTGTTGTTCTGATAAAGCATCAGTCCGTAGCCTGATTTGAGATGCACCTTTTCCTCGCGCATCTTCTTGGAAATGTACTGCGACACGCCCTGTATGGCCCCCCGTCCAAGCTCGGAGAGGAGCTGGTCGCCTGCCGACTGGTTGGTGATGGAGATGGTTGTGCCGAGATTCTGTCCCATGTTGGCGGCCACTTCCCTTACCGCATTCGCTTCCGTTGAGCCGGGAATGAATATCCCGTCCTGTCCGTCACTGTCCAGCACGGTCAGTTCCACGGGAATGACATTGCCGTCATATTCGACCTGCAGGATTTCAATGCCAAGCCGCTCGCCCTGAATACGTCCCTCACCGGTCAGCAGGGTATTGCGTGGCAGCACATATCTTCCCACACGCATGGCCTCCAGCAGCCTGAGACGCACGCTTTGTCCGCTGATGACGGTCTGGTCGCCATGCACGCAGGCCCGTATGGTATTCCTCGCCATCTGTGTCCCGGCACTGCCCACAGCTGTATGGAAGCCGATATCCGCACCGGAAAGCAGCCTCGCGAACTGTACCGAATCGGTAAGAGGCTGAGGAAGGGACGACACGACCGGAGAGGACACCAACCCGACAGGAACGGCTTTCGCCTTCCTCTCCCTTGAGGAACTTTCCGTCTCCTGACTCTCCGCTGTTCCCGTGCTGCCGCCCGAAGGCATATATTTGGCGGCAAGCTCATAGGACTTCTCCAGCAAAGCCACCTGTTCTTCGTAGCTCGGTCCGGCCGTCTGCGTTGCGGCAGCCTGGCGGAGCTGTTCCACCTCTGCTTTCAGCGCCTCCTTCTCCGGGTCTTCCTCCGGACTCTCGTAAAAGCTGCCAAGCGTGGCGTTGATGTCGTTGTAGGCCGAGGCGGAAGAGGCGAAGGCACCCGTCCTGCCGTTTCCTACGGAACGGTACGCACGGCTTTCATTTTCACTTCCAATTTCCTGTGCCGTTTCTATTCCCGGGGCATTCTCCTGTCTGTGTCCATCGGCCAGGGCGGAGAAGTCGGCCAGCGTACGCTTCTTCTCCTCCTGCCGGCGAACCATGTCCGCCTGCTCATAGGCAGCCATCTTGTCCGCCTCGATACCCGTACCCCTCGGGTCGGGAAGTTCGGCATTGAAGCCCGTTTTCTTTTCCGCCTCTTGCCTGTCTTTCTCGGTCGGGGCGAAAATTAGCCACATGCACCCGAGGAACAGCAGGAACATACCTGTGAAAACCAGATATTTCCTGATTTTCTGCTTCTGTTTCAATTTTTCTGCATCCGTACTCATAATCTTACCTGTTGAACTGGTTAAAAAACTCTTCCATCTCACGGATTTTCACGTCGGAAAGGGTATCCGCCGGCACAAAGTCGGGAACCTCAAGCGGAGTAATCCTGATGACGTCCTGCCGAATGTCCTCCCGCCCGATGTCATAAACCGCCCGGAAAATCATGTAGAAATTGACCAGCGCGAAAAGGGAAGCCATCACGATGACGGCGATTGCCCTCTGACGGGGTGTGAGCCTGTCACAAAGGCCGCGCAGCCTGCCCCCGATAAAATCCTTGATTTTTACATACATCTTTCTCATACATACCTTGTTTTTATCTGTCATACATTCTGATATCCCTGTTCTCCAACACGCGGAACCCTTCCAGGATGAACCCGTGCGGATTGTTGTCACTGCGGGTGGAGTTCCGCAGCCTGCCATGCGTGACAAGGCTGCGTTCCGTCACGCTCTTCTTACGGATGATGAAAAGGCGTGCGTATGTCGTGACATCATACGGATAGGTGTTGAAGTCGCACTTCACGCTGTCTATCTCGATACGCTGGCTGACATTGCCCGAAATGATTCTATTGTAGTAACCCTGTTCGGCCAGATCACCGTAATGGGAATAGGCGGAACGGTCGCTCAGGAACATGGCACGCTGCACGTTTCCCTCGATGGCACTCTTGTCGGGCGCCAGCGTGAAGAACAGCTCGTGGAAGCGTCTGACATGTTCCCTTGCCTCTACGGGGCGGTTCTGCTCCAGGTCCTGCGATAGGGCGAGCATGAGCGATTTCCCCTCATCCAGCACATAGATTTTCTGGCGCTGGGCTTCGGCAAAGCTGTACGCCTTCCACACGGAATAGCCCACAAGCAGGGTGCAGACACCCAGATAGACGATTCCGAACAGGCGCAGATGCCGGAAGCTGGTCTCGATATTTTTCAGTGATTTGAATTCCATTGTCTTTCAGTTTTTTTGATTGTCATTATTTGAACAGTCTTCCGGTCACGTTGCCCACGGCGGCACCGGTGGCGCCTCCCACGATGGACCCGGCCTTGGAAGCCGTCTGGTTCACATTCTTTCCGTAGTTCCCGGCGCCTCCTCCGGCCTGCACGATCCAGTTCGCCACGGTCGGGATGGTGAAATACCCGATGATGCCGATGATAAGGAACGTGATATACACGGCATTGGAACTGTCCGGAATGAAGTTGGGGTCAGACAGCTGCTCGATGTCCTTCTGAAGCATCAGGGTCTGTATGCGGGCCAGCACGCTGCTGAAAAGATCGGAGACGGGCAGCCACAGATAGATGCTGATATAGCGGACAAACCATTGGCTGAGCGAAGCCTGGAAACCGTCCCAGCACGAAATGGCAAAGGAAATCGGTCCGAGTATGGAAAGGACAATCAGGAAGAATGTCCTTAGCGTGTCCACTACAAGCGCGGCCGCATTGAACATCAGTTCCAGCAGCTCGCGGAAAAAGTTCTGCACCGCCTTCTTCATGTTATACATGGCGCGGTCCACGTACATGCCGCACGCCTCGATGGCGTCCAGGGCTCCCAACTCGTCCAGCTTGTTGTCAAAAGCCTCCTTGTCCACCAGATAGGCCGTCTCGGGATTCCTCCGCATCGCCTCAATCTCCAGCTTGTCCTTCTGCTCCCGGTACTCGTTCATGTCGAAGGTCTGCGTCTCCAGAATCTTGTGCGTTCCGGTCACGACGGGTGACAGGATGCTGTTGAGCGTACCCAGCACGATGGTCGGGAAAAACATGATGCAGATACCCAGAGCGAACGGGCGCAGCAGGGGGAACACGTCAATGGGTTCGGCCCTGGCCAGCGACTGCCAGACACGGTACGCCACATAAAAGAGGGCTCCCAATCCGGCAAGGCCCTTGGCCACGCCGGTCATCTGCGAACAGAGCGGCATCATGTCCGTGTACAGACTTTGCAGAATCTGGTGCAGATTGTCAAAATTCACAGCCAACAATACCATAAGCAATCCTCCCTGAAATTACCAGTAGCGTTCGTTGGGTGAACCGTACAGAGCCATCACGCGGTCGAGATCGTTCCGTTTCTTGGCCCGCAGGTACGACACGCCGATGTTCTTGTTGGTATAGTACTGCACCAGACTGCGGTATTGCAGCATGTCGGTATAGCAGCGGTCGATGATGTCCATACGCTCCTTGTCGTTCATCGAAAGTCCGTTCTCATTGACCACCGTTTTCAAGTCGGTCAGCAAATTGGCACTCTCCTCCAGCAGTTTCGTGTAGCCGATGGAGATGGCACTCAGTTCCTCGGGGGTGAAGTAGGGGTCACTGAGCATACGTTCATAGCTGGTCACATAGATTTCCGTGATGTCGCCGACCATCAGAATGGTCTGCTGCACCTTTCGGGCATCACGTACCAGATTCTTCACTTTCCTCAGCCCGTCGTAATACTCTTTGCCCTGCTGGTAAATCTTGACCGTCTCCTGAAAATTGTTGAGCATGTTGCTGGCCGTCGAGGAGGTGTGGACGATGTTCTTGGCGGCGTTGATGATACCTTGGGCCAGGTTCCCGGGGTCGGTCACTACCCATTGGGCGTGGACTCTGCCTGCCGAAAGGAGGCAGATACAGCATAGGGCTGTCAAAATTCTTTTCTTCATGTGGTTAATTGTTTAATGGTTGATAAATGATTTTACTGTTTTCTTCTTGTATTAGCCAGCTGCTTGATTGCCAGCTCGATATTGCCACCCAGCTTCCGGGTAAGCCGCATCAGTTCTAGCTTTTCCGTCTCCTCGGTCGTGTAGGTGTAGTACTCTTCCGGCGAGACCTCAGTGGCATAGACCGCCGACTGCGTTCCGCCGAGACCTATCCACACTTCCTTGTACTTGCGGGACGGGCTGTTGGCCATGTTGATGGAGAGAATCTGGGCACGTTCCTTGTCGGTCAGGCCCAGCAGGGACTGGATTTCATCGAACTTGTTGACATACTTCCGCTGGTCCAACAAAATCTTGCAGTCACTGTTGTTGATGATGGTTCCCTTGACGATGGGTGACGATATGATGTCTTCCACTTCTTGAGTAACGACAACAGCCTCCCCGAAAAACTTTCGGACGGTCTTGAAAAGGTAGCGGATATAGTTGCTCATATTGGCGGATGCCAATGCCTTCCAACATTCCTCAATGAGTATCATCTTTCGGATGCCTTTCAGCTTTCGCATCTTGCTGATGAAAGTTTCCATGATGATGATGGTGACAATCGGAAGTAGCACCTTGTTGTCACGGATATTGTCCAGCTCGAAAACAATAAACCGTTTGCCAAGCAAATCAAGCTGCTTGTCGGAGTTTAACAGATAGTCGTATTCGCCACCCTTGTAATAAGGTTCCAGCACATTCAGGAATCCCCACACGTCAAAATCCTTCTCCCGTGTACGCTTGGTCTTCAGGATTTCCTGATACTCGTCGCGGATGAACTCATAGAAGGTATTGAAGGACGGAACCACGGTACTGTCCGTGCGTATCTTCTCCAGAAAGAGGTTGACCGCATTGGAGAGCGCCACCTCCTCGGCACGTGTCGGCGGCTCGTCGTCACGTTTCCACAGGGTAAGGATAAGCGTCTTGATGGACTCCTTCTTTTCGATGTCAAACACACCGTCCTCCACGTAGAAAGGATTGAAGGCTATCGGATTGCTCTCCTCATAGGTGAAATAGATGCCGTCCTCGCCATGCGTGCGGGCATGGATAAGACCGCACAATCCCTGATAGGAATTGCCCGTGTCCACCAGCAGCACATGCGCTCCCTGTTCGTAATACTGGCGCACCATGTGGTTGGTAAAGAATGACTTCCCGCTGCCCGAAGGTCCGAGAATGAACTTGTTGCGGTTGGTAATCGTACCGTTCTTCATCGGCAGGTCGGAAATGTCCAGGTGAACAGGCTTTCCGGTCAGACGGTCCACCATGCGGATGCCGAACGGTGAAAGCGAATCCTTGTAGGACGTTTCTCCAATGAACAGGCACAGGGCCTGCTCGATGAAGGTGTAGAAACTTTCCTCAGACGGAAAATCACCGGCATTGCCGGGAATGGCCGCCCAGAAGAGTGTCGGTACATCGACGGTATTATGGCGGGGCTTGGCCTCCATCAGGGCAATCTGGCTACCCACATCATTCTTGATACGCTTCAGCTTCTCCCGGTCGTCGCTCCATGCAAAGACATTGCAGTGCGCACGGATGGAAGTGAGTCCCTTGCTGTGCGCCTCGTTCAGATACTCCTCAATCCATTCACGGTTGATTTGGTTGGAGCGGCTGTAACGGGACAGCGAGTGCATGTTGCGGGCGGTCTGCTCGAACTTCCTCAGGTTCTCCGCCGAATCGTCTATGAAGAGATACTGGTTCACGATATGGTTGCACGTGAGCAGTATCCCTATCGGTGCGGCAAAGGAGAGGCGGCAGTCGCTGCAGTCCGTGGAGAGTCGTTCATAACGGCTGTCCGTACCCACGGATGACGGCAAATCCTCCGTCTCAGAAAGGGTATGCAGGCAGAGCACATTGTCGCCGACCTTCATTTCCCCGGCTCCGAGAGTGATGTCCTGCAGGCTGGTCGTATTTTCCTGCGAAAGCGAAAAATACTTTTCGATAATGCCCGCGGAGGTTTCCGTACCGGTAATCTCTTCGTCCGTCAGCCTGACCATGCGGAGCAGACCGCTGTCGTTCACGATACGCTCGAACTGCCCGCAGCATTCCAGAAAGCGTGCAACGGTATCCTTGTCCTGCATCTCCTTGGGGATGATGAACCCGCGCGTGAGGGCATTGAAACTGCTTGTCGTGCGGCTGTGTTCCTTCGTGGTCTTTGTCAGAAACAGATAGCAGGTATGGTTCAGGTACGGCCGCTCATTGAAATGCCTTTCAAAACTGCGGCTGAGGAAACTCAGGTCATCACGGCAAATGTCAGGTCTGTAGCTCTCCTCGATGAAGATGTCCTGCTTGTGGACAATGCTGTAGTTCGGTAGAACCCGGACAGCCTTCGCCCATGTGGAATGAAGGGCCTCGTATTCGGCGCGTGTCAACGTGAACACTTCCGGCAGCTCCACCCTGTAGGCCACGGTAATGTCGGCATCCTTGCTGATGATGCACCCGTGCTCGACGGCCATCAGAGGGAACCGGCTTTCCAGCGTGGCGGCTTTCATTACATTTCTCATACGCTTCGTTTTTTCGGGGTTGGACAAATCAACCGGAGGAAACCCTTCCGGCTGATGATGTAGCGGGGATGGCGGCGCAGCGCCTGCAATTTCATCAGTCCCCATTCACCGTATTTCGCGTTCAGGCGGAAAGTCACCCAGACAAGCACCGAAGCGCAGATGACACCGAAACCGATACATACCCACTGGTCGATACCTGCCATGTACATGATGACAAACAGGACGAACAGGGCGAGCAGTCCGCCGGCGAAGATGAACAGGTACTGGCTTTTCAGCCCCTTGAACTCAGGGCTGCGGCCGATTCCCTTGTTGATAGGATACTCCGCCATAATCAGAGGAAGAATGAGCGTAAGATTGTGGCGGCTACGATTAAAAAGATACAGGCGCCGAACCAGCTGGCTGCCGTCTTGGAGGTGTCGGGATCTCCCGAGGAAAACTTGGAATAGACCTTCACGCCTCCGATAAGGCCGACCACGGCTCCGATGGCATAAATCAATTTGGTTCCCGGATCGAAATAGGAAGTGACCATGTTGGTGGCTTCAGTGATACCGCCGATACCGTTACCCTGGGCGAAAGCCCCTGTCGTTGCAAGCAGCATCATGGCTGCAAAAAAGAATCTTTTTTTCATGTGTCGAAACTTTTAATTGGTGAGACAAAAAATGATTTCGACCACGAATATATAACGCTTAATTCATTGATTTACAACACTGACGATGCGTGACATCGGGTGTCATTACGTTACATCGGCAGGGAAATTTCGTCAACGGGAAAATAGCTTTTGATTCTTCCAGAATAGGTAGCCCGTATCTTCGCTACTTCTAGGCATGTGATTACCAATAGCTGGAACAACGGCTGATACAAGAAAACGCGAATTACAGAAAACTCTGTGAACAAATCAGGAATAAGTGTATAAAACACTTGGTCATTAAAAGGAAATCCGATAATTTAGGGACGTATTTTGATTTTTGGAAGTGCTTAGATCAATGTTAGTTGGAACTTTATAATTACGAATCTATAAACCAAAGTGATATGAAGACAAAGAATTTAGTTGGAATACTCATGCTGTTCCTGTTTACATACACCTTTATCAGTTGTGATAAAGATGATCTGACAGACAAAGTAGAAATTGTAAAAATGTATGTTTCTGCAGAAACAGATACTTATACACCTTGGGGAAGTGAGACTCCTATAGAGTGTATGCTTGTTAAAGAAGAAAGAAATGCAAGCTATTCAAAACTTCCTTTCAGTGGTATAGATGGATTTGTTTATAAGAAAGGGACTGAATACACTCTTAAGGTTGAAAAAACGACCTTAGCAAATCCTCCTGCTGATGATAGCAATGTTAGATATAAACTGATAGAAATTTTAACAGAACAAGAGAAATGAGGTGATTAAAAGCATAAGGAACTGACACCAAAACTCACATTCAACCAGATTTCAACGGTCTGACCGTTGAAGTCTGGTTGGTTTGAACTGCTAATCACGCATACTGGTTTATATCGAAAGGCTCTTCTTCCTTATGGCCTGTTTTTCCTGAGGGACCCGGTCGGTCACCCAAATACTTGTCAAGCAGACCGTTTACCTTATCCAGATTGCTCAGCTTGTCGGTCAGGAAGGTCAGTATCTCCGTCTCACTCAGTTTGTAATGAATGGTTCTTGCGGCCCGTCTGGCTTTCTGTTCGTCCGTAGTCCCGGAGGTAAGGACCTCAGCCACGTTGTTTATTTCCTCGATTGTCAATGCCGTGTTGAAATCCGGGTCAGGTTCGGTATCTACTGGAGCCATCAGCTCCGCCCGGTCCTCTTCCGTCAGCCCCTTGTTCTCTTGTGTCACATCATCGGTACCGATATCTTCCTCTTCCTCTAAAGGAACTTTCTCCATAGGTTCGGAACGGGTAGGAATCTGTGTCGTCGTTTTCGGATCTTCCAGATAGACAATCTTTGTTTTGCCAATTACATCATCGTCTTCGGGGGGTGATGAGGGTATAGCCGTTTCCGATTTTTCTTTGGCTGTATCTGTTCCCGGCTTTTTATATTTGGCCTTTTTGCGAGCTCGACGCTCAGCTTGTTCCATTCGTCGCTTGTGGTATTTCCACAATCTGACGCGGGCAATCCGTATCACTCTGAATAGGCGGTCCCATATTCCATACATGCGCCGACGAAAAATGAATTTCCACACCTGGCACAGTACATAAATTGCACATACGGCTTTTACTGTAAAATAGAGTAGGGGAATCATAATCAAAATGGTTTTAAGGGTTTATAATATTCTTTGTTATACAGGTCGGTGATTTCGTCCCAATGCTTTTGCAGGTGGTCCACAAGGATATTGCTGATAAAGCCGGATATGCTCATCTCCGGAGCGATGACAGGCAATACCCGTTTGATGCACTCGGCCACTTCACGGTTGATATAGACATGGGAGCGGTTTGAAGCGGGGATGTTGACCAGAAACCTTTCTCGGTATCCGCAGGACTCATCTTTTTTCTTCTTGGGCTTCTCCACGGCGGGCTTGCCAGCCGGAGTATCTGCCGGTACGGTTGCGGCAGTTTTTTTCGCTTCCTGATGTTCCACGGACTTTTCTTTCGGGGCGGGGCTGTCCTTGCCGAAAACAGGTATGTCGCCGACGATGATATCCTTTAGGACATCTTCGTCCACCTCTACGATTTTCTTTTTCATGACTCTCCAAGTTTAAATTTGACCATAAGCTCTTCCGCAAGTTCCACCAGCCCGCTGCCTTCCAGTTGCCTGGCCGGAGGTGGCATCAGCGTGCAACGGAAAAAGGCACGCTTGGCATGGGTAATCTCCTTTTCATAACGGCACAGGTCAGGAAGCGTGCTGTCAAGGACTGTCAGATGCAGTTCTCTCATGACTTCCGAGTATGACCTGAGAATCTCCACATTAGTACGTTTTTTCAATTTGTTCCAGAAAAAGAAGATGTCCTTGAGCAACGGGGTATTTTCCATCTTCTTGATGTGGTCAAGCACGGTCGTGGCAAATGCCAGCGTACTCTGCATCACAATCAGGTCCGGAACGGTGGGAGTAAGCACGTAATCCATATTGACAATCGTACGGAATACCCCGGTGGACTCGACCGTTCCGGGAAGATCCACAAAGATGAGGTCGTAATCTCCGCTTGCCGCAATCTCATCAGCCGCCTCCCTTGCCTTTTCAGCGGTAGAACCTACAATGGGATAGGCCTTTTTCTGCACTTGGCTCCACTGCTGTTTGATCAGCTGCCGGTAATAGGCACTGTTGGAAACAGCCTTTTTGTCACGCTCCCTCATACGTACGAGACTGTGTTGGGGAGAGTCACAGTCAACGATGGCCACATTCAGCCCCTTCTCGAAATGGAAGTAACTGGCAAGCACTACGGACAGGGCCGATTTCCCGACCCCTCCTTTCTGGTTGCTGATCGCAACGAACAAAGTTTCTTTACTCATAAGTCTTTCTTTTTAATTGTTATTGAATAAATACCGGTGTCATCCACTAATCCGTGAATCCGCAGACGTTTCTTTCCAACCATCCGAATTCGCATCCGTTAACGGTATCATCCGGTGTCATAACCTTTAATGCGACTGTTACCGCATCTTTCCGACATCGCTTCCATCCGCGGTCTGTCTGTTGGTCATGACAATCCGTCAACAGTCCCGTCCGATATTGCTTCCATCATCCCGACCGTTACCGGAATCATCGGATAATATGACCATTATTCCGCTATCAGAAGGCCGGTCGCAACCGTCCGCACTGCAAATAAAAGGGGATTTTCCCGAATAACCACCATCATCCAGGGACGGTGACGACTCTTGTCACCGTATGACATCTTGTTACATATAATCCACTGTTTTACAGATAGATATACCATCGTAACTTTGCCACCGACAACGGAATGGATGCCGGATGGAGCTATCCCGAAGCTGAAGAATGAGGCTGAAGGTCAAAACTCAATTTGACTTCAGGCAAATTCATGTTCAAGCGAACATAGCAAGTTGTGTTTTGGGCAGCCCGAAATAAATTCGGGCATCCCAAAACAACTTGCCACTCGCCTGACGGCTCGGGAGGGGATTTCCTCCAAAGTCGGAAATCCGTGCCGGATTATAAAGAACCAAAAACATATAATATGGCAGACGAAAAAAGAACCAAAAGAAAGAAAACGGCAGGCCGGAAACCTAAAAAAGACCCGGCTGTTTTCCGTTACAGCATCAAGTTCACATCGGAAGAGAACGGGCGTTTCGAGATCCTTTTCCAGAAATCGGGTCTCAGATACCGCGCACGCTACATCAAGATGAAGGCTCTTGACGAGGCTTCTAAGGTGATAAAGATAGACCCGGCGACAACGGATTTCTACATCCGGCTTACCAATTTCTATCACCAGTTCCAGGCGATAGGTAACAACTACAACCAGGTGGTTAAAGCCGTAAAGACCAATTTCGGTGACAAGAGGGCTTTCGTGCTGCTCCGCAAATTGGAGAAGGAGACCGTCGAACTTGTGATAGTGAGCCGCCAGATAGTGGCTCTTATCAACGAGTACAAGGAAAAGTATCTGAACACCCATCTTCCGGACTGACATGGTGGCGAAAATCAACCGGGGCGTTTCGCTCTACGGGGCGCTCGCCTATAACTGGCAGAAGGTGGATGACAGGACCGCGCGTATAATATCGGGGAATGGAATGATTACTGATTCGGCCAACTGTCCCGATATTAATATGCAGAATGCCATCTACGGCTTCCGGAAATACCTGTTGGCAAACAAGAACACGGACAAGCCGATACTGCATATATCTCTCAATCCGTCGCTTGATGACAATCTCTCGGAAAAGCAGCTGGCAATGCTTGCCGACGAGTATATGCGCAAGATAGGCTATGGTTCCCAGCCATATATAGTGTTCCTTCATGAAGACATAGAGCGCCGCCACATACATATAGTGTCAACCTGCGTGAACGAGCGCGGAGAGAAGATCGACGACTCATACGAGTGGAACCGCTCCATGCGCGCCTGCCGCGAACTGGAACGGAAATTCGGGTTGCAGCAGGTGGCAGACAAACGCCGCGAACTGCTGGAACCGTATCTGAAAAAGGCCGATTACCGTGACGGTGATGTGAAGCGTCAGATCGGCAACATTCTCAAGAGCGTGTTTTCATCATACCGTTTCCAGTCGTTCGGAGAATACAGCGCGTTGCTGTCATGCTTCAACATCGAGGCGAAACAGGTGAAAGGTGAACATGAGGGAACTCCCTACAACGGTATCGTCTATGCGATTACCGATGATTCGGGTCGTCCGGTCAGCACACCTGTCAAGTCATCGCTTCTCGGCAAGAGGTTCGGCTATGAGGGGATACAGAAACGTATAGGCTACAACGCGCGTGACTATAAGGCTAAGAAATGGCAACCGAAGATTACGGCAGATGTCGCCATTGCCAAGCACGGTTGCCGTGTTGACCGTGACACCTTCGTGTTTATGCTGGCCTCGCGCGGCATAGACGTGGTGTTCCGGGAGAACGATGACGGGCGCATCTACGGCGCCACTTTCATAGACCACCGCAATAGAGAAGTGTATAACGGATCTCGGCTCGGCAGGGAGTTCTCGGCAAACGCTTTCGAGAATCTTTTCAATTCCAATACTGATATTCCGAGGCTTGACGGACGTAACGACGACCTGCGTATTGGCACACATTCCAATGCTGTCACCGACATTGGCGAAGCGATACAGCAGGCTTTCGGAATACTGTCGCTTGACACCAACGGACCAGATCCGCAAGAGGAAGCTCTGGCGAACCGTCTGCTTCGCAAGAAAAAGAAGAAACGCCGTTATCGCGGGCTGCAATAAAAACCGACATCATAAACCCTTAAAAAATTATACAATATGCAACAGGAAGATGACCTCAGGGGATTGGCGAAAGTCATGGAATTCATGCGCGCCATCTCCATCTTATTCGTAGTGATACATGTTTACTGGTATTGCTACCAGGCTATAACCGACCTTGGCGTGAACATCGGAGTCGTGGACCGCATACTGCTGAACTTCCAGCGGACTGCGGGACTTTTCAAGAACCTTCTTCTCACAAAGATGTTCGCTCTGATATTCCTCGCCCTGTCATGCCTCGGCACCAAGGGCGTCAAGAACCGGAAGATGACATGGGAGAAAATCTACGGAGCCTACATATCGGGACTCGTGCTTTTCTTCATGAACTGGTGGATGCTTTCCTTGCCATTGTCTCCGATGGTGAATGCGGCGTTATACACCGCGACACTCACGGTCGGATACATACTGCTGCTCATGGCCGGAATATGGACAAGCCGCATGTTCCGCCACAACCTCATGGACGATGTGTTCAACACGGCCAACGAGAGCTTCATGCAGGAGACACGCCTCATGGAGAATGAGTATTCGGTGAATCTGCCTACCAAGTTTGTGTATCAGGGACGCGAATGGGACGGATGGATAAACGTGGTAAATCCGTTCCGCGCTTCGATAGTTCTCGGTACGCCCGGTTCCGGCAAGAGCTACGCGGTGGTGAACAACTACATCAAGCAACAGATTTCCAAAGGGTTCGCGCTATACCTGTATGACTACAAGTTTGATGACCTATCCATCATCGCCTACAACGAGCTGCTCAAAAACCTTGACAAATACAAGGTGAAGCCGGAGTTCTATGTGATAAATTTCGACGATCCTCGCCGCTCGCACAGGTGCAATCCTATCAATCCGCAGTTCATGGCGGATATCAGCGACGCATACGAATCGGCATACACCATACTCTTGAATCTGAACAAGACTTGGATACAGAAACAGGGAGATTTCTTCGTTGAGTCGCCGATTATCCTGCTCGCCGCTATAATATGGTACCTCCGTATATATAAGGAAGGACGCTACTGTACCTTCCCCCATGCCATCGAGTTCCTAAATAAGCCGTATGCCGACATATTCACCATTCTCACCTCATATCCCTCGCTTGAAAACTACCTGTCCCCCTTTATGGACGCATGGAAAGGGGGCGCCCAGGACCAACTTCAAGGCCAGATAGCTTCCGCGAAAATCCCACTGTCGAGGATGATTTCGCCGCAGCTGTACTGGGTTATGACAGGCGATGATTTCACGCTCGACCTGAACAATCCGCAGGCTCCCAAAATCCTCTGTGTAGGCAATAATCCGGATAGGCAAAACATATATTCGGCTGCCCTCGGACTATATAACAGCCGAATAGTAAAGCTGATAAACAAGAAAGGACAGCTCAAGAGTTCAATCATCATTGACGAGCTGCCGACCATATATTTTCGCGGCATCGACAACCTCATTGCCACTGCACGCTCCAACAAGGTAGCGGTATGTCTCGGCTTCCAGGACTTCTCCCAACTTGCGCGAGACTATGGCGACAAGGAGGCGAAGGTAATCCAGAACACTGTCGGCAATATCTTCAGCGGGCAGGTCGTCGGCGAGACGGCAAAGAACTTGTCGGAGCGTTTCGGAAAGATACTCCAGCAGCGCCAGTCGGTATCCATCAACCGACAGGATACTTCCACCTCGATAAACACCCAGCTCGATTTCCTCATTCCCGCATCCAAGATAGCCAATCTGTCACAGGGTACGTTCGTCGGCAGCGTCGCCGACAACTTCGGCGAGGAGATAGACCAGAAGATCTTTCACTCGCGCATTATCGTTGACAGCGCAAGAGTGGCGGCAGAAACGAAAGCTTACAAGAAAATTCCTGTAATCAATGATTTTCTGGACGAGGATGGCAACGACATCATGCAGGAACAGATTGAAAGAAACTATTCTCAGATAAAGAATGATGTAGAGCAGATAATCGCCGACGAGATGGAACGCATTAAAAACGACCCGGAATTACAGCATCTGCTCCCGCCGGAGGATAACGGAGAAGGCGGGGAGAAATAAAGCCGGTGTCTATTCTCTCCGCAAAGGTAGCCACATGCCTTTCGGACGGATGCAAGGCCAGGCCCTGCGGGTTTCGTGGAAAAATCTTCCGCGCCCCGTGGGGCTTGCGGTATTTTTCCCGAAAGCCTTGCACTGTCCGGCGTGTGGCTGTCATGGCGGCAAGAATAGGACACAGGCTGCTGTGCCCGATAAGGATTATGATTATGAAAAAAATCAAATACGACAATATCCCGGAATGGGCCATATATGCGCTCGAATATGGGATCAGTGAGGATACGAGCCTTGATGACGAACATCGGACTCTCGTTTCGGAATTCATAAAATCAAATTTTCCGAACGGCTATATTATGGAAGTCATGTGGAACGATCATACTGAATTTGACCGGTATCCGGCTTTCGGAAAGCCATGTGGGACATATAGTGTGAATTTTTGGATTGACAACTAACTAAAATAGAAGATATATGAGTGTTATATGTACAAGGTGCGGAAGCGCCAATGTCGCTTGTGAAGCGATAGTAAATCCCAACGGCAATGTGTTCAAGCGTTATACGGATGAGTCTTTCCGGTACGGACAGTGCGAGGATTGTGGCACGTATCCGGAACTGACCGATCCCGATGAAGTCAAAATGGATATAGACAGATTGTATCAGGAATTCAAGTCTTATTCGGACACAGAGCCGGACTATGCCAACTGCCGGATATTGTACAAAGATGACGGGGACAACCTGAACGTAAAAATCTCATTGAAGGCGGACGATAAAGCCGCAGCGATGGATAAGAGCATATTCTATCACTGCGACAACATTTCCGATTTGAAATCCCTGGCAGAATACGGCGGTGAGGATTTCATTTTGGTGGAATGCTTCCGGTTTGGCAAATGGACTGATGAAGGTTATCTTTCAAATAATAAAAGCTTATGATAACGTTACTGAAAGAATGTGCGGAATATATCCGCTCACATCCGGAGAATAGGCTGTCTAAAAAACTCCTTGATAAAATAAAGCTGGAACTGTCACGCAATGATGGATATGCTATTGTCTCAACCGTGTCGCGTGAGGACATTGTATCCGTAGGATATGACGCCGATGCCGTCGGCGATGACGACCTTGAGCGAATTGCTGAGAGTATGCACGAGGACCATACGGAGTATGGCGGCTATTGGGTGGCGTTGAAAGATGCCTGTGATGAGCTGATGATACCACGGCTATTGAAAAATCCAAAATGAGTTTATTACAATAAAAACTCAAGAAAACAGCGGAATCTACATTGAAGCAGGTTCCGCTGTTATAGTGTCACGAACGAATACGTTAGATAATCGCTGTACTAAGTCATAATTCAAGGCTGTGAGGGTCAAGCAGAAATTGTTTTAATCCCATTGTGGTTATACCATTATCATCACGGCGTAGCATAATATTGTCCTTGACAACTATGATTTTCTTAAAGGAATCAGGGACATTTTTTAAGGGACGCTCTTCCTGGGCTACTTTTTCCAAAGAAGGAAGGGCAAACGCAGATTGAATATAATACCTCTGACTTCCTTTGTTTGCAACAAAATCTATTTCTATCTGTTTACGCGCATAAGTGCCATCTGATGTTCGCTCATTAATCTCAATAACGCCCACATCAACTGAATAACCTCGCATACGCAATTCATTATAAATGACATTTTCCATTATGTGCGTTTCCTCCTGCTGGCGGAAATTCAGCCTTGCATTGCGCAAACCCAAATCCGAGAAATAATATTTCTGAGGTGTGGATATGTATTTTTTCCCTTTGATATCATATCTCTCCGCCTTTTCCACCATGAAAGCGTCAATGAAATAGTCAAGATACTGTTTTATGGTTGCTGCCGATATACTTATGTTACCGTCGCTTTTGAATGTGTTTTCCAGTTTTCGTGGATTTGTCAGGGAGCCGATACTCGATGATATTATATCCAAAAGAATACCCATCTGGATATTGTTCTGGACTTTATTGCGCTCCACAATATCTTTAAGGTAAACCTCCCGGAACAACCGTTTAAGATACTGCGCCTTGTCTTCCGCTTTATCCAGTAATACGGCATACGGCAGACCTCCGTATGTGTGGTAGATGTTCCATGCGTCATCCCACGCCATATTCGGATATACGGCGCAGTATTCCGCAAAACTTAACGGACGTACATGTATTTCATCTCCCCGTCCCCTGAACTCTGTAATTATGTCTGTGGACAGGAACTTGGAATTACTGCCTGTGACATAAGTGTCAAGGTTATCCATGTGAAGAAAGCTATTGAGTACATCCTCGAATTCCGCCATAAACTGTACCTCGTCTATAAGCAGGTAATACTGACCCTCATCTTTTAGCAGGCTTGTCACATATTCCAGACATACATCAGGGTCTCGCAATGATTTGTTCCGTCGGTCATCGAGTTCAATACGGATAATATGTGATTCAGGGACGCCTTCTGCTATAAGATGCTCCTTGAATAATTTGAAGAGAAGAAAAGATTTGCCGCATCGCCTCATGCCGGTAATGATCTTTATCAACCCGTTATGCTTACGGGATACAAGCAGCTCTAAATATCTGTCACGAGGTATAACCATGTCATTTTATATTTTTGCGAGAATTGCAATTTTGTAAAATGGATTTCAGCGGCAAAGTTAGCTATTAAATTCATTATATCCTAATTATCACTTAAATAAATTTGCACATGAGCCATTTCTTTGATGTTGTTTTTTGGGGAATATTGTCTGATTTAATGGATATTAACGATGAATGAGTTTTTTCATAGCCTACCACATTCAACTATTATTATGCGTTCAATACGCTGTATGTAATTTGCCATTAATGAATAAAATAACAGCACGGTCGGCATCGCCGGCTAAGTCCCTTTATCAAGGTAACTCGGAGACCGAAATCCTCACGTTCAGGCCCTCCGGGTTTTCCTGCAAAAAATTCCCTGCGGTAATTTTTCTTGGAAAAAACGCTCCGGTTTTGCCCCTCCGAGTTGTAGTGTCGGTCGGGACTTAGCAAGCGATGCCGACCGATGACGCATAAAACGGTCAACTGAAAAACTGTGGCGCCGGCATTATGGTATATTGACGGTGCCACAACCAATGCCATATTACAAGAACACATATAATCCTGCCGCCTGTTTTTTACTTACGGATAGAAGTGGGGACAAAAGCAGCTCCGCCTCTCAATTCTGCATATTACGGTCGTTTTCTCCGCCCCGCCTGTTCTCCTTTCCGTTTCCCTCCGTATCTGTCTTTTTCGCCCCGTAATCGGCTCATTCCGACCTTTGCGTGACACCCTGCGGTGCAACGTGATGACATACGGTGCAACGTATTGTCAATCGTTTGCAAATCAGTATTTTGTATGATTTTAGAGCCTATATTTGCAGTGGAAACATTTATTTATTCACTCTAAATACTTCAAGGTATGGCAAAAAAATCAGCAAGGGCGGAACCGGATCCGCCGACACCCAAAATCACCGAGAACGAGCAGATGAGCGACATCGTGTTCATACTTGACAAGATGGAGCTGATATTGCAGGCGGTGTCAAAACTTGACAAGGACGGGCGACATGAAACTATCCCGGCTGACACAAAGCACCGCAACTCGTTCCTGAAAATCGACCGCTATGCGGACATGTTCGAGAATTTCCTCAAGAATTTCTGGAGCCAGCTCAAAGACCCCACTCGTTTCGGTATCCTGTCGGTAAAGGACAAGCATCTTGACGACCCCGATGTAAGACAGGCGATAGAGGACATCGCCGCAGGGAAGAAAACCGACGCATTGGAGGAATTCCTCAAGAAATACGAGATTACCCCGAAGGGGAAACAACAAGAAAACACCAACAATCAAAATGTAGAAGAAATGGCAAAGAAACAAAAAGACCAGGAAGAAGTGCGGATGTCACCCCGCGAGGTACACGCACAGCAGGCGGCAGCCGCCGGACAACAGCCGGAACAGCGCGCCCCGCGTTACAACGAGTCAATGATCGACTGGGAACAACTCAAATTGTTCGGCATCTCGCGTGACTATCTCGCCGAGCGCGGACTGCTCGACCAGATGCTCCGTGGCTACAAGACTAACCAGATGGTACCCATAACCATGAACTTCGGCTCAGCCGTGCTCCGCACGGACGCACGCCTGTCGTTCCAACAGTCGGCAAACGGGCCTGTCGTACTCGCTATTCATGGTATGCGTCAGAAACCGGACCTCGATCGCCCTTATTTCGGGCATATCTTCTCCGACGAGGACAAGAAGAACCTGTTGGAGACCGGCAACATGGGGCGCGTTGTGGATCTCAAATCCCGCAGCGGTGAGATTGTCCCCACCTTCATCAGCATCGACAAACTCACCAATGAGGTCGTGGCGATGAAGGCCGAGAATGTGTTCATCCCCGATGAAATCAAGGGTGTCAAACTCACCGAGCAGGAAAAGAACGACCTGAAGGAAGGGAAAGCCGTATTCCTCGAAGGCATGAAGTCGCAGGCCGGCAACGACTTCGACGCCAAAGTGCAGATCAGCGCCGAACGTCGCGGAATAGAATACATCTTCGAGAACGACAGGGTGTTCAACCGTCAGGAACTCGGAGGCGTGAAACTCACCAAGCAGCAGGTTGAGGATCTCAATCTCGGAAAAGCCATCTTCGTGGAGGATATGAAGCGAAAGGACGGTGAATACTTCTCTTCGTTTGTCAAACTCGACCCGCAAAGCGGGCGTCCGGCATACACGCGCTACAATCCGGATTCGCCCGAAGGAGACCGGGAAATCTACATTCCCAAGGAAATCAACGGTGTGAAGCTCACCGGGGAAGAGCGTGAGGAACTGCGTGCCGGTCGGGTAATATTCCTCAAAGAAATGGTGAACCGCAAAGGTGAGGAATTTTCCTCGTTTATCAAGGCCGACCTTGAAACCGGACGGTTGAGCTACTCCCGCACGCCGGACGGCTTCGAGCAGCGAGAGCAGTTCAAGATACCAGCAGAACTGTGGGGCAAGACTCTGACCGCGACCGAACGTGCCCAGCTTCAGGACGGCAAGGCGGTGCTCATCGAAGGGATGATAGGCTTTGACAAGAAACCATTCGCCCAATATGTCATGGCTAACTTCAACACCGGCCGTCTGGACTACTACAACGAGGATCCCACCCGCAAGCGCGACGCCTCGCAACGCAATGTGGTCGCCCAGGCTCAGGAACGACGTCAGTCGCAGGGGCAAGGACAGCAGAACCGCAAGCCGAAAGGCCAGAGCGTCGGCTGACGATATGAACAATGTGTAACGTAAAAGACCATGACAATGAATCAGGAAAACATAGCTCCTTTCAATGCCGAAGATGTGGACTGGGGCGAACTGGAATCCATCGGCATACTCCGTGACGAGCTTGAGATGGCCGGCGAACTCGACACGCTCCTGCAAGGTGGGAAAACCGGTGTGATATCCCTCAGTCTCGTGCTCCTCGGTGTGGATGTCGTCCTCGACGCCACCTTGCAGCTTGTACGCAGGGATAGCGGCGAACCGCTCCTTGAGATTATCGGCATCAAGCCCGCATGACAGAGCCTTATATAACCTAATGTCAAACCGCCGTTCCCTGCCCCTGACTATGGCGGGGAACGGCTAAATTTTTACACAATATGATAGCAATCATAACTGAAAAGCCGAGTGTAGGGCAGGACATCGCCCGTGTCGTCGGCGCCAATATACGCAAAGAGGGTTACTGTACCGGCAACGGCTACATGGTGACATGGGCGCTCGGGCACCTCGTGTCGCTCGCCATGCCGGGCGCATACGGTTACGACCGTACAACTCCCGAAACCCTTCCCATGATTCCCGACCCATTCCGGCTGGTGGTGCGCCAGATCCGTACCGACCGTGGCATGGTAACTGACATCGCCGCCGCAAAGCAACTCAAGATCATTGACGATGTGTTCTCGAAATGCGACAGCATCATCGTGGCGACCGATGCGGGACGCGAAGGGGAACTCATCTTCCGCTATATCTATGAATACCTCGGCTACACCAAGCCTTTCCGCAGACTGTGGATATCGTCGCTCACAGACGAGGCAATCCGTACCGGCATGGCGAACCTGCGCGACGGTCGTGAGTACGACAGCCTCCATGCCGCCGCAGATTGCCGCGCGAAAGCCGACTGGCTTGTGGGGATGAACGCCAGCCGCGCCCTCGCCTGCGTGTCGGGCACTTCCAACAGCTCAATCGGACGTGTGCAGACACCCACGCTGGCTATGGTGTGCGCCCGTTTCCGTGAGAACCGTGATTTCGTGTCCGCCCCTTACTGGCAGCTCCATGTGACTCTCTCCAGGGACGGCAGTCTGTGCCGTTTCTTCCACAAGGATGATTTCAGGGAAAAGACACAGGCTGACGCCGCCTTCTCCCGTATCGTACCCGGTGCCACGGGGCGTGTCACCAAGGCGGAATGCAGGCGTTCCGACCGCCAGCCTCCGCTTCTTTACGACCTCACAGCTCTCCAGAAGGACTGCAACGTACATCACGACATGACCGCCGAAAAGACTCTGGCCGTGGCGCAGTCGCTCTACGAGAAGAAACTGATATCCTATCCGCGAACCGGGAGCCGTTACATACCGCAGGATGTCATGCGAACCGTGCCGGAACTGCTGCAAAAGGTGTGCGCCATGCCGGAATTCCACGCCTACGGCACTGCTTTTGACCTTTCAACGCTCAACAACCGCAGCGTAAACGACTCCAAAGTGACCGACCATCACGCTCTGATTGTCACCGGTGTCACCTCCTCGGGCATTTCAGGCGACGAACGTGCCGTCTATCTGATGATTGCCGGGCGTATACTCGAAGCATTCTCGCCACCGTGTGTCACCGAAACATACCTGACCGAAGCCGAAATCTGCGGGATGCCGTTCCGTTCCAAGTCCTCGTCCGTCGTAATACCCGGCTGGCGTGCCGTGTTTGACCGCAAGGAGGACCGTGGCGAGGATGAATCCGATGAAAATGCGGCTTGCCCAGCCTTTTCAGTTGGTGACACCGCACCGGTTTCGGGACAAGGGCTGGCGCAGAGGAAGACCATGCCGCGTCCGTTGTACACCGAGGCCACCCTCCTTGCCGCAATGGAATCGTGCGGCAAGGATATCACCGATGAGAAGGCGCGCGAGGCTGTCCGCGACATAGGCATCGGCACGCCCGCCACTCGTGCGGCCATTATCGCCACGCTGGTGAAACGCGACTACATACGTCGTTCCGGCAAGAGCATCGTACCCACCGACAAAGGTCTGGCACTGTACGATGCCGTAAAGGATATGCTCGTGGCGGATGTAGGCATGACAGGCAGCTGGGAAAACACACTGTTGCAGATTGAACGGCACACTCTTGAACCCTCTACCTTCATGAACGCCATCGTCGGCTATACGCGCAAGGCCACCACTGAAATTCTCGGAATAACCGTGCCAGTCACCCCGGTACATTCCCGACCGTGTCCCAAATGCGGCAAAGGGAATGTCGTCATTCGAGCCAAGACTGCCCGGTGCGATAACACAACCTGCGGTCTGTTGGTATTCAGACGATTCTTGAACAAGGAACTCACGGACGGCCATATCGAGCAGTTGCTGTCATCCGGCAAGACTAAGCTGATAAAGGGATTCAAGGGAAAGAAGGGAAATTCATTCGATGCCATGCTTGTTTTCGACGGCGGCTACAATGTCACGCTCGCTTTCCCGGACAGGAAGACTTCAAGAAAGAGATAGGACAGTGAATGCCGTCATTCGGATTCGGAGGCGAAGTTCGTGGCTCGCCCGTTTCCACCGTCAAGGCCGGGCCTTGCGGTACGGGCAAAAATCATCCTCGCTTCGCTCCGGTATTTTTACCCGTAGCCTTGCCTGTGGAGGCGCGCCACGGGGGAGCCTCCGAAATCCGGATGACACCGTGTCACCCCGGTAAATATATATAGTTATGAAAGCATCTGCACTTATCACAAGGATCATAGGCATGAGGTGGCTGTGGAAAGCGATCCTGATACTCGCTTTGGCCGCCGTGTTCGGATACCTCTATACAAGGGGAGTATCACCTGTATGGGCGGCGTTGGCAATAGTCTTTTTCAGGGGATTCTTCCGATTCCTCTATAAAATTGCCTGCATCATAGTGGCGGCGGCACTGCTGTTCGCCATAATCAGCGGTCTGATTTTCTGAAATGTCACAATGCCATATGTCCTATAAATGTTAATCACAATATTTTATCGGATATGATAATGCTGTCTCTCTATCCGATGTGACTGGATGGTTATTGATGCTTCAGAAACAATCAGATTGTTATTCTTTTATTTTTTATTTTTCTTAAATTTGCAACATGAAGCAGATGAGAAAAGCAGCAAGGCAGAAAGATGAGGAATGGGCACTTAATGTGTTTGACCGTGCACCCTTTGTAACTATGTCAATGATTCGTCTGGACGGAACGCCGTACGGACTCCCGCTGTCGTTGATAAGGAGTAACAGACGCACGTTTTATTTCCATTGCGCCGACGAGGGGGATAAGCTGGATTGCATAAGGGCCAATCCCGTTGTAAGTCTGAGTGCCGTCAGTCGATGCACCCCGAAGTTTGAGGCCGAGAAAAAGAATTTTACGATGTATTATGACTCTGCCATTGCTTTAGGGGAAGCGGAGATTGTGACTGATAATTCGGAAAAGATTATGGCTTTGCGTCTGCTCTGTCAACGCTTTCTCCCTAAACATATGGAGAATTTTGATGAAGCGATAAAGCGCAGTCTCGAACGAACCGTTGTTGTAAAGATAACGCTCACAGAGCCGTCGGTTGGAAAATCCAAGCCATAGATGAAGATCAAATATGAAATCAAGGTGGTATGGCAGATGATTCGTCTATACTGCCGCTTGAAAGAAGGGTACAAAAATCTTTGTCCGGATTGTGAAAAACTGGCGGAATATGCGGAAAACCGTCTGCGCCATTGTCCTTTCGGTGATGAAAAGGGAAGCTGCCGTAACTGTAAGATACATTGTTACCGCCCGGATATGAAAGAAAAAATAAAAGAGGTCATGCGTTTTTCCGGTCCGAGAATGCTGTTTTATCATCCCGTCATGGCTATACGCCATTTGGCAGGGAAATAATAAAGACATCCGAGGAGTCTATGCTCTCCGAATGTCTTAATTGTGAAAGCCAGTACGGGATTATGCATTGAGTTTGGTGACAAGAACCTTGAACCGTTCCGTAGCCTTTAAGGAATGTTTCACACCCGGTGTCATAGTGAGCGCATCACCCTCTTTCAACTCAAGCACTTTATCCTCAATAGTGAACTCCATGCTTCCTTCTATTATCTGGACGAGCACGTCGGCATTAGCCGTATGTGTGGGAATCTCAAGTCCCTTGTCTACTGCCATAAGGAGCGAAAGCCCGCTATGGTTCTGCATGACAATCTCCTTTGCTATGGAGCCGTCCGCGTATGGAATTCTGTCTTTTAATCTGAACATGTCGTAAATTTATTTAGAGGTTTCTTTTTTTGCGAATCTTCATAGTGATGACAAAGCCGATGCCGAATATAAGAAAATATAATGCGGTGAAGGCAAGCCCGAGGCAGAGGAACAGTTCGGATGATATTCTCATGACTTGACTGATTTAAAGGTTTCCTGCAAACGCGGCGGTATTCGCCCGTTCATATATTTCTGCCATCCGGCATTCAGTATGATAAGGAGCAATATCCACCATTCGGGGTATTTCAGAAAAAGCAACGACAGGGTTATTGCTACCGCTATGTTCACGACAATCCATCCCCACAATCCGGCCTTCCTGAAATCAATCCTAACATCACCGGCAGCGGCCGCCACGCGCCACGTGCCGAGTCCGGACTCACAGACATATGCACAGTATGCCATGAGTGTGGAACCGAGAAGCGCCTCGGCAGCCGAATACCCGTGGTCAAGATGGAAATATGCTGCAAGCGACAGCGCCGCCAGCCAAAGGATGGCGTGTGCCGCCGCTATCACATATTTATGGATAAACCGATTCACATTCCGACCGTCCATTTCTTTCAGCCGATAAGGGTAGCCAGATCTTCGTCAACGGTGGTGATGGTACCTATATTGAACTTCTCCTGAAGCACTTTCAGAATTTCGGGGGTGAAAAACGCCGGCAGCGTCGGGCCGGTGTGGATATTCTTCACTCCGAGGCTCAACAGGGCCAGAAGCACTATCACCGCCTTCTGCTCATACCATGCGATGTTGTAGACAATCGGCAGATCGTTGACACTCTCCAGGCCGAAAGCATCCTTGAGAGCATTGGCAATCACGACGAGCGAATAGGAATCGTTACACTGTCCGGCATCGAGCACGCGCGGAACACCCTCGATATCACCGAGCGGAAGCTTGTTGTAGCGGTATTTGGCACAGCCTGCGGTGAGAATCACGCAGTCTTTAGGGAGCCTTTCCGCAAATTCCGTATAGTATTTGCGCGAGGGCATTCTGCCGTCACAGCCTGCCATGACCACAAACTTGCGGATTTTACCGCTTTTGATGAGGTCGATAATCTTAGGTGCCAGAGCGAGCACCTGGTTATGGGCGAATCCGGCGACAATCTCACCGTGCTCTATCTCTGTCGGCGGCTGGCATGTCTGCGCCCGCTCTATGATTTCGGAAAAATCCTTTTTGCCGTCCTTCCCCTCGAGGATAAAATGTGTGCCGGGCATTCCGACGACACCGGTCGTGTAGACGCGGTCCATGTAGGTGGTTTTCGGACGCGGGGGCACAATGCAGTTGGAGGTGAAGAGGAACATGCCGTTGAATGTCTCAAACTCGTCAATCTGCCGCCACCATGCGTTGCCGTAGTTTCCTGCGAAGTGGGGAAATTTCTTGAAGAACGGGTAGCTCTGGGCGGGGAGCATCTCCGAGTGGGTATAGATATCGACACCTTTGCCGGCGGACTGTTCGAGCAGTTCCTCAAGATCCTTGAGGTCATGACCGCTCACGAGTATGCCCGGATGGTTTCTGACACCAATGTCGACCCTGGTGATTTCGGGGTTGCCGTAGGTCGATGTGTTTGCCTTGTCAAGCAGCGCCATAGCCTTTACACCGCCCTCGCCCACATTAAGGACAAGCGAGAACAGTTCGTCCACATCTATGTCAGGACGGCTTATCTCGGCAAGGGCGTTCTCGATGATGACATATACATCTTCGTCCTCATAACCGAGGTTACAGGCGTGACGGGCATAGGCCGCCATACCCTTGCAGCCGTACATGGCAAGCTGTTTGAGACCTCTTATGTCCGGGTTCTTGTCGTGGAGAACACTTGTGATTTCTTCTTTAAGAGTACCTCCGTGTTCGATTACCTCATGTACGCCATATTCCTCCTTTGGAATATGATACGACACCTCAGGCATGAAAGGAGGCTCCATGCCGCGTTTTTTCGACTCTCCTTCGAGTTCGTTTTTCAGTTCGAGGGCTTTTGTGATATAGCCGTCGAGCATATCATTGTCGAAATTCGCGTTGGTGATGGTGGTGAACAGTGCGTCGACGATAAACCGGGATGCACCCTTGCTTGATGCGCCTTTCTCGCGCAACTGCCGGTTTACGATGGCGATTCCCCGGGCTATATAAAGGAGCTGATCCATTCTTGCAGACGTCTCGGGTTTCTTTCCGCATACACCTTGTATCTCGCAGCCTTTGCCGCGTGCCGTCTCCTGGCACTGGTAACAGAACATTTTCATAAGTGGAGGATATGTTAAGAAGTTATGTTGTTAGAAGATTATAGATCACAATAGCATTGTTATGTTGTTCGTCATGAGAGGAATAAAGTAACGTCACGACAGATTTCTGTGCAAGAAGATGTCGCAATGTCCCGAATGAAGGATTTTCCTCCAGTTCCTTGGTATATCGTATCTCAAATTCGGGCCAGCGGTCAGTGGGATCTTCATGGAACCATTCGCGGAGTTCTGTGGACGGCGCGATATCCTTATCCCACAAATCATAATGGAAAGTCTCGTGCGAGAGACCTCTCGGCCAAAGTCTGTCTATATATACCCTGAAGCCGTCTTCCGGAGAAGCGGGTTCGTAAGCCCGTTTTAATTGATATTGTGTCATAAACTGTGATATTACATATTACTATTTACTATCCAATTTCAACACCTGTATCTGCGGTATGGTTCATAATTAATAATGCGTCATTAGGATTGAATTTTATTTGAAATAAAGCATACCACAAAACTTGATATTAGTAGTACCCCGTTGAAAAATGACTGCATGAACCAGGGTCGAGTGGAATAGTCTGGCTGACAGACCCGAAGGAACTACCGGGCAAAATTAGCGCCCGCCTCTTTCGGACTGCAAGGCCGGGCCTGTCGGTTTCGGGAAAAATCATCCTCGCTACGCTCCGGTATTTTTCCCGAAAGCCTTGCATTACCGGAGTCGGCCGCTGTAATGCCCTTGTAGTTCATCGGGCTGCCAAGCCCGGATATTCAATAATAAATTAAAAAAGAAATGACTATGAGACAGGCTATCATGACAGCGGCACAGCCGGCGGTGACAATCCCGGTGCCGAAGAAAAGAATCGTCCGGATCCAAAGACCGGAAATCAAGTTTCCGTCACGCAGGACAGGGGGACCGGTGCATATCTCCACCATCCTGGATCCTATAATTGAGATAAGCCGCCATCCCGACCGCAACAGGCTTCTCGCTGAATTCTTCAAGGGATGAGCGCAGGCAATAACCGGAAATATTCACACTAAATACGATAAGAATATGTTTTTTCAATCAATGAACCAGATGATGACCCCTAACGTGGATATCACGTTGGTCATCCGCAAATCCGCCGAGGGACGCATGGCGGTGTCGGTGCTCCCGAAGTCAAACACACTCAAGGACGAGGCGCAGAACAGCATCGTGCCGCTGACACTTAACGGCACACCCGAAGAACTCGACTCAGGCTTCATGCAGGTGGTCGCACGTCCTATGCAAAAAGCATCAGGACTGATCTCCAACATGGCGCAGTTCGAGGCGCAGGCCAACAAAGCAGCGTCATCGAGCAAGGGAGCTAAGGAAGCCAAGACGAAAGAATCCAAAGAGGACAGGGAGAAGCGCGAGAAGTATGAAAAGAATCTCAAGAAGGCAGAGGAGCATATCGCCGCCAAGAGACACAAGGAGGCTGTGGACGCGCTTACCGAGGCACGCAAGTACGCCAAACCCGACGACTTGAAGACAATCGACGAGCGGCTTGACGAACAGAAGAAGTTAGTGGGACAAGGAGATCTCTTCGCAATGATGGAGGAACCCGAGCAGGCTCAACCGCAGCAGCCCCAAGTCCAGCAACCGGTGCAACAGCCCGCGACGGCGCAGGTACAGCAACCGCAGGCACAGCCTCTGCCAATGCCGGAACCTGTACCGCAAGTTCAACAGCAAACTGTTCAACAAACCGGGCCACAACAGCAACCTACCATGCCACAGCAGGAAATGCCGGCACAAGCCGCACATCCCGCTCAACAACCATACGGCAACCCAGGACAGGGATATGGTGGCCAGTACGGATATCCGCAACAGCCGCAGGGATGGCCGCAGCAGGCACATCCCAACGGTGGTTATCCGCAATATGCGCATCAAAATGGCGGGATGACGCCGCCAAACGGGGGACAACACGGCACGTATCCTCCCAACGGGCAGCCACGGTATGCGCAGCAGCCGATGCCATTCGAGCATGACATGGCAGCTCATGCACCAAGAATGGCGGACCCTGACGACGCTCCTCCTTACCGGCCGGAGGAATATGCAGACTACCCCGACTTCCCGGCATCAATGTTACAAGGAAACTATGTTCAACCTCAAATGATGTAAGACTATGGCACTCGAAATCACAGGAATCAAACGCGTGTTCACTTTCAAGAAAGGAACAGCCACAATCACACTTGACGACCCCAATCCATCGGACAGCCCCGAAATGGTGATGGGTTTCTATTCCAACACCTATCCCGAACTGACAACCGCCACTGTCCACGGTCCCACCATGAAGGACGATGCGGCGGTCTATGAGTTCAAGACCACAATCGGAACCAAAGGATAAGAACCAATGCCCGTAAAACCTAAAAAAGAGAACCAATGCAGACTCCTGAGCGAATCACAGTCGGAACAGCTCGCAAAACTGCTCATAAGCCAGACCGAGAGGCGCTATCATTACGGAGTGAACCGGCAAAGAAGAATTACAGCGCCCAGCGGTGCTGTAATTCTTTTCTGAAAACGACCTTCCAGAGCACAGTACCTTCGTTCATAATCAAGGATTATGGGGATGGGACTTTCAACATAATCACGCAGGAGAACTATGATTTCCTGCGTGATTCATATTTCCGATATGCGGAATTGTTGAACGTGAAGGCCGACCATACACCCGGCAGAACCCTGAATGATAGCATCAACCAGTTATTCTATGACTTGGAGACCATTCTCTCCGACAAGATTGGTCTGAATATCGAGATGTATGACGGCAGACTTCATTTTACACTCTGGAAATACCATCGCTGGGGAACCTGCGAGCTGTATTATTTCCCAATAAAATTTCTAACCCAAGTCAACGCCGAACTTAGACGTATAGCCATATCGTTCCTTAACAGGTTCATGCGCGCAAACGGGATAGGTTCAATATTGGATTGTGATGAACATGAGTGTATAATGGAAAGTATCCTTTGGGAACATGACACCAATGAGACAGACAAAGAAATTATCAAGGACAGGAAACGCATAGAGTCATATCAGACCGGCGCGATAAACAAGCTACTCAAACGTGTTGAAACAAAGTCATATCATGATGACATACACACTGCGTTACATGACTATAAGCCGGTTAGCGCATGGGAATCAAAACTGATAGACGCCATGCTGGACGGTATGGAATTCCTTGACCCGAAGAAACCGATAATGGATTATGACTATGACCCATATTTTGAGGAAGAGCCGGACATATATCCGGTGAGGCTGCACCGCCAGATCTGCATTGTTTATGAGGATGACGACATAGTGACAAGGACACTGATTGACTTCATAAACTCTGATTACCGGGAATCATACGAGATAATACCGGTGACAACCATGAAACTGACTCCTGACACCAAATCTCTCTTCAAAATATCGGATGAGTATCCCGAACGGTTCTTTCAATGGTCCGACAAATTCATTAACATCATAAGAAATTTTGAATCATGACAAATACTAATCAACTGACACGGGAGATAAGTTCCGTTATATATCCCAAGGCCGTTCTGATCGCCTATGTCAGCGAGGACGAGAAGAAGCATTTTCTGGAGATGCGTGCAATAGACAAGAATGGAAACATGGGTGAAGGACGCCCCGTGACCTTGGAGTTCATGAATGACCTTGTGAGAAATTATTCGGAAGTACATGACAGCACTCCATGCGGGATATTGCCGTCAAATCTGCTGTATTGCGATACACGCAAGGGGTCTGAACGGTATGTATGGTATAATCCGCCGCAAAGACGAATGATGTATTTTGTGGAAAGCCTGAAGATTGAAAATGCGGAATATAATGTTCCGGGAGTGATCTATGAATCAAAGGAAGGTGGCGGAATGAACGTGTATGCCTTCAAAGGAGAAGTCCCCACTCCGGAGACAAAACTGTACGCCGCCCCGTTTTTCAACGTCACGAGTGCCAGCGTGTGCATGGGGAATCCGAAAATTGAAAGTCCGAGGCAACCGACATTCGGAACATTTCTGGAATATCTTGAGAAAAGGTTCTGGCTGACGGAGTTCTCACACTTGGGCGGAGGCCGTAATCCTACGAAGTCCAATCTTGTGCTGGTGACAAAGGCCGCACGTGACAAACCGTTCAACCTCAATGAACTTATACCTCTGAATAATCTTAAACTAAAAGACCTTCTGAAATGAAACGTGTACATTATATTCACAATTACCTGCTCAATCCGCAGCATCCGGTTACGGTAAACCTTATAGGTGCCGGCGGCACGGGTTCACAGGTCCTTACAAATCTCGCCCGGCTCGATGTGACACTTAGGGCATTGAACCATCCCGGTCTATTCGTGACAGTCTATGACCCGGACATAGTTACCGAGGCCAATATCGGGCGTCAACTTTTCGGTTGGTCGGATATCGGGCTGAACAAGGCACAGTGTCTGGTGACACGGATAAACAATTTCTTCGGGAATGACTGGACTGCAATCCCGGACTTATATCCTGTATGTCCCAAGGATGTACGAAAGAATAATCTTGCCAATATCACAATTACATGCACCGACAATGTGAAATCTCGTATGAATTTATGGAAAGTGCTGAAAGCGATACAGGAATCAGACTACACCAATCATGGTACACCGATATATTGGCTCGACTTTGGCAATTCGCAGTCAAGCGGACAGGTTGTATTGGGAACTGTGCCAAGAAAAATAAAGCAACCGGAATCGCATCTTTATGAAACGGTAAGCTCACTGAAAGTGGTGACACGCCTTGTGCGGTACTCAAAAGTGAAAGATAATGATTCAGGTCCAAGCTGCTCCCTCGCCGAAGCATTGGAGAAACAGGATCTGTTTATCAACTCGACATTGGCGCAGCTCGGCTGCAACCTGCTGTGGAAAATGTTCCGTCACGGTATGATAGAGCATCAAGGCCTGTACCTAAATCTCGCTACTATGAAAGTAAATCCAGTCTCAGTATAATTGAAAATCTACAATAAACAGGCGAAAGAAATTTTCTCTCGCCTGGATAAACTAATTATTTAAATTTAATCTACTGGTTTTATTGAAATTGCGAATCCGCCGCCACGAGCCATATGGATTTTGTCTTTTGACGTACTGTCTACCGTCTTGGTGGTAATGGTATAAACTTCGGGATTGTCGAAGCCATCGCCATCCGGAGCATCGGCATAAATGGTTGCTTCATACGTTTTACCGGGTGGCAGGAAGTTGTAATCAAGTGTATAGTCTCGGGCATTTTCATCAGTAACGCCTCCTACATACCATGCATCGCTGCCTTTGTCTTTGCGGGCGACTACGATAAAATCTCCCGGTTCTGCATCAAGATATACACTTTTGCTCCAATCAACCGGTACGTCTTTGATAAATTGGAATGCGTCCATGTGCTTTTGATAGTGCTCGGGCATATCCGCAGCCATTTGTAAGGGGCTGTACATGGTGAGATACAATGCAAGCTGGTTGGGGATGGTCGCACGCTTCTGTTTACCTTGACCGCCAGGCGCAAAATCGGTTATCTTCATACGGAATATGCCCGGAGTGAAGTCCATAGGACCTCCTTTAAGGCGGGTAAAAGGCAGTATGGTGCAGTGTTGCGGACTCATGTCGGCGAATTCCTGTCCCATAGCACTTTCGTTGCCTACGAGATTGGGGTATGTGCGGCATAGGCCTGTCGGACGTACAGCCTCATGGGCATTTACCATAATATGTTTATCTGCTGCTTTTTTTACAGCATCGAGATAGTGCTTTACCTGCTTCTGACTGTAATGATGTTCTCCTTTAGGTATGATATTACCGACATATCCACTTTTCACTGTGTCATAGCCGTATCGCTTCATCAAGTCGTAGGCGGCGTCCATGTGGCGGTCATAATTATCGACCGAAGAGGAAGTTTCATGGTGCATCATCAATTTGATACCTTTGCGGTGGGCATAATCATTGAGTGCAGCGATGTCAAAGTCGGGGTAAGGAGTGACAAAATCGAATACATAGTCCTTCTCTTTGCCGAACCAATCCTCCCAACCGATATTCCAGCCTTCGACAAGAAGTTGGTCGAAACCATGCTCTGACGCAAAATCAATATATCTCCGCACATTCTCATTATTAGCCCCATGAATGCCATTCGGTTTGGCTTTTGAATAATCAAAAGTCGCAAGATTGAAATTATCGGCCCATGTATAGCTCCATGAACTTTTGCCGGTAATCATTTCCCACCATACTCCCATATATTTGGTAGGATGAATCCATGATACGTCGTCCAGAATACATGGATCGTTCAGATTTAAAATAAGATTTGATGCGAGAATGTCAGTTGCTTTCTCTCCTACGGTGATGGTGCGCCACGGCGTTTTAAAGGGAGTGTGTATAGTTGCGATCGTACCGCCTTGTCCGGGCGTGAGATGGCTTTTAAATGTCATTGTGGTGTCATTGAGTTCGAGACTCATCGCAGGGAAGTCGACCAATGCCGCCTCGTGGAGATTAAGATAAAGACCATCGTTGGTTTTTAGCATCAAGGCTGTCTGCACTCCCGTAGGTGAGAATCTTTGTTGCGACGCATTATTCATGAAGTTGTCGTCGGCGTGTGCGCGTATTTCGCTTAGGCGTGATGTAGTGTATTCATATTCCTGGGTGTCATAATCTCCGGGGATCCACCATGCCGTATGGTCGCCAGCCATTGCTATCTGTGTGGCTTCGTCTGCGATTACAAATGCTTTGGCCGTCTGCTCAGGGAATATATATCGGAAGCCGAAGCCGTCATTATATGCTCGGAACTCTATGTCCATTTTCCGGTCGCCCTGTTGGAGGTTGACGATCATCTGTGTGTAACAGTTCTCGATAGTGTCGTTTTCGCCCCATACTGGTGTCCATGACTCATTGAAATCAGAGCGTTCGATGCCTGTTATCTTGAAATTGTCGGTTAGAGAGGTTGTATCTTTAAGCACAAAGCCCAGCAAAGAAGGAAGAACGATGTCGTTGCCTTTGTACTTTGCGGAGTAGGATGGCTCGCCTTTGTCTGTGAGAGTAAAGGCAATCTCGATATTGCCGTCTGGCGAAAGCAGATTTTCAGTGGTAGAGCTACAGCTGGTAAGGACAAGGGCAATAGCGAATAATTTTATATGTACATTCATATGAAAGATTCGATTATATGATTTTAGGAAGGCATTATGCGGATTCTTGATTTAAATTTGGTTGTATCGTTGGGGGATTTCAGGTTCTCAAATTCACACGTCACAGGAGCGGCCAATTCAAAGAAACGCACCACCTCGCTTATGTTCTCGCCGTTAAGAATCATCCGGAATGTTCTCTCTTTCAATTCTGGCGCAATATCGAACTCAACATCATATATTTGCTGAAGCCTATTACAGATATTAAAAAGAGGTTCATCCTCAAAGATTAACGTGCCATTTCTCCAACAGCAATATTTTTCTGTATTTATATGGTTGCTAATTGTTGGACGGCCATCTGCTACTGCCAGATGTTCGCCGGGATTAAGTGTCATTGATTTACTTTCTACTTCTACACTTACTTTACCATCGACTAATGTTATGGAAGCGGACGAGTCATAGGCATTTACATTGAATTCCGTACCGGTTGCCGTGACTGTCATATATGGAGTCTTTACATTAAATGGATGTTTCGCATCAGCTTTGACATCAAAGTATGCCTCTCCGTGTAATATCACATTCCTCACATTGTCATCCATCATGGGGTCATATTGCAATGAGCTGTTTGCGTTAAGCCATACGATTGTGCCGTCTGGAAGAACCGTGCTGCTGAGACAGCCAAAAGAGGTGGTGATTGTCACATCAGCAATATCTCGTCCCTCCGATGGCCTATAAATCAGATATCCTACCACTGCAAGTAGTGGCAAAATAGCAACAGCTGCAATGCGCGACCAATATCCGAGCAACTTCTTGAATATTGCAAAACGTGAAGATACAATACCGGTCTTACGAAGCACTTTCAATTCTGCGCTTACGGTATCTATATCGTTTATATCTAAAGTCGGATTCAAGACTGCCCATATATCCTGTTGTCGCTGAAAGTATTTTCTATTTTGCTCATCCGACTCAATCCAACGCCGTAATTCCTCAATCTCATGCGATGAAGCATTACCCATCAGATAACGGCTAATTAAGGAATCTATCGTATTATTCATGTTATTATCCATCTTAATTTCTTATAATTCTTATAAAAGGTGTTGAAACGTTAGAATCCAATATATGATGATCTTATAATCTTTGAGATTCTGTTGAAGAAATTTTACCGTTTTGCTGACGCGAGATTCCACAGTCCTGACCGAGATATTGAGTTTCTCGGCGATTTCGGTATATTTCAGATTATGTGTTCTTGACAACCTATATGTTTCAAGAACATCCGGCTGGAGCTGTGAGAGCAGATTATCAATAGCGTCACTTAATTCCGAATACATGACATGTTCATCGGCCGGCAGGGACATGATAATCTCATGGTTCATATCCTGATATAGGGTCTTGACCTTGCGGTGCTTGATTTCGTCTAAAGCAAGATGCTGTACTAAGGATATAAGATATGTCCTCAGTGATGTCCGAATTTCAAGAACTTTTCGGTTCGTCCAGATTTTCACAAATGCTTCCTGGACTATATCTTCGCGTGTCTCCTTATCCGGGATGAAACGGGATGCGAAGATTACAAGGTCTGAATAATAATGTCGAAAAATTTTAACAAACGCTTCATGGCTGTCTATCTTCAAGGCAGCCACTAAAAGCATTTCGTTTTCAAATTTTTCGTTTTCCATGTTATGATATTTGTTGCGAAGTTAATCATTATTACGCTCGCTTCCAAGCACTTCAAACAAAAAAATGAATAAATTGAAAATTTTGTACTTTCTCGATGTGGATTATTTTTTCACAATCGTTCTTTATTTGAATTACCATAAAAATCTATAAATTAAAAATCATACCAGAAAACAATACCTCATATCAAAATAATGGAAAAAACAAATTCACATCCAATGCGCAGCCGTTGGCATCTGATGTTTAGGGCTATGCTCTTCCTGATGATGTTTGGCTATGGGCTATCGGCCTACGCATCCAACAGCAAGGTATCCATTGATGTCGATGGAATTGCCTTGGAAAATGTTCTTAAATCCATAGAACAGCAGACAAAATACCGGTTTATTTATAGCAAAGAGACTATAAATGTAAATGTTCCCGTAACACTCAAAGTCAAGGATGAAGCCTTGACATCAGTCCTTAATAAACTTCTTGCCAATCATGGTATAAGCTATGTTATCGACAAAAAACAAATTGTACTCAACAGTAGGTCGACTAAGGTAAATAAAAAAGACTCTGCATCCAAAGGTAATAAGATTAAAGTTTCAGGTATTGTATCGGACCCCTCCGGGGAGCCTCTGATTGGAGCCTCGGTAAGGAGTGACGTTTCAGCAGTCGGTGTATCAACCGATATTGATGGCCGATATGAAATAGAAGTGCCTGCCGGCAGTAACATTCTATTTTCATACGTAGGCTATTGCTCCGAAAAAAAGAAAGCAGAGAAAAGCGGGGTACTGGATGTCACTCTAACCGAAGACTCTCAGCTGTTAAGTGAACTCGTGGTCATCGGCTATGGCACAATGGATAAGAAAGAACTGACGTCGGCGATAAGCCATGTTGGCGAGAAAGACTTCTTGACTATCAGTTCATCAGACCCAGCCCGTTTGATTCAGGGAAAAGTATCCGGAATGTCGATTTCAAATACTGCAGCAGCCGATCCCAACAACACCTCAAGCATCCAGATCAGAGGTGTTTCCTCCCGCTCAGCAGGTCTAAATCCCCTTATCGTAATTGACGGTGTACCAGGTGGAAGTATGGCAAATTTGAACCCGAATGACATCGCGTCTTTTGATGTGTTAAAGGACGGTGCGGCTTCAGCAATCTACGGCACACAGGGGTCGAATGGCGTTATTCTTATAACTACAAAGAAAGCAAGTAAGGACGGCACATATAATGTTACATATTCAACCACTCTTTCATGGGATAAAGTAAATAAGGATCTGGATATGATGAGTGCCGATGATTATAGGAATGTCCGTCTTCCTTGGGGTGACAATGGAACAGACCTTGGAGGAAACTACGATTGGTTTGATGGAGTTAGCCGCACAGGCTTTGGCCATAAACATAATATTAGTGTTTCAGGTGGAAATGAACGTGCTAACTTTCGTGTCAGTGGGGATTATAAAAATTCACACGGCGTAGATTTACGTTCAAAACGAGAAGAGTACGGAGGTAGAGCTTCCGCCGGACTGAATTCCAAAGGTGGGCTTTTTAACCTGAATATCAATCTTGCGCCACGAATTATTTCCAGTGATGCTGCTGATTGGAACGTATTCAGAAACGCAATTTCAGCGAATCCGACAACCCCGTTGATGGATAGAGAAGATCCGACCCGCTATTACAATTTCTTTGGTCAGACAAGTGCCTATAACCCGGTGGAAGTACAGAAATTAGAGAAAAATCATACTGATACCCAATTGATTGATATGGATGGCACTGTGAAACTCAATCTGTTGCCTCTTCTTTGGACAGGTAGTAGGGAGTGCCCAATTACATTGAATACTCAGATTACGTTTGCAGAACACCGTTATACATATGACCAAACATGGTTCCGTCCGTCAACAAGCACATTGGCCGTCAACGAAGGTTTTGAAGGTCAGGCTAGCCGTTCCTATTCAAAGAGCAGGCAGGATGTTTTGGAATGGATAGGCAATGCCACCGGTAAATTTGGTAAAAACAATGTAAAGCTAATGCTTGGTTATTCATACCAGTATTTTCAAAATTCCGGTTTCAGCGCTGAAAACAGCGATTTCCCGAATGATGGATTAGGTGCTGATAATCTTGGTTCTGGTGAATACGCTAAAGATGAAGGTATTATCGGGATGAGTAGTTATAAAAATGACAGTAAACTCATTGCCTTTTTTGGTCGTGTCAGCTATGACTGGGATGGCAAGTACCTTATGACTGCATCAATAAGACACGAGGGTTCATCAAAATTTGGCAAAAACCACAAATGGGGCAATTTTCCCGCCGTTTCAGTTGGATGGCGCATAAGTAATGAAAATTTCATGGAATCGACACGCTCGTGGCTGAATGATTTGAAAATCCGTGCTGACTACGGCGAAAGCGGTAATCAGAATTTCGACAGCTATATGTCGTTGGCAACAATGAGCGGCTACGGCTATGCTTATATAAATGGCCATTTTCTGCAAGGATGGGGAGCATCTAAGAATCCTAACCCTGATCTGAAATGGGAACGTGCGAAAAACTGGAATGTCGGACTTGACTTCTCGATGTTCAACAACCGGTTCTCTGGATCGTTGAACTACTTCCGCAGAAGAACGGAAGATCTGCTCGGCGACTACAATGTCTCGGTCCCTCCTTATATGTGGCCTACGGCTTTTGTGAACGTCGGTACGATGGAGAATTCTGGCTTTGAGTTTGATCTGAATGTAAATGCCGTGCAGACACGCGATTTTACCTACAGCTTCAATGTCATCGGCTCCACGATGAAAAACAAATTTATCGATTTCAGTAACTCAAAATATATCGGCCAGGATTTCTACAACATGTGTGAGACGGAAAATCCGTTTCCGTACTATTATCTGCAACGCATTGAAAAAGGTCAGTCGATTGGAAATTTCTATATGTGGAAGTATCATGGAATCGATCACAACGGCGAATGGCTGGTTTATGACAGAAACGGAGATGTGATTTCGGCCAGCCGTGCGACTGAAGAGGATAAAGTGAAAGTTGGCAATGGTCTGCCAAAATTCACCATGTCAACGACTCATAATTTCCGTTACAAAAACTTCGACCTTGCCCTTTTCTTCCGTGGCGCTTTCGGATTTGATTTGTTCAATATCCACGATTTCTATTATGGCACACGCAAGTATAGTGGAAATATGTTGAAGAAAGCATATGGTAAGAATTTTAAAATAAGTTCAACCGGCTCTCATGCCGTAACTGACTATTTCCTTGAACGAGGCGACTATTTCAAACTTGACCAAATCACTCTTGGCTATACTTTAAATGTCCCCAAGGCAAAATATATGAATAGCTTGAGAATCTACGGATCGGTAACAAATGTCTTTACGATTACCAAGTTTTCCGGGGTTGACCCCAGTACATATCCTGTCAATGGCCTTACGCCGGGAGCGCAAGGGTCGTGTATGTACTATCCGACAACCCGGCAGTTTATCCTCGGTACACAGATTGAATTCTAATTAACAAAAATGATCGACATCATGGAAAAAAACATCATAAAATCCTTGTGCATCGTTTTAGGGATCATGTTTCTATCAGCATGCACAAACCTCGACGAAACCATCTATGACCAGGTTGAATCGAACAACTTCTACAATACACGAAAGGACGTTGAAAGAGTTGTAGCACGACCCTTCGAGCACTGTTATCATATGCTGCAATTCCGCCACTTCCTTCAGGAGCTTCCCTCCGATCAGATTATCTCTCCGTCTCGCGATGGATGGTGGGATGACGGTGGCCGATGGCGGCGTTATCACTATCATACATGGACTGCGGAGGATGATTACTTCGAGTTTCTCTGGAACAGTGGCTTCGAAGGCATCGGTCAGTGCAATTTCGGCATAGAAGAACTTGAAAAAATCGATAAGGCGAAATTTAATTTCACCCAGGAAGAGATTGACGGCTACATAGCTTCATTGCGTGTATTGCGGGCATTCTGCTATCTTAGCCTGCTCGATGGTTTCAGGAACATTCCCTATGTAGTGTCATTCGAGGATCAGACTAAAAACACTGAGGGGCAAGTGGAACCACAGGTGATTTTCAATTTTATTGAAACTGAGCTATCAACACTCATACCCAAGCTGCCAAAGAAAGAAGCTCTCGGCACATCATCGGAATTTCTAAGCAAATGGACTCAAGCAGGTGCGGCAGCCCTACTTGCAAGGCTATATCTGAATGCCGAGGTATATGTTGGATCAGAGCGATACACAGATTGCGCTAAACTCTGCCAGGATATTCTTGACGGTGTATATGGAACCTATGAAGTGGCAAATCGTTGGGACGCTGCATTTGATTGGGACAACAATACCTGTGATGAGGTCATATTTGCATTCCCGAATTATCCCGGTGGTAATGAATATTGGAATTATCATGCAAATACATATTGGTGGACTGTTCCTGCGAATGCCCATCTATACCTTAAAGATCAAAAGTGCAAAGCAGGTGGACACAACACCAAATATGCCGCCGCTCCCTCATATGACTTGACAGGCAAGCTTTATACCGATGAATTGGGAATGCCTATTCAGAAATTCCGTAAATACCCCGGCGATGAACGAATGAAACTTTACAAGAATCTCGGCAATGGTAAGCGTGAAGGTTTATTCCTTTATGGCTATCTTGAATATACTGATGATAATGGTAAAGTTAAGAAGGTTCGTGCTCCGGAGCGTGACTATGACTTATATATCCGTGACGCAGTTGGTGATTTCCAGAACCTCGATCCTGAACTTTGGCCATCAAACAAAACCAGCTCTATGACAACCGGCGATCATAATTCAGGATGGCATTATGTGAAATATCCCATGTACAGCGATGATGACCCACACCAATTGGAAGCGGCATATGCCGAAATTCGTCTCCCCGAAATTATATATATGCTCGCCGAATGCAAGCTCCGTTCCGGAAACACCCCGGATGCCGCTGCGCTTCTGAACAGCGTCAGACGCAGAAACTATCCGGTTGAAAATCTTTCAGAAGTCCTGTATGAGCCTGAAGGAAGCGCGAAATTGGATATGCAGGAAATGCTTGACGAATGGGGGCGTGAATTCTTTGCCGAAACTCGAAGAAGAACAGATCTGGTAAGATATGGCAAATTCAGTTCAGGCAAATGGTGGGATAAAACTCCTGACGTCGACAACCATACGGATATATTCCCTATACCATTCAAAGCACTTCAGGCTAATCCACATCTGGTGCAAAACAAAGGTTATTAACAAATCCATCACTCATCAATAGAACTATGAATAGAATTAAAATGTCTCAAGTCCTGATGTTTTTCTTCACATTATGCGTAATGAGCTCTTGTGAAGGAGAGAAGGATTTGATTGTATCTGACTTTAAAAGTCCGATACATACTAAAGAACTGTATCTTGTAGGTGATGCAGTGCCGACCGGCTGGTCATTCGAAGATCCAACTCCGATGCAATGCTCCGAGACGGATCCATATATATTCGTTTACAAGGGCCAACTGCATGAGGGAGAATTCAAGGTGAGTCTCGCACCGACATCAAGTCTTGATGTGGATTTCATCCGTCCGATTTATTATGGCCAGGAAATAGGTAAGGAACCGCTTGAAGCGGTCAAGTTCCAGATGCATGCCGACAACCCTGATGAAAAATGGCTTGTTGTCGCCAACGGCACCTATGAACTCACTTTTAATCTGCGCGACTGGACACTGAGCACCGAATATCTCGGTGAATTCGTGCAGCCGGAGGTTGCGCCTATCGAAACGGAGACCCTCTATATTGTTGGATCGGCCACATCAATCGGTTGGAACGTAGGGAATGCTCTCGAGACAGCTAAGAAAAGCAAATATATTTTTGAATATGAATGTTGGTTGAACGAAGGTGAACTTCGCGCCACCACTAAAAGAGCCTGGGGCTATCATATTCGCCCGGTAACAGACCATGTCAAAATCGGGAAAGACGGAATAGAAAATGAAAACTTCATGTATGTTTGGGATCCCGACATCAATTGGCTTGTCACCGATCCAGGCAATTATCATCTGACATTCGACCTTGAGAATTGGACTCTTAAAACCGAATTCCTTGGTGGAGAGAATCCCGACCGACCGTCGGATAAGGATCCGATTGAGACCTCTACATTGTTTATGGTCGGCGATGCTACTGTGAATGGATGGAACGGTGATGCCATGACGGCATTGACTCGTGATGCGTCAGACAGCCATGTTTTCACCTATGAGGGCAATCTTTATGCCGGAGAGTTCAAGGTTTATCCCAAAAGCGGAGATGAATATCCGTCGTGGGATGCGATCCGACCGTTGGGCGGAAACAGGCCGATTACTAAGACTGACATAACAGAAGAAGAATTCGATTATTCTCTTAACCCTGACTACAAGTGGGTTGTAAAAGATGCCGGGAAGTATCGTCTGACCTTAAATCTAAGTAAATGGACGATGAGCTGCAGCTATCTCGGTACCCTTGAAGATATCGAGATACCGGTAAACCCGATTGAGACCGAAGAATTCTTCATTCTGGGAGACGCCGCTCCTTCTGGATGGGATATATATAATCCCACCCCCGTCACACGAGTATCAAAGTATATTTTCGTGTATGATGGGCATCTCAATGCCGGGCGCATGCGTGCGACTCCTGTCAAGGACTGGGGAATTCATGTTAGGCCGAAATCTGATAACTCACCCATTGGCATCAACGGAGTTGCGTCATCAGGATTCATATATACTGCGAATCCAGACTATAACTGGAACGTAGAGAAAGCTGGAAACTATAAATTAACTTTCGACCTCGAACATTGGACAATTAAAGCCGAATATAAAGATTGACAAACACTCACTGAAGCATGAAAAAATACTTATTCTTCACGATTTTGAACATCCTTGTCATCATGATGGCTGGATGTTCAGACGATCCGAACTATGTTATGAATCGTCCGGATGTGCATGAACATCCCGAACTGACAGACATCGCAGGCTTCCATTCTTACAAAGCCCCATTATATTGGAGTATATATGAAGCGTGTCTCGACCAACAGGATCTGCCCGTTGAAAAACAGCACTTTTCTTTAGAGCAATGGAAGGAGGTTATCGATTGGGTTGCGACTGAACTCAAACCTCATGGATACGATATGGTATGCACTGATGGCTTCCTTGATACGCAATGTGTAGATGGTATCTTCAAAACACATTATGGAGGTACTGCTTACAGGGATATAATCGATTATGCACATTCCAAAGGTCTGAAAGTCGGAATATATGATATTCCGATGACATATACCTGCGCAGAACGCGATAAGGTTCCCGGTACTGAATATTCCATGGGCAGCCTTCTATATAATCCCGACATTGATGAAGTTATAAATCCGAAGGCTAATGAGCCGTATAAATATATAGTTATGTCGCATCCGGGAGCACGCGAATATATCCGGGCACTGATTAGATATTACAAAGAGCTTGGAGCGGATTTCCTTCGATTTGATTATCTGAGTCATTACGAAGATGGTTTCGACAGGAATAATATTGTCGGCAAAGGATATGGCCGTCAGAACTATGCCGATTTATTGGAGACTATTGCATTGGAAGCCAAAGAACAAGACATTATGGTTTCGCTTGTAATGCCACATTTATATAATGATGCCGAGATTGAAAAACGTTATGGCCATATGATACGTATAGTCCGTGACACTTGGACCGGGGGTTGGCTGCATACATCTTCTCATGACCGCGGCAAAATCTATAACCGTTGGTCGAATCTCAATAACCAGTTTGACGGTTTCACTTATTGGAGCCACTTGAGCGGCCGCGACAAGGTCATACTTGACGGCGATTTCACGATTGCCCATAGTTTTGAAACCGATGCTGAGAAGAAATTCTGCATCTCCATACAGTTGATGGCCGGAGGACCGATAGCTGTTGCAGACCAACCCGGTACCATTGGTGATAATTTAAAATACTACACAAACGATGAAATGTTGGCACTGAACCATGATCGTTTTGTTGGTAAACCGCTGTCAGATGTAGTTAATTCTGAAGGCAGTAATGTGTGGTATGGCCAAATGAGCAACGGCGATTACATCGTAGGTCTTTTTAACAGAGAGGACAATCCTAAAGTCTTCAATGTAGCTTTCGCGGACTTGGGAATCAGCAGTCCTATGAAAGTGCGAGACCTCTGGGAGCATGCCGATGAAGGCACCGCCTCGGCAATCAACGCGCAAATCGAGCCCCATGGATGCAAAATAGTAAGGCTTTCCAAATAATATAAATAGTTCAACCCCGAAAAACAACAATTAATCATGAAAAAAATCTGTTGGTTAGCTGCTGTTGCAACCCTGTCGATATCAGGCACTGCATCAGCTCAAGCAACCCTGTCGGAAATTTCCGAGCTCTTCATGGTAGGAGATCCTACCCAATGGAGTGCATTCGAACTCGTCAAAACATCTGATCATGTCTTCTTCTATCAAGGCAAGGTGGAAGGCGGCGACGGTGTCTCCACCGGACGCTTCCGTGCCAGTGCATGGGGTGCTGATGTCGTATTCAACGGTCCTCAGGTTCATGCCGTCGAGGACAAGACTCTCCTCAGCCCCGCGACATCGGCGACTGCCAACATCGACTATAACAACATGGAAGGCGGCGATAAGAACTGGTATATCGCCGAAAGCGGCAACTACCGTATCGTATTCGACCTTGATAAGGCCATCGTTTCCATCACTTCGGACTTCAGCGAAGTCCTTCCCGTGATTACTCCCAGCGTATACGCAGTGGGCGATGCCACTATCGGAGGCTGGAATCCGGCCGAAGGCACTCCTTTGACCCTGGACGCGACTAATCCCTACATTTTCACATATCAGACATATATGAAGGGCGGTGCTTTCAAGTTCAGCCTGCGCAATGATAAGGAGTGGGATGGAAACTGGATTCATCCGGCGCAGAATATCACCATTGGTGCAGAAGGTTTGAAAAAATGCGCCATAGAAGTATTCCGCGGAGCCGACCTGAATGACAACCAGTGGACTGTATCTGAAGCTGGAACATACAAGATTACGCTTGATTTGCGTAACATGGAGATGAGCGCAGAATACCTCAGCGACAAAGTTATCGCTAACCAGCTCTATATGGTAGGCGACCTTACAAACTGGTCTTTCCAGCCAATGGAACAGGTTTCGCCTAACGTCTTTGAGGCGACTTTCGACAACTGCGAGTCTGGCAAAAGATTCCGCGCATCGATGGCTCCCGTATGGGGAACACATCTTCGCCCCGAAATAGACAATACTGAGTTGGCAATCGACAACAAGTACGGTCTGGATATCAAGATGGATCAGAACGAAGATTACAACTGGGTAACCAAAGAACCGGGCACTTACAAAATCCGCTTCGATCTCAACAAAATGAAAGTCTCAGCCAACAACGAAACCACGACATCAATAACAGAAATCATTCAAGATGGCGGCAATGCCACCTGCGAATACTTTAACCTTCAGGGTATCCGTGTAATGAATCCTGTTGCCGGGGAAGTATACATTCAGCGAACCGGGACTACAGTCAGAAAAGTTATCATCCGCTAACAAAAGGATATAATACAATATCGGGGGTTGCAGTCCATCGACTGAGCATGAACTGCAACCCTTGTTATTTCCATTTCACGAAACAAACAATACGTATTTTTACCATGGCCATAAAACATTTCGTCATAGCATCAGCCCTTTTAGTAGCATTTACAGCACAGGCCGACCGGCATATGTCACAGATTGATAATATTGATTTTTCACACGTGTCGATATGCGATTCTTTCTGGTCGCCGAGGTTGGATGATCTGGCAAATAAAACCATTCCTCACTGCATTGATCAGATTGAGAATAAGACATTACGAATGAGTAACTTTATCAATGCCGCAAAGGGGCATGGCGAGCATTCCGGACTATGTTATGATGATTCCGATGTGTATAAGGCAATGGAAGGAATGGCCTACAGCCTCATCAATAATCCGGATTCGATAATTGAGAGAAAACTGGAAACCTGGATCAATATGATTGCAGATGCGCAATGGGATGACGGCTATCTGAACACATATTATACCATCGTAGCTCCAACTCCTCGATGGACAGATATGATAATGCACGAGATGTATTGCGGAGGCCATCTCTTTGAAGCTGCTGTTGCTTATTATTCCGCAACCGGCAAACAGTCCTTTCTCAATGTTGCGAAACGATTTGCCGACCATATGATGCAGACTTTCGGTCCGGATAAGCGACACTGGGTGCCTGGACACGAGGAAGTGGAACTCGCCCTTGTGCGTCTGGCAGATGCTACAGGAGATAAAAAATACCTCGATTTTGCCCATTGGCTTCTTGAAGAGAGAGGTCACGGTTACGGATCGCATGGCAACGGTGCGCCATGGGGAACCGAGTATTGCCAGGATGATAAACCAGTAAGGGAGATAACAGACATCACGGGGCATGCCGTCCGAGCCATGTATCTGTTCTGCGGTATGGCTGACGTTGCCGCTAAAAAAGCTGACAGAACTTATCTCGACGCGCTTCAGCTGGTATGGGAAGATGTGACGGAGCGCAATATGTATGTCACCGGGGGTATTGGATCCTCAGTCCATAACGAGGGTTTCACGGAAGACTATGACCTACCCAATCGTGAAGCTTACTGCGAGACCTGTGCTTCGGTGGGTCTTATAATGTGGGCATCGCGGATGAACCGTCTTTTTGGAGATGCCGGATATATCGATGTTCTAGAGCGGACAATGTATAACGCCGCTCTTGCCGGTGTCCAATTAGGAGGTGAAAAATTCTTTTATGTGAATCCTCTCGAATCGGATGGTTCACACCATCGTCAGGAATGGTATGGGACAGCCTGCTGCCCGAGTAACATTTCACGCTTCCTACCTTCTATGGGGAATTATATCTATGGGATTGACAAAGACAATATTTACGTCAATCTTTTTATCGGAAATAAAACAGAGATTGACGTAGACAGCGTGCCTGTGCATATGTCGATATCTGGCGGATATCCTTTTGCAGGGGATGTCAAGATTACAGTTAAACCGGAAGGAAGCCTGCCGAGAAACATAAAGCTGCGAATTCCCGGATGGTGCGATGAGTATGCGCTAAAAATCAATGGTGAGAACCGAAAATTTACGAAACAAAACGGATACGTGACTATTCCTGTTGATAAGATGGGAGCAGACATAGAACTCAGTATGGCAATGCCCGTCAATATTATGGCGGCCGACCCGAAGGTAAAAGAGAATCTTTGCAAGAGAGCTGTTATGCGTGGCCCTTTGGTTTATTGCATGGAGGAATGTGACAATCCCTGCTACGATGCTGCCACCATTAATCACGATTCTGAATTTTGTGTTGAAGACGGGGAGGGATTGCTCCGTAATTTCAAGATTCTAAAAACAAACGAAGGAAATATCACATTCATACCATATTTCGCGTGGGATAACCGCAAGCCAGGTAAAATGAAAGTCTGGGTCGACCTGGGCAAATAATATTAAAAAACTACCTTCTGCCAATCAAATCATATATATCGCAATGAAATACCATTTCAAGACCGTCGTAGTGTCATTAATATTATGTCTTGGTTCAATTATTTGTGCACAAGGCATTGCACATGCTACTGATTCGAAATACCTCGACTATTCGGCTCCACTGGAAGAGCGTATCGAGGATGCACTTTCGCGTATGACTCTTGAGGAAAAAGTCAAGATGGTTCATGCCCAGTCGAAATTCTCCTCTGCCGGTGTTCCCCGTCTCGGAATCCCGGAACTATGGTGTACTGACGGGCCTCACGGCATTCGTCCGGAAGTATTCTGGGACGAATGGAACAGCGCCGAGTGGACCAATGACTCTTGCACTGCATTCCCGGCTCTAAGCTGCCTGGCTGCCACATGGCGCCCGGAATTAGCCCGTGAATACGGCAGAGCCATAGGCGAGGAAGCGCGATATCGCCGCAAAGACATTCTGCTTGGCCCCGGAGTGAATATGATGCGTACACCTCTCAACGGCCGTAGTTTCGAATATATGGGCGAAGACCCGTTTCTTACGTCAACAATGGTCGTGCCTTATATCCAGGGCGTTCAAAGCAATAATGTTGCGGCATGTGTCAAACATTTTGCTCTGAATAACAACGAAGACAACCGTTATACGACGAATGTACATGTCGGAGAACGTGCTTTGCATGAAATATACCTCAAACCGTTCAAAGCTGCCGTAGACGGCGGCGCATGGGCCATTATGCCGGCTTATAATCTCTTTGAAAACCGCTACTGCTGCGAGAACCCGCGACTTTTGAAAGACATATTGAAACAACAATGGGGATTCGACGGTGTCGCAGTCAGCGACTGGGGAGGTGTGCACAACACCGACGCTGTTCTTGAAGGGGGGCTTGACCTTGAAATGGGTACCGGCACTGACGGTGTGTCGGTAAATATGAATGCCTACGACAGCTATTATATGGCCAACCCCTATCTCGAGAGACTGAGGGATGGTCGTGAATCCGTTGACGATCTCAATGACAGAGTGAGGCGCATACTCCGCACAATTTTCCGCACGTCAATGGCTCCTTCCAATTGGAAAGGCCGCTTCACTTGCCCCGAACATTATGCCACAGCCCGCAAAATCGGCTCCGAAGGAATTGTTCTCCTTAAAAACAACGGTATACTCCCTTTGAAACAAGATATCCGCAAAATTCTTGTAGTAGGTGAAAACGCAGTGAAGATGATGACCGTCGGAGGTGGCTCGGCTTCTCTGAAGGTACAGCATGAAGTTACTCCATTGGCCGGATTGAAGTCGGCATTACATGATGTGGTTGTTGACTGGGAACGAGGATATATCGGAGCGGGAAGCACGGTATTCGACAATGTGAAAAGTCAGGACTTCGAGATGTTGGCCGAAGAGCGAACTCCCGAGCAACTTAAAACCGATGTACTTGCAAAAGCGAAAGACGCCGATGTCGTGATATTCATTGGCGGCTTGAATCACTCCCTCTGCCAGGACACCGAGAATTCCGACCGTAAGACTTTGCAGCTTCCATACGGACAGGACGAACTTATCTCAGCTATTGCCGATATAAATCCCAATCTGATTGTGGTAAATATTTCAGGCACACCGGTATTGATGCCCTGGGCGGATAAAGTGGCCGCTATTGTCCAGGACTGGTATCTCGGCAGTGAGGCTGGCAACAGTCTTGCCGATGTCCTTACCGGCAAAGTCAACCCGTCGGGGAAATTGCCATTTACTTTCCCAAAGCGCATTGAGGACTTGCCTACTAATGGTGAGCGCCGTTATCCGGGAATCCGACGGGCTGATTCCGACATTTATGACATATATTATGACGAAGATATTCTTATAGGATATCGTTGGTATGATTACAATGGACTTCCGGTGTTGTTTCCGTTCGGCTACGGCCTGAGTTATACTGATTTTAACATCGGTAAACCGGTCGTGACCCGGACTGGTATTGGCTATAACCTGAAAATGGATGTATCGAATATCGGTTCGACATCCGGCGCAGAAACGGTACAGGTATACGTCTCGGCTCCCAAACTGAAAGGACTGCTTAGGGAAAAGAAGAAACTTGTTGGTTTTTCAAAAGTGGATCTCGCACCGGGCGAAACCCGCAGTGTGTCTGTTGACATTCCGTTCTCTTCTTTGGCTTATTATGATGAGGAAACGGCTTCTGAACGTATACTGGATGGTAAATATGTCTTTTCCGTAGGCTCGTCATCAGCCGACCTGCCACATAAAGTCGCTGTGAAATATGATAGTGCGACCGATATAGGGGGAAATCCCTGTTTCCCCGGGTGGTATGCCGACCCGGAGGGAATCGTGTATGGCGACACGGTGTTCGTATATCCTACGCGCAGCCTTCCTTTCAAGGAGCAGACCGCAATGGACTGCTTCTCTACCACCGATCTCATCCATTGGACTAAACATGAAAACATCATCAGTACAGAAGATGTCAAATGGGCCTGGGGTGCGATGTGGGCTCCGGCAGTGCTTGAGAAGGACGGGAAGTATTATCTTTTCTTCGGGGCAAACGATGTCCACGAGGGCGAAATCGGCGGTATTGGTGTCGCAGTCAGCGACAAGCCGGCAGGTCCGTTCAAGGATCTGCTTGGCCGACCGCTGATAAATGAGATAGTGAACGGGGCGCAGCCAATCGACCAGTTCGTTTTCAAAGACAAGGATGGGAGTTATTATATGTATTACGGAGGCTGGGGACACTGCAACATGGTCCGTCTCGCCGACGATTTCAAATCTCTTGTCCCTTTCCCCGACGGCTCGCTCTACAAAGAAGTGACTCCAAAGGATTATACAGAAGGGCCGTTCATGCTTGTTAAGGACGGGAAATATTATTTCATGTGGAGCGAGGGCGACTGGACCAAAGACGACTACCGGGTGGCCTATGCAATCGCCAATTCTCCTTTCGGTCCTTTTGAACGGGTAGGCACTATCCTGGAATCAGACCCGGAAATAGGAACCGGCGCGGGACATCATTCCGTGATCCGGTCTGGCGAAACGGGCAAATACTATATCGTCTACCACCGCCATCCGCTCGGAGCGACCGACGGCAACGACCGCGTCACATGCGTCGATGAGCTTCATTTCGACTCAAATGGCAGAATACGCCCCGTGAAGATGACTTTCACAGGGGTGCCAGCAACAAAATTCTGAACCAACCGAAGCAATAGTATGAATCATTCTAATATAACCACAGCCGTCCTGCTTTTACTCTATGCCGCTACCGCTCAGGCTCGTGATACAGATAACAACGGCTTCATCGACAGTCTTATGGCTGAGATGAGCATTGAGGAGAAAATCGGGCAGCTGAATTTGCCCGTCGGCGGAGATGTGGTGTCAGGAACAGCACAGGCAGCCGTGCTCGACTCTCTTATCATGCAAGGAAAAATTGGCGGCTTCTTCAATGTCAAAGGAGTTGATGCGGTTGCCCGCTTTCAAAGGTTAGCAGTTGAGAAAGGTCCGCACGGCATACCCTTGCTCGTGGGAGCTGATGTGGTGCATGGTTATGAGACAGTCTTTCCAATCCCTTTGGCATTGTCGTGTTCATGGGACAGCACCGCCATAGCCGAAATGGCCCGTATCTCAGCTATCGAGGCTACAGCCGACGGTGTAAACTGGAATTATAGCCCGATGGTCGATATCTGCCGAGACCCGCGTTGGGGCCGTATCGCCGAAGGATCCGGCGAGGATCCGTATCTCGGAAGTGTTCTCGCCCAAGCGTATGTTCATGGATATCAGGGCGACGGGATGCGTTCTGACTCATCCCTTATGGCTTGTGTGAAACACTACGCATTATATGGAGCTGCGGAAGGTGGACGCGATTACAACGGCGTTGACATGAGCCGCGAATGTATGTTCAACTATTATATGCCCCCTTATAAGGCTGCCGCGGATGCCGGTGTCGGTTCGGTGATGACATCGTTCAATCTTATCAACGGTCAGCACGCCACTGCCTCGGAGTGGCTTATCAACGGGGTTCTGCGTAACGACTGGGATTTTGACGGTTTTGTTGTCACTGACTACGGCTCAATAGACGAGCTGCCGATTATGGGAGTGGCAGACAAAGAAGACGCCGCCGCTGTCACATTAAGGGCCGGCACAGATATGGATATGGTTACAGGCAGATATCTCAACGATTTAAAAGGTGCTCTTGAGCGCGGACTTGTTACTGAAAAGATGATAGACGACGCGTGCCGTCGCATCCTGATTGCCAAACAACGGCTCGGACTATTCGACGATCCATATAAATATTGCAAGCCTGAGCGTCTGGCTAAAGATATGTACACGCCCCGACATCGCAAGATTGCCCGGGATATCGCCGCCGAAACCTTTGTATTGCTTAAAAACGACAAGCATCTCCTTCCTTTGCAAAAGAAAGGTCGGATTGCGCTTATCGGTCCTCTCGCCAATGCCGCAAACAACATGAGCGGGACTTGGAGCGGCTATTGCAAGCCTGAAAATCACAAGTCGCTGCTTGACGCTTTCCGCGACGCCCTCGGCACCGATGCTGAACTGCTTTATGCGCAGGGAAGCAATATCTACTATGATGAGACTACCCAACGAAATTGCGACTGGGGCCGTTCTATCGCTCGCGGGAACGATGACGAGATGCATCGTCAGGCCATAGAAATTGCAAATAACGCAGATATCATAATCTGTGCGCTTGGCGAAAGCGCGGAAATGAGCGGTGAGTCGTCGAGCCGTGCGGAAATCACAATCCCCGATACTCAGCGCGATCTTCTCAAACAGTTATACGCTACCGGGAAGCCTGTAATACTGTTGCTTTTCACCGGCCGTCCTCTTGTGCTTGACTGGGAGGACAATCACATTCCAGCCATACTGAATGTGTGGTTCGGAGGCAGCGAGGCAGCCGATGCCATAGCGGACGTTGTCTTCGGCGAAAAGGTGCCGTCCGGGAAACTGACTACCACATGGCCGCGTTCAATCGGCCAGATACCACTGTATTACAATCATCTGCCCTCAAGTCATCCCGACTTTGATTCCACGCAGTTTAACCCCTATCGAAGCAACTATATCGACGTGAGCAACGAACCTCTTTATCCGTTCGGTTATGGATGCAGCTATACCACATTCGCTTATTCAAAACCATATATAAGCACCGACCGATTGGCAAAAGGAGGGGCTATATCGCTTTCAATAGATGTCAGCAATGCCGGGGATTACGATGGATACGAAATTGTGCAATTGTATATCAATGATCCAGTTGCCCGGATAGCCCGTCCTGTCAAAGAATTGAAATCTTATAAACGGGTATTCATCCCGAAGGGTGAGACCGTGAATGTCAGCTTTGAGATAGACAGCGACATGCTCAAATATTATGACAACGAGCTGAAATATGGTTATGATTCGGGTGAATTCCGCGTTATGGTGGGTCCAGACTCAAAGGATCTTCAATCCTTGATTTTTTATGCCGAATAAAACAATGAAACATATTATCTATTTCGCAGCCGCACTGATAATGGTTGGCTGCGCATCAAATCAAAAGACGACTTTATCAGGCCTTGACAAAAATGATTTTGACACCATTGTCAACAATCAGAAAATATCCCTGTTCACCTTGCACAACGGCGATATGGAAGTCTGCGTCACAAACTACGGAGGCCGAATTGTGTCGCTTATGGTTCCAGATAAAGACGGCCGACCACGCGATGTCGTGCTCGGGCATGACAACATCCGTGACTATCTCGAGATCGACGGCAACTTCGGAGCGATTATCGGACGATACGGCAACCGAATCAACAGAGGCCGCTTTACGCTCGATTCAATAGTTTATCAACTGCCACAGAACAACTATGGGCATTGTCTCCATGGTGGGCCGATAGGTTTTCATCATTCAATATGGAGTGCCACCCAGACAACTGACACCACACTTGTACTTACACTGCACAGCACTGACGGCGATGCCGGCTTCCCGGGAAACCTAAACGTCGAAGTTGTATATAGTTTAACTTCCGATTGTGGATTGAAAATCGCCTATACCGCCTATACCAATAAGCCGACCATCATCAATCTCACAAACCACAGCTATTTTAATCTTAGCGGAGACCATACAAAAGAGATAACCGATGAACTGCTGACAATAAAGGCTTCAGGTTTTACCCCTATCGACTCGACGTTTATGCCGACAGGAGAAATCCGTTCCGTCAAGGGAACAATATTCGACTTCAACCACATGCACGCTATTGGAGAAAACATCAATGCTGACGACGAGCAAATCATCAATGGAATGGGCTATGACCATAACTTTGTCCTTGACAAGAGTTGCCCATTTGCAGCGCAGCTTTATGATACCGTGAGTGGTATTGTAATGACTGTTAGCACAGATCAGCCAGGCTTACAGTTCTATTCAGGTAATTTCCTCGACGGCCAGGTCTGTGGAAAGAATGGAATTGCCTATCCGAAACGGTCTGCTCTATGCCTTGAGACACAACACTATCCTGACAGCCCTAATCACTTAGATTGGCCATCTGTGCGCCTTAATCCCGGAGAAAAGTACCATACTGAGACTGTATATTCATTTTCAATACGTTAGAACTATTATGTATAGATTTAGAACACTTATCGTGATGCTGAAATTATGTCTGCCATTCCTGGCTTACCATACGACATTCGCACAAGCACCTGAACTATATGTCCGTGGAATCTCCGATGACTGGACCGTTCAGGAAAAATACAGGATGGTAAATGATAACGGCGTATATTCACTCTACATCGATGAACTGTCGTCGGTCTACACATTCAAGATATGCACGGAGGATTACTCGCTTCAATATGGTTCGACAGACACTTTTGAATTTGATGTGCCAATGGCCTGCATCAATGCTTATGGCAACAATTTCCGTGTAAAACAGATCAATGGAAATTCGACGACCGTGTACGGCGCGACACTTCTGTTTGATTATAGCAATCCTTCGGCACCAACATTGACAGTGTGTCCTGACATATATCTAGCCGGTGATGTCACTGACTGGAGCAATCACAAGAAAGGATACAGATTTATCAAAGAGGGCGATTCCTATGTGCTGCGGACAAAAGATTTAAATGGCCGATTCAAGATTGTTGCCGCTGTTGCTCCAGAGTGGGATGCGCAATATGGTGGCGTGGCATCGATTAAATCAGGCAGGACATATCAATTACAACGCGATGGCTGTGATATGACGATTGAAAATCCTCTCGGCGATATTGAACTGGTATTTAACAAAGTAAACAATCGACTGACAGTCAATAAATTTTCTGATATCTCCGGAAATCTGACATACTATCTTACCGGCGATTTCAATAATTGGAATCCTCATGATGAACGGATGCGTTTCATCGGGTCAGAGGGAATTTATGAATTGAAGATTCCACGCCTCACCGGTGAGTTCAAAATCACCACACCCGATTGGAAATGGCAATTTGGATCAATGGTTAAGGGTATTAAATACAATGAAGTGATACCACTTGAATCTGCCCAAAACGAGTGCAACATGTATTTCGAGGAACCGATTGCTCAGGAAGTGGCCATAACACTTGATATGAACAACCTCACTCTGTCATGTATCGGAATGCCGATGCTTTATCTCGTCGGCGACTTTAACGACTGGACCATACTGCCATTCTATGCGTTCGATTACAATGACGGAACATATACTCTTAACACGCCTCACTTCACCGGAGATTTCAAGATAGTAGACCGCGAGTGGAATATCCAGTTGGGGACAAAGACGCAAGAACAAATAGAAGCGGGCAAGAACTTCTGTCTTGACTATGCCGCCACCGTGGGAGACAACATCCGCTTTGACGGCATTGATAATGCGAATTCCGACACTCGTCTGAGAATGACTCTAAAAGCAGATGGCATAGGCAATAAGCCAACCTCAATAACAGAGCCACCACTGATTACTAATTCCGAAATACATTATGACTATTTCAATCTTCAGGGAATGAAAGTCAATCGCCCCACAAAGGGCATTTATATCCGTCATAACAATCAGATAAGCGAAAAAATATATATACGATGAAAAGAATGACATTACACAGTATTCTTACGCACCTCTGTCTGATAATGTGTACCGCCGGTGCGGTGTGTCAGAATCATTATCTTCCCAATCCAACTCTGCTTATAGAACACGATACAACGCCGGCAGATATAAAAGCCTGTTATGTATCATATGATGGATCGAAGCTGCTGTCGACCGAAAACTTGAAATTTGACGACAGCAGCCGGGACAAGTCAGAGGGTATGATAAACATAAACACCAATCAATTATATCAGGAAATCGACGGTTTTGGCTTTGCCATCACCGGCTCGGCATCATACAATCTATCCAAGATGGAAGCATATCGACGCCACGATTTTCTTGTCCGTACATTCTCGCCCGATGAGAATGTCGGTTATGGATGCTCTTATTTAAGGGTGCCCATAGGTTGCAGCGACTTTTCGTTGAGCGACTATACATGCTGTGATACACCCGGTATCGAGAATTTTGCACTCACTAACGAAGAAACTCGTTATATTATTCCTGTGTTGCAGGAAATATTGCAGATTAATCCCGATATCAAAATTATCGGCGCCCCGTGGACTGCCCCCCGCTGGATGAAAACTAACGGAGAATGGACAGCAGGTCATCTACGTGAAGAATGTTATCAGGATTATGCCTTGTATTTCGTGAAATGGATAAAGGCTTTTGCTGAAAATGGCATCCACATTACTGCTGTCACCCCTCAGAACGAACCTCTCCATGGAGGTAATAGCGCTTCGATGTTTATGCTTTGGGAAGAGCAACGCGATTTCATCAAGACAGCCCTTGGTCCGTCGTTCAGAGACAATAATATCGACACTAAAATTTATGTGTTTGACCATAATTATAGCTACGATAATTGGGAGGGACAGATAGGTTATCCCAGTCTGATATATTCCGATTCTCAAGCCAAACAATATATTTCTGGAGCCGCATATCATAATTATAGCGGGGATGCTTCGGAAATGACCGCAATACACGACGCCAATCCTGATATGGCATTGCTTTTTACGGAATGGACGGCAGGAGAATGGTACCTGCGAGTGGATCATGCAAGAATTCTCGAAGATGTGAAAAATCTGATTTTTGATGTTGTCAACAACTGGGGGCGCGGTGCGATAGTGTGGAATATGATACTTGATAACAATCATGGACCGTATCGTCCGGGAGGATGCTTTAACGGTAACGGAGCTGTTGACATTGATATCGAGACATATGGCAAGATAACATATAATTCATTTTACTATACAATTTGCCTGGCGATGACAGCCTCACGACCCGGTGGACACAGAGCGTCTGTTGACGGGAATGTCGCCGACACGGAGTTCGTAGCCTTTTCAAATCCAGACGGTACAACAGGAATCATAGCTACCAACAATTCTGTCAATGCGAAGAAAGTGACGATTTATGATGGCAAGAGATACTTTTGCATTGATATCCCACCTCTCACTGCGGCATCCTATCGTTGGCAATGAACTTTCGCTAATATCGTTATAGCTTTTAGATTCGGTATTTCTCATATAAACAGACTATTATATACCATTTTGTAATGTCTCCACCAATATTTGTCTCGTAATAAATATGATTCGAAAATCGGGCCTTCCTCATATACCGATTATATCCGGATATATCCTTATTCTTGTGCTCACTGTTGCAATAGGTTATGCCTATTATAACGAGGAGCACACTTTATCTCTGATGGATGAGAGGAATCGTTCCGCCAATGAGCTGCGTCGGGAAATAAACGAACTTAACATGCACATGACAGCACTCTCGCTTATGGGCGAAACCGCGATGGAGTGGACTGACATGGAGCGGGACAGATATCATCGCCAGAGACTCCATATCGACAGCACACTGTGTGAGTTCAGCCGGATCTTCATTTCGGAGGCAGCCGACATAGACAGCCTCCGTATTCTTCTTGAGGACAAGGAGAAGAAACTGCTCCAGCTTGCAGAAATATACCGGCGTCAAAAGGCTCTCGGTGACGAGATGGCCAACAAACTGCCTGTGATAGCTCGCCAGAGCGCCAAAGAGGAGCCAAAGAAACCTAAGCGCAAAGGCTTCCTCGGTTTATTCGGCAAAAAGGAAGAACCAAAACCCTCTGCCACCACGACCATGCTGTACAGTTTCAACCGTGGTCTCATGGCTGAGCGCAGGGCGCAGAACGAAAGCCTTAAAGCCCATGCAGACAGCCTGTCACGGCAAAACAGGAATCTTAACGTCCGCTTGCAGAATCTTATAAGTTATCTTGACGGTAAGGCCCAGGCTGATCTCCGGCAGCAGGAACTTGAGATTGCAGCTACCCGTGAAGAGTCATATCGTGATATAGGTGTACTGACAGCCATCACCCTATTGATGCTGTTCGTTTCTTATGTCATAATACACCGCGATATGAAGCGGCGAGACCGGAATAAGCACAAACTGGAGGAAAGCATACGGCAGAACCGGTCGCTGCTTGAAATGCGTAAGAAAATAATCCTCACCATATCCCATGACATACGCGGTCCGCTAAACGTGATAAGCGGCAGTGCAGAACTTGCCATTGACACCCGCGACAAAAGGAAGCGTGACGGCTACCTGAACAATGCACGGTACCTTTGCCGCCACGTGGTTCACCTTCTCAACAACCTGCTGGATGTCTACCGGCTCAATGAGGCGAAAGAGACCCCGAACAATGTCCCGTTCAGGCTGAACGTACTGTTTGACAGGATAGCCATCGGTGCGGCGCAGATAATCAATGACAAGGGTCTGCTGTTCAAGCACGATTACAGGAATATCGACGTGACAGTAATCGGAGACGAGGACCGAATAGAGCAGATTGCCGACAACCTGCTGTCGAATGCCGTCAAGTTCACACAATCCGGATCCGTCGGAATCGCGGCATCATACGACGACGGCCGGCTTGTAATGGATATCAGCGACACAGGCATCGGTATGTCGGAAGAAACCGTGGACCGCATATTCAGGCCGTTCGAGCGTGCCGACAACGTGGAGCATGTGGAGGGGTTCGGACTTGGACTTTCCATCACCAAGGGACTGGTAATTATGCTCGGAGGAACTATCGACGTGATAAGCAATGTCGGCAAAGGCACAACTTTCCATATCACCATACCGCTTGAACTGACCGGGAATATAGAATCATCCAGCATTCCGGAAGTAAAGCCTGTCGGTGTTTTGCGTCTGCCGCATAATGTAATCGTTATAGACGATGATCCGCTCCAGCGTGATATCATAAGCGAGATGCTTGAACGCAACGCTGTTTCGTGTAAGGTATGCGCCACAGCCTCTGATGTGGTGAAGGCAATGCGTGAACGCGACTACGATATACTGCTTACCGATATAAATATGCCCGGCACCGACGGATTCGCACTGCTTGAACTGTTGCGCAAGTCCAATATAGGAAATTCAAGGACAATCCCGGTGGTGGCAATGACAGCCAGGGATGATGACGAGACCAGACCGCTGATTCAATGCGGGTTCTCCGGCTGTATATTCAAACCTTTCTCCATGCAGGAACTGCTTGAGCGCATATCCATTATAATGGCCAAATCATTGCCGCTTGATGGAGACCGGATTGACTTTTCCCCACTGATTGCAAATGTCGCCAATCCCGTAGTCATATTGCAGGGACTTGCAGATTCAACATACGATGACATTGCAGAACTGAAAGAGTCTGTCGCTAAAAACGATAGAAAAGCCATTTCATCCGTGTTGCACAGAATAAAACCTGTATGGGAAATGGTTGGCATTGAAAGCGTGCTTCAACCGTTAAGAAATGCTGTCAAGAAACGGAGTACAACCACGGCTGATATTGAAATCCTCATGTCAGATGTGATTTCGGCAATGGAGAATCTGATTGAGAATATAAACGAAGAACTGGAAACAATAAAGAATGAAGAGCAGGATACTGATAGTTGAGGACAACGTGACCCTCTCCCAGATGCAGAAGGACTGGCTCACACGCGAGGGATATGACGTCATGACTGCAATAGATGCAATCGTGGCACGCAGGCATATACGCAGAACGGATTTTGACCTGATACTCTCTGATGTACGCCTGCCCGAAGGGGACGGTCTGTCACTGCTTGCTTGGCTGAAAAAAGAGAAGCCGGGCATTCCTGTTATCATTATGACGGAATATGCCTCATATCCCGATGCCGTCAAAGCCATAAAGATGGGCGCGAAGGATTATCTGCCAAAACCGGTACACCGTGAGCGACTGTTCGAGATTGTGAAGGAGCTGATGCATCCGGCTGTGACCATACAGCATTCTCTTGAACGGCTTTTCAAGCGTGACAGCGCGAAGGCGCGTGAGGCATTGCACCTGGCGAAGCTTGTAGCTCCTGCCGACATATCGGTGCTTATTCTCGGCGCCAACGGAACCGGCAAGGAGTCCATAGCCCGTACCATTCATTTCAACAGCCCAAGAAAAGACGAGCCGTTTGTCGCGGTGAACTGTGGCGCCATACCGCCGGAACTTATAGCCTCCATGTTCTTCGGCCATGTCAAAGGCGCTTTCACAGGAGCGGATTCCGACAGAAAAGGATATTTCGATGCCGCGAAAGGCGGCACTCTGTTCCTTGACGAGATCGGCACGCTCCCTTATCACACTCAATCATCATTGCTTAGGGTATTGCAGGAGAATGTATATATGCCGGTCGGAGGAAACACCGAACGCCGTGCCGATGTGCGCATAGTCGCGGCAACCAACGAGAATATGGAGAAATCCATAGCCGAAGGTCGTTTCCGCGAGGACCTTTATCACCGTCTTTGTGAGTTCGAGATACACCAGCCATCTCTGGCGGAATGTCCCGAAGATATCCTCCCGTTGGCCGAGTTCTTCCGCAAGAAGTTCTCTGATGAGCTTCACAAGGAGACATCCGGATTCAGCGCAGATGCCGAGCGGATTATGCTGGCACACTCATGGAGCGGCAACATACGCGAGCTTCAAAACCGGGTGCGTCGGGCTGTGCTTATTTCCAAAGCACCTGTTATCGCAGCTTCGGATTTGAATATCCGTAAATCCACAAGTGATAATGTCACAAAAGTCGTTCCCGATTTGCGCCCCATAAAGGATGATGAAGCTGAAAAGCAACTGATCATCCGCACTTTGGAATCAAGCAATGGCAATAAGACAAAGGCGGCGAAAATGCTCAACATCAATCCTACGACATTATATCGCAAGATGAACAAATACGGTATAGAGTAACATTTATGCCCTGACATACAGCCCTTCTCGCTACTTTTTTGTAACTTTGGGGCGTGAAATAGAAAACACAGGTAGGCGTATTCCGATATGCCTGCCGTTACATACATAAGTTCGCAAGAGTCTCAGACAGAAATCTGGCAGTTGATGTTTAAGGAGAATCATTGCGTAATACTTATGCTGTGCGTATCGCATAGCGTGGTGTTGCGTATTCTCCTTACGGTTTTGCCAGAACCGCTGTCTGAGTGCGTGGACATCGCGCTTTTTCTTTTGCAATGTAACAGAGAAATGAAACGACATGGCAACGGTACGCATCATAACAGCAATGACTATCGACGGTTTCCTCCCGGATGCCGACAATCCCCGGATGCGTTGGCTTATGACCGATGCCAAAGGGTTCCGGCACTGGCATGACATAGGCACATACACACTCCAAGCGGATTACCCGGTCCTTGATCTTGTATGTGACAAGGACAGCACCGACAAATCCTGCATATACACCGCCGAAGTATCGGATCTGGACGGGATGGAGCTTATGACACGGCTCTTCCGTTACAATATAATAGACGAACTGGTAATCCATATTTTGCCTGAAATTGCAGGAACAGGAACCCATATCTTTCAAAACGGCGTGCCGTCAGGGTGGATATTAAGCAAATCCAGCCGGTTAAAGAACGGGATTTGCCGAAACATCTACCGGCGCAAAGCGCGATAATCTCGCAATAGACTATTGCATACCGCCGGAAAGTCTTGCATTTTGCAATACATCTGATTTCCATCATTTCACGCTTGAATATTTTTATCGCACTGATATTCTGATGAATATCGGTGTCTTGTCATGCCTTTTGGTGGCGGTGGCACGGCATTAGCCAATATATGTAGTATAACCGATTGCGCAACACGGTGTAGAACAAACCAATTCATTTACATCAAAAAGAACCGATTATGCTATATAACGAAACAGTGCATAAGATGTTTACCTCGCTCATGGAACGCTTTGACAAGATGGAGCGGGCATTCGAGCGGATGAACAAGCTAAAGGATTGTTTGGACGGCGACACGCTGCTCGACAATTACGACCTGTGCCGGTTGCTCGGCGTCACCAAGCGCACCCTTGCGAGATACCGCCAGAAGAAGCTTATCCGCTACTACATGATAGACGGACGTACCTACTACAAGGCATCCGAGATACAGGAATTCCTACAGATGAAAGGGAAGTCGCTACCCGCCGCCGTGAGCCACTGAAACACATATCGTAAAATCTAAAAAACGTAACATCATGGAAATAATAAGCATGGACATCAGAACTTTCGACGCCCTGTTCTCCAGAATCAGGGAAATCGAGGAAAAATCCGAACTGCTGAGCCGAAAGCACGAGGACATCGGCCTTAAGAAATGGCTCGACAATGAGGATGTATGCAACATTCTCGGAATCTCAAAGCGCACCTTGCAGACCTACCGCGACAAGGGTATCCTACCGTTCAGCCGTATAAGAAACAAGCTCTTCTACCGTCCGGAGGATGTAGAGAAACTGCTCCAATCATCGTATTACCCCAACACATCACAGTTATGAGCCATTATTTTATCGACAGGCAGGATCCGCGTGTGGCAGACCTGTTGCGCCGCCTCGGAAACATCGGGCAGGCGCTCGGACAAGTTGAATCGGTAGCACGTCCCATGTTCAAGGGGGACAGGTTCCTCACTGACGAGGAACTGTCTCGCCTGCTGAAAGTGAGCCGGCGCACCTTGCAGGAATACCGCACCGCTCGTCTTATTCCTTACTACATTGTACAGGGAAAGGCCCTATACCGGGAATCCGAGATACAGAGCCTTCTTGAAAAGGCGCACCGGAAATGCGTGGAGGAACAGAAGTGGCTGTAAAAGCCGCTGATTTCCGCAATATGCGCGCCACTATCAGACATAGGCGGGAACGGTCTGCAATCACAGGCCGTTTCCCGCCTTGTTCCTGAAATTATATTTCCTTCTCTTTTCCATTGCCTTATCCATGCTTTCGTCAATCAAGGTTATTTCAGAACCGGTTGCCTGCATACGCAGACGCTTCATGTCCTCATCCACCTTGCGGTCAGTCACCTGGGCGTATATCTGGGTTGTGGTAATGCTCTTGTGTCCCATCATGTGGCTGACTGTCTCAATAGGAACGCCCATCGACAGCGTGATGTGCGTTCCGAAATTATGCCTCGCCTTGTGAAAGGTAAGGTAAAATCCATATTCCTCGCCAAGTTGTCTGGTCAACCTTATCAAGTGGTTCCTGCAATATAGATTGAAAATCTTCCCGTTTTGGCGCTCATCCCTGTATTTCTCCATTATCCGCATTGGGATGTCAAGCAGACGTATCGCCGAGCGGCTGCCGGTCTTCTGCCTGTTGACGTGTATCCACCATGTGCCATCGGGAGCCTGGGATATGTCATCCTCCGACAACTGTTTGAGATCCGCGTATGCAAGGCCGGTGAATGTCGAGAAGATAAACCAGTCGCGCACTCTTTGGAGATTGGGGGCGTCAATCTGCTTTTCCATAAGCAGTTTCAAGTCGTCAAGCCTCATGTGGCGGCTCTTGCGCCGTGGCAACGGGGGATGGAGTCTCGCATAAGGGTCACGGCGGAGTGTACCCTGACTGACGGCTCGCATCGTCATCTTCTTCAGACGGTAAAGGTGCTCATGGACAGATTTGGGTTTTAGCCCACGGTCTGCGCCGAGAAACACCTCGAAGTCGTCATAGAAAGCCCTGTCAAGAGCGCGGAGCGGAACATCCTCCATATTCCGTTTCCCGGTTACAAATGCCGACAGATGCCGGTAGGAGTTGAGATAGCTCTCATATGATTCCTTAGTGCGGTCTACTCCCACACGCTTGTGGAACTCCTCGTTATGCTCGCGGAAAAGGGCCAGAAGGGTTGATGGCTTGCGACCGATGCCTTTCATGGCGTTCTTCACAAGCTCGGCGGTGACGAAGCCAAGACTGCGCCTTATATCCTCATAATGCTCGTTTATCTCGACTGTCAGCGAGTCTATGGCGCGGTTCACGGTCACGGCATTGGCACTGCGTCCGTCGGCACGCCCTTTTTCGGGGTTCCAGATATCAGGATTCACAGACACTTTCGTGCCTATCTGCTCCCATTCGGCGTCTATGCTGACCTTGCACAAAAGCTGGCATGTCCCGTCCTTGCGGACTTTTGTCCGGTTGATGTAGAAGAGTATGGCGAATGTGCTGCGCCGTTTGGGTGTATTGTTGTCTTTATCCTTTTTCATGACTATGTGAGTTTTAGTTTATTAAATGGCGACAGTGAAGCGTGACGCTATCCGGCTGTCAAGGTTCTGTGTGTCTGTGCCGATTTTGTCATCGGTCACTTTCGCGTAGATCTGCGTCGTGGTAATCCGGTTATGTCCCAGCATACGGCTGACGGTCTCAAGCGGCACACCGTGCGCCAGCGTGATTTCGGTGGCGTAGGTATGACGCCCGCAGTGATAGACCAGTCTGCGCTCTATGCCGCATATCTTGGCAATCCTTTTCAAATATGTGTTCAGGGTGGAGTTGCTGTACATCGGCAGAAGTTTCCCTTCAGGTGCCATTCCACGGTATTTCTTGATAATCCTCAACGGCAACTCAAGCAACGGTATCTCATATTCCATCTTCGTCTTTTTGCGCGAGGATTTTATCCAAACCGTACCGTCCTCGGCAGTTTCAAGATTATCCTCAGTCAGAAGACACATATCGCCGTATGGAATGCCTGTATAGCAGGAGAACAGGAAGAGGTCGCGGACATGGTACAGACGGCTGTCATGAAGCGGTGTCGTCATAATCCGGTGGAGTTCCTCCGAAGTAAGGAACTTCTGCTCACGCTGTGGCTTCTCCGCCTCGTATCCGGCAAAAGGATCTGCGGTTATTATGCCGTCGGTGATAGCCTCCGACACTATCATCTTCAACCGTGTGGTATGGAATTTCACGGAGGATATAGCGAGTCGGCGCTGTGTACGCAGGTAGATGTCATACTTGTCTATGAAGGAACGGTCGATAGCCGTAAACGGAATGTCGGACAACTTATATTCCGTTTCCAGAAATGTTGCCAGGCATTTGTATGTGTAATGGTAGGATTTCAAAGTGGCATGGACCCGGTTCACGCCGACACGCTTTGAGAAATTCTCTATGAACGTGCTGAAATATCCCATCAGTGTCTCCTGTCCGAAAGCCATGCCCTGTATCTGGCACTTCACATCATCGGCAGTCACGCCCATGCGGACAGCCGACAGTTCCTGATAGACGGAAAGTGCGCTTGCCCTGATTTCGTCAAGCTGGCGGTTGATTTCCCTCGACGCGGCGCTCTTGCCCGTGGCACGGCCGAGCATCCATGCCTTCGGCGATGCCGAGAGCTTCGCGCTGAAAGCCGCCTCGGAGTATCTGCCGACATTTATGCGCCCCATCACCGGGCACAGGCCGTCTTCCGATATCTCGCTCTTTTTAAGGTAGAACGAAACCTTTAATCCGCTCTTTTTCATAACTCTATTCTTTGTTTGCAAAATTAACTGATATAGAGTCATTTGTAGGTATGCAAAACGTAGCGGAACCACGAATAGGAATCACAGATGCCATCCCGGAGCCTATATTTCTTCGCATTGCCGGGAAAAATCGCTAAATTTGCAGTAGCAAAGATGCCTGACAAGCGGGTTCTATGGCATAAGACAGGGATAATCATCCATCGGCAAAACCGTCTTCAAGACCGGAATTCCGGACAGGAAAAAGGCAACGGATAGGTAGCGATTCAATCTCCTAACCCTTCCAAAAACCGAATTTTCCGCCGAAAGCACCCTTCGGACGAACAATGCCGATCTCTCCTAACTCTCAACATATTACTTTATTCCCCATTTATTGCCATAGTTTCGCGAATTCCTGTATATTTGTAACAGAACTTATCGGTAAGTAAATTGACAGAAATGAAAAAGGATAACGATTGGAAAGATCGACTGAATATTGTCTATTCGACAAACCCCGATTTCCAGTTTGAAAAGGACGAGGAGGTGGAGCCCGAGACGCTCGAACCGGCCCGGCAGCAACTGCGCATCTCACTCGACAAGCGCAACCGCAACGGGAAATCGGTCACTCTCGTGACCGGCTTCGTGGGAACGGCCGACGACCTGCACACGCTGGCCAAGAAGTTGAAGACCAAGTGCGGCGTGGGCGGCTCGGACAAGGAGGGCGAGATTTTGATTCAGGGCGATTTCCGTCAGAAAGTGTTGGATATTTTGTTGGCCGAGGGCTACCGGGCCCGCATAATCTGATAGGCTATGCTATACATCTACAAGGCTTCGGCAGGCTCGGGCAAGACCTATACCCTCACGCTCGAATACATCAAGTTGTTGTTGGGGTATCGCGATGAGGAGGGGCATTACCGCATTTACCGCAAGAGCGATTCGGCACACCGGCGCATCTTGGCGGTGACCTTTACCAACAAGGCGACCGAGGAGATGAAGCACCGCATCGTCTCGCAACTCGACCTGTTGGCCCACGATACCGACCGATCGCCCTACATCGGCGAGTTGGAGCGGCTCTTCGGGTGTGGCCGGGAGCAGGTGCGGGCCACGGCTGCCGAGACGTTGTATGTGTTGTTGCACGACTTTTCCTATTTCAACATCAGTACGATAGACCGCTTTTTCCAGCAGGTGCTGCGCAATTTCACCCGCGAGGTGGGGTTACAGGGTAGCTTCGAGGTCGAGATGGACAACGAATTCGTGACGGCTTCGGCCATCGACCGCATGTATTCCGACCTCTCGGACGACGACCAGAAGGGGCTGCTCAGCTGGTTGGTACACTATGCCGAGGAGCGCATCGAGTCGGGCAACTGGTGGAGCCTGGGGAGCCGCAGCGAACGCAAGGACGACTTGCGCGAGCTGGCCGGGGAGCTGTCGAAGGAGAACTACAAACTGTACCGTTCATCGATACTCTCCCAAATCAAGGATAAGACGGTGCTCGACCGCTACCTGCGGGAGATGCGCCGGGTGAAGAGCGACTTTGAGTCGCTCGTGCGGCAACTGGGCGAGACGGCCCGGGCGATTATCGAGCGGCACGGGGTGCCGGTAGACCGCTTCAAGGGGAAGAGCCGCTCGTGGGCACTCTATTTCGGGAAGCTGGCCGACGGTCGATACGACCCGCCCACCCCGACCTTCACCGGCAATGTCGATAACGGCGACAACTGGTTCGGGAAGAGCGACCGCCCCGCGTGCTTCGACACCCTCTATGCCGAGCTTAACCCGGTCATGCGCGAGATCGTGGCCAGTTTCGGGGAGCCCTATACCCGCTACAATACCGCCGTGCAGAGTGCCAAATACATCTATGCCCTGGGCATATTGGTCGACATAGACCGTCGCATCGAGGAGTATGAGCGCGAGCACAATGTGTTGCTGCTCTCCGATACGGCCGGGATTCTCAACGAGGTGATCAACGAAAACGACGCGCCCTTTATCTACGAGAAGATAGGCACACGGGTCAACCACTTTATGATCGACGAGTTCCAGGACACCTCCAATTTGCAGTGGGGCAACTTTGCTCCGCTTATCGGCGAGAGCCTCAGCCACGACCACACCGACCTGATTGTGGGCGATGTGAAGCAGAGTATCTACCGGTGGCGCAACTCCGACTGGTCGCTGTTGAACGAGGGGGTGCAGTCGCGTTTCCGCCCGTCGCAATACAGCGAGCGGTCGATGGATACGAACTACCGCAGCTGCGCCCGGGTGGTGGAGTTCAACAACCGCATCTTCGGCGAGGCGGCCGAACGGTTGCAACAGGAGTTGGAGCGCGAGGTTGCCGAGTCGGCATTGGTCGACAACGGTTTCGAGGTGAAGGTGCGCAAGGCCTATGCCGACATTGGGCAGCAGGTGAGTGCCTCGAACCGGGAACGGGGCGGCCGGGTCGAAGTGACCCTGTGGGAGGCCGATACCCGCGACGACTTTTGCAATGAGGCTCTGTCGCGCATTCCCGACCTGTTGCGCGACCTGCAAGACCGGGGGTATTCGCCCGGCGATATTACCTTCCTCACCCGCACGGCTCGCGAGGGAACGCTTCTGGTCGACCTGCTGCTGCGTCTGAACGACGAGAACGACGACCCGCGCTACCGCTTCGACGTCATCTCGAGCGAGTCGCTGCTCATCAAGAACTCGCCGCTCATCGGGTTGCTGGTGGGGATACTCCGCTACATTCAAGACCCGTCGGTCGAGCTGAACCGGGTGATGGCCGTCTATGAGTATAACCGGTTGAAATCGGCCGATACCGACGATGAGGCGGCCGTGCTCTCTTACTTTGAAAACCGAGAAAACATCGGGCAGCATCTCGACGACGATTTCCTGCAATTTGTCGAGAGTGTGCGCCAGGAGCCGCTGTTCGAGATGTGCGAGCGCATCATCGCCCGCTTCTCCCGCCGGGAGAACGACCGGGGCGAGCGCGTCTACGTACAGGCATTCCAGGATTATGTGCTGGACTATTGTCGCACCCACACGGCCGACCTGGCCTCGTTCCTGGCCTGGTGGGACGACAACGAAGACAAACTCTCGGTTACCACGCCGCAAGAGCAAGATGCCATGCGGGTGATGACCATTCACAAGTCGAAGGGGCTGGAATTCAAGGTGGTAATTATCCCCTTCTGCAACTGGAAGCTCGACCACCGTACCGACAAAACCAACTTTATCTGGTGCCGCACGCAGGGCGAACCCTTCTCGCAAATACCGGTATTGCCGCTTCGATACAGCAGCCGGTTGGCGCAGACCTACTACGCCACCGAGTATTTCGACGAGAAAATGCACGCCTATATCGATAACCTCAATGTGGCCTATGTGGCCTTTACCCGGGCCGAGGAGGAGTTGCACATCTTCGCCCCGGCCTTGAAAAACCGCACCAAACGGGAGAGTGTGGGCAGCATATCGGCTCTGCTGGACGTGATACTTTTCCCCGATGAGGGCGACGGCGGCGATTTGCACTATGAGGAGGGGAGTGACTGGCGTCCTGCCCCGAAGCAGTCGACCGAGGTGTCGGCTCCCATCGTGCTTTCGGGTGAATACCGATCGATCGATCCGGGCACCCGGCTGCACTTGCGCTTGCAGGGTAAGGGGGTATTTGGCGAAGGGCACGACCGGGCCTACGGTACCCTCATGCACCGCATATTGAGCGGGGTCGATACGCTCGACCGGCTCGACGATACGGTGGCCGGGTTTGTACAGACCGGCGAACTGTCGGAGGCCGAGGCGGCCGATACGCTTGACCGCTTGCGGTTGTGGCTCGCCGACGAACGGGTGAAGCCGTGGTTCCTGCCGGGAACAAAGGTGTGGGCCGAGCGGGAAATTTTGCAGGCCGACGGCTCTTTCTATCGCCCCGACCGGGTGGTCGAGACGCCCGACGGGGTAGTCGTCATCGACTACAAGTTCGGCTCGGTGGAGCGACCGGCCTACAAAAAGCAGGTGCGCACCTATATGGAACTTGTCGGCGAGATGGGCTATGCCCGGGTGTCGGGCTTCATTTGGTATCTTGCTCTGGGCAAGATTGTGCCGGTCGAGTGAATAGCCCGGTGCGGCGTTTGGATATGCCGGATAAAAGGCCGAACTTTGCAACGGTCTTTATAATTATGCTAATAGCTTGACAAGATGAAAAACATCACACTACTCTTCATGGCGGTTTTGCTGCTCGTTTCGACTTTCCCTTGTCGGGCGGCAGCTCCTCTTGTGTCGTCTGTCGCCACCGACTCGATTGCCGATTTGCGGCCGCTCACCTCGTGGCAGCGGTTCAACCGCAAGGTCGACAAGTTTACCTCCTCGAAAGGTTTTCAAATGACCTATGTAGGAGTGCCGCTGGTGGTGGCCGGTGTGGCCACGATACCGGGACGGGAGCGATTCCGTCAGTTGCGCAACGACTATGTGCCCGAGTTCAAATATAAATATGACGACTACCTGCAATATGCACCGGCCGTGGTGATGCTGGGATTGAAAGGATTCGGTGTGGAGAGCCGCAGTTCGTGGGGCCGCATGCTGGTCTCCGATGCCTTCTCGGCCGCCATCATGGCTACGGTGGTCAACACCATCAAATATACGGCCCATGTGCAGCGGCCCGATGGCAGCAATTACAAGTCGTTCCCTTCGGGGCATACGGCCACGGCCTTTATGACTGCCATGATGATGCACAAGGAGTATGGCGATCGCAGTCCCTGGTACAGCATCTCGGCCTTTACGGTAGCTGCGGTGACGGGGGTAAGTCGTCAGTTGAACAACCGCCATTGGGTGTCGGACGTGCTGGCCGGTGCCGGTATCGGTATCCTCTCGACCGAGTTGGGTTACTATCTGGCCGACCTGATATTTAAGGATAAAGGGTTGAACTTCGAGTCGCCCACCGATTACCCGCTGTTGGAGAAGCCTTCGTTTGTAGGACTCTATATGGGTTTCTCTTCGGGATTGGGGAGTATAGCTCTGGCCGACGGCATGAAACTGAACACCGGTATCGGTAGTCGCATCGGTGTGGAGGGGGCCTATTTCTTCAATCGTTACATCGGTTGCGGTGGTATGGCTACGGTCTCGAACATTCCCGTGTCGCTCAATACCCGCCCCGATGCCGCTCTCGAACCCATAGACGAGGGTCGGGCCATGGCCGGGGCTTATGCCCAGTATCCCTGTACAAGCCGGTGGTCGGTAGGTTGCAAGGCTTTGGCCGGTTACAACTACATTCCTTCTCGGACGTTGGGGTGTGAAGGTATCACCTTCGGTCGCGACAACTTTGTGTGGAGCGCCGGCGTCTCGATAGGGTATATGTTGAAGAGTCATTTTGGGGCCCGTTTCTTCTGCGACTATACCTCGACCTCGACCTCGTTCACCCTGTCGCCGTCGCAAGAGTTGGGTATATCGGAGTCCCGATCGGGTAACAGCGCGATTCATGCACTCACCTGGGGAGCCTCGGCCAATATCCTGTTTTAGGGGGAGGGCTCCCGGGGAAACGATTCCAGAGAATAGAAACATAAAACGGGGCTGTATCGAAAGGATACAGCCCCGTTTTATATGTCGGATAATTTTTTTAGAAAGGATGTCTTTCGTCCGAAACCGTCAATTTGGCGCGGCCTTTTGCACGACGGCTGGCCAGTACGCGACGACCGTTTGCCGTAGACATTCTCAGACGGAATCCGTGTTTGTTAATTCTTTTTCTGTTCGAAGGTTGAAATGTTCTTTTCATTGCCGTTATATTTTTATCGTTATTATTCCTTTTTTCGGACTGCAAAAATAGATACTTTTTTTTAATAAACCAAGAGATTACCTATTTTTGGAAGATTTCTTTTTGAGATTTTATTGATTTAGTTTACTTTTGTACGCCGAAAGTTCAGAGACAAAGAATAATATAATCACAATAATAAGATAAATATGATTAACTCGCAAGACATTAAAAACGGAACCTGTATCCGTTTGGACGGAAAGCTCTATTTCTGTGTTGAATTTCTGCATGTGAAACCGGGTAAGGGAAATACGATTATGCGTACCAAACTCAAAGATGTGGTATCGGGTCGTGTGCTTGAACGCCGCTTCAACATCGGTGAAAAACTGGAAGACGTGCGTGTGGAGCGTCGTCCTTACCAATATTCCTACAACGAGGGCGATCACTATCATTTCCTCAACCAAGAGACTTGGGACGATATCATTATCAATAAAGAACTCATCACGGGTGTGGATTTCCTGAAAGAAGGCATGGTTGTCGAGGTGGTTTCCGATGCTTCGACCGATACCGTTCTCTTTGCCGAACTGCCGGTAAAGGTACAGCTCGAAGTTACCTACACCGAGCCGGGTCTCAAAGGCGATACGGCTACCAATACTACCAAACCGGCTACGGTCGAGACGGGTGCCACGGTGCGTGTACCTCTCTTCATCGAGACGGGCGAAATGATTGTAGTCGATACGCGCGACGGTTCCTATATCGAACGTGCCAAATAATAAGACGGCTTTTCAATTTCCTGATATACAGCGGGACTTGTGTAAACGGGTCTCGCTCTTTTTTTGCTGCCTTGTATTTGGCTTTGTGCTTGGCCACTGTATTGAATTAGAATGTATATTGGAATAGTAAAGGTTTCTTGTCCGAGCCTTTCGCCATATTTTATTGGATACCGCATCGAGGTGCGGTATGACCGAATGTCACCCCGTGCTGCGACGTGGGGTCCAGTAGAGGCTGTAAGTCTCCTCTCGATTATGGAAACCGGAGTTTGAAAACTTTGTTTTCTGTTTGTCTTTGCACTCGCCTTTCGCTATATTTGGATAATATAGGATTCGGCTCGGCCAAGCCCAACTTGAAAACTTTGTTTTCCGTTTGTCTTTGCTTTCGCCTTTCACTATATTTGTAAAAACAGAATATTATTGTTATGCCCTATTTCTCGATTATAGTGCCGGTGTACAATCGGCCCGACGAAGTGAACGACCTTCTTAAAAGTCTGTCGCAACAGACCAGCAAGGATTTTGAGGTTATCTTGGTAGAGGACGGTTCGACCGTGCGTTGTGCCGAGGCTGTCGAACGTTATGCCGACGCGCTGGATATACACTATTATTACAAGGAGAACGAGGGGCGCAGCATTGCCCGCAACTATGGAATGGAGCGGGCTTCGGGTCGCTATTTCATTTTCTTCGACTCCGATTGCGTGATTCCCGAACGCTATTTCGAGGTACTGAGCAAGGCTCTGAACCGGCATTATACCGATTGTTTCGGTGGTCCCGATGCCGCACACGACTCCTTTACCGACGTGCAGAAGGCCATCAACTACTCGATGACTTCGTTTCTCACGACGGGAGGCATTCGCGGGGGAAAGGTGCAGCTTGAGAAGTTTACGCCCCGCACCTTCAACATGGGATTCTCGCGCGAGGTCTATGAGCGGGTGGGAGGATTCCGCGAGATGTTCAGCGAGGACATCGACATGAGTACCCGCATTCGTCAGGCCGGATTCTCGATTGCTCTCATTCGCGACGCCTTTGTCTATCACAAGCGGCGGGTCAACCTGCGGTTGTTTCTTCGGCAGATTTACATCTTCGGCATGTCGCGCATCTCGCTCTATCTGCTCTACCCCGATACGTTGAAGCTCGTCCATTGGCTTCCCGCCTGTTTTGTGGTAGGGTCGCTGGCAATGATTATAGGCTCGTTTTTCTGGTGGCCGGCCATTTTGCCGCTGGCCCTCTATCTGTTGGCCGTTTTTGTGGTTTCGTGGTGCATGAACCGGCGACTCAAAATTGCCGTGCTGTCGGTGGCTGCCAGCGTGATACAGCTGGGAGGCTACGGCGTGGGTTTCTTGAAAGCCTTTTTCTTGAAGGTGGTGTTGGGGCGTGGCCGCGACGAGGCCGAAGAGGTGCGTTTACGTAAAGGAAAGTAACCATGGAACGGAAGCGGGAGAAGTTGACCATTACCGAGTGGGCCGTCGAGGACCGTCCGCGCGAGAAGATGATGTTGCATGGCATCAGGGCGTTGAGCAATGCCGAGTTGTTGGCGATTCTTATCGGGTCGGGCAATGTCGACGAGACTGCGGTGGAGCTCTCGCAACGCATTCTCAACTCGGCGGGTAACAGCCTGAACAACCTGGGTAAATATGGAATCGACGATTTGGTGAAACCCTTCAAAGGGATAGGTGAGGCGAAGGCTATCACGATTATGGCTGCTTTGGAGATCGGTCGCCGGCGCCGGGACGAGGAGTTGCCCCGGCGTCCCGAGATAGTGGGCAGTGCCGATGTCTACAATCTTTTGCGTGGACAGATGATTGATTTGCCTCACGAGGAGTTCTGGGTGTTGCTGCTCAACCGGGCCAATCGGGTAATCGATACGTTGCGGGTGAGTCAGGGAGGCACGTCGGCGACGGTGGTCGATGTGAAACTGGTTATGCGCTCGGCCTTGCAACAGTTGGCCTCGGCACTGATTCTGTGTCACAATCACCCGTCGAACAACCTGTCGCCAAGCACGGCCGACGATCGGGTGACCGGCAAAATCAAGTCGGCCGCAGCTCTCTTCGATATTGCGGTGCTCGATCACATTATCGTAGGTGAGGAGGGTTATTTCAGCTATGCCGACGAAGGAAGACTATGATTATTATTCCCGGAAAATGGGAAAGGGAGGAAAAGAAAAACCTGTTGACTCGTGACGAGCAACAGGTTTCTGGTTTATAAATGAAATAGGATTGTCTGTTATTTCTTGGCGGCATCGTAGCGCTTGTTCAGCAGCTCGACCACTTCGTTGGTAATGTCGTAGGCGGGGTTGATGTAGAGCGTGCTGGCGTTGTTGAAGATGGCCTCGTATTTTTTCTCTTGATTATACTCTTTGATAAAGGTATTGATCGAGTCGTTCATTTGCATGAGCATCTTTTGTTGCTCGAGCATGTTCTCGTTGTCGAGACGTTGGGCATACTCTTGCAGGTCGGCAGCCTTCTTTTCGAGACGTTGGTATTCCTGTTGAGCTCTTTCGGGCGAAAGGAAGGCGTTGTTTTGGTATTTGCGTTGGAAATCGTCCTGCTCTTTTTTCAACTGACGAGCTTTCTCGTTGATCGAGGCGCGGGCGTTCTCCTGTTTGTTGATCATCTTTTCGTTGAGATCTTTGGCGTAGTTGTATTTGGAGAGCAAAGAGTCTACGTTGATGTAGGCGATGGGCAATTTCCCCTCGAAAGAGGTCGTCGATGTAGCGCTGTTTGAAGATTGATTGGTCGCGTTTTGTTTATTGCCGCATTGAACCATTAAGAAAGATAAGGCAACCACAGTTACTGTTCGGATTGCAAGGGTAAAAGTCTTCATGTTATTTATCAGTCTAAAATTTATATCGTTATCTAAGTTTCTCCTTCCTCTCCTGGGCATCGGTCGAAACGGCACAGGAGATACCTTTTTTGCGCAGATACTGGTTGTCACTGATGTGCGGGCTGGGGAACCGGCCGCCCTTGACAAAGAAAACTCTCACGCCCAAAAGAGCGACTGCCAGTACAAGAAATCCTGCGGTAAAAAGTAGAATCTTCCACATTTCACTTTCCTTTTAGATTATATAGGAATCGGCTCGACTCTGTCAAAAAATGAAAATTGTGTTTTTCATTTATCCTTGCTCTCGCCTTTATCCTATTTGGATAATATAGGATTCGGCTCGGCCAATCCAAAATTGAAAACTCGGTTTCCATTTGTCTCTGCTCTTGCCTTTCCCTATATTTGGATTATATAGGATTCGGCTCGGCCAAGTCCAATTTGAAAACTTCGTTTTCCGTTTGTCTTTGCACTCGCCTTTCACTATATTTGTCTATCCAAACAAAGAGCCTCCGCTCGGGGCGAAACAAACCGCTTGGTTGTGTATGCCTTACGGGGTCGCTTTGCTGTGCAAAGATAGAAAAGGAAAATGTGAATTTGGTCGAAGAATGGAATTATTTTGACGACGAAATCGGTAAAATCGAGAAATTTAACATAAATTTCTTCGGATATAGAAAGTTTAGCAAAGAGCAAATTGTTACTAAAATAGAAAGATATGGAGATTAAAGATCTGAAACCTTCGTTGATTTGGCACTATTTTGATGCCATTACCAAAGTTCCCCGTCCTTCTAAGAAAGAGGGGCGCATTCGTGAGTTCCTGTTGGCTTTTGCCCGGGAACAGAACTTGGCCGCCAAGGTCGATGCCACAGGCAATGTGGTGATTACCAAAGAGGCCGTGCCCGGGTGCGAAGGGGCACCTACCGTTATCTTGCAGGCTCACATGGATATGGTGTGCGAGAAGAACGGCAACGTGAAACACGATTTCGAGAACGACCCCATCGATGCTTATGTCGATGGCGAGTGGGTGAAGGCTCGGGGTACGACGCTGGGTGCCGATAACGGTATCGGTATGGCGGCTGCTTTGGCGGTACTGGCCGACAAGGATCTGAAACATGGTCGTGTACAGGCCCTCTTTACCGTTGATGAGGAGACCGGTTTGACCGGAGCCTTCGGGCTCGAAGCCGGGACGATTGACGGCAAGTATCTGCTGAACCTCGATTCGGAGGACGAGGCCGAGATCTTTATCGGTTGTGCCGGTGGTATCGACACTACCTCGACTTTTACCTATCGGCAGGAGCCGCTTCCGGCCGGTAAATTCTACTTGCGTGTCGAGGTGAAGAACCTGTTGGGCGGTCACTCGGGTAGTGACATTAATTTGGGCCGTGGCAATGCCAACAAGTTGCTGGCCCGTTTCCTGTGGTTGTGCATGCAGCGTCATGAGATGCACCTGTGTGCCATCGACGGCGGTAATCTGCGCAATGCCATACCGCGCGAGGCGATGGCGGTGATTGCCGTGAATCCCGAGGATAAGGAGGCTATCCGTGCCGAGGTGAACCACTTTGCGGCCGATGTGGCTGCCGAGTTGAGTGGGGTAGACCCGCAAGTGACGGTCGACGTGACTACGGCCGATACGCCCGAGTTTATGATTGAGGACCGTGTGGCCCGCTCGTTGATCAGTGCACTCTATGCTGCTCCTCACGGGGTGATGGCCATGAGTCACGATATCGAAGGGCTGGTCGAGACCTCAACCAACCTGGCTTCGGTGAAGATGACCGAGCCGGGCAAGATTGTGGTGGCCACGAGCCAACGCAGTTCGGTTGAGTCGGAGAAATACGATATTGCCTATCAGGTAGAGTGTCTCTTCCGCCTGGCCGGGGCCGAGCCTACACACGGTGACGGTTATCCCGGTTGGAAACCCAACATGCACTCGCACATCAAAGATGTGGCTGTGGCTGCCTACGAAGAGTTGTATCAACAGACGCCGGCCATCAAGGCTATCCACGCCGGCCTCGAATGCGGTCTGTTCCTGACGAAGTATCCCCAACTCGATATGATTTCGTTCGGGCCTACCTTGCGGGGGGTACACTCGCCCGACGAGATGATGCATATCCCGGCCGTGGAGAAGTTCTGGAATCACCTGGTACTCATCTTGGAAAAGGTGGCTGCCGAGTAATGAAGCTATATGGCGCGGGGGGCGAGTCCCCGCACTTTTTTTATCTGCCTGTCGGTTTGGCGGGTACAAAAAAAGGGAGGCGATTGCCTCCCTTTTTTATAAGGTTATCTTCGGATTTTATTTCAAGGCCAGATTGAGATTGCTGTATTGTGCAGCCTCTTGGTAAGCCATGACACCGGCCTGAGAGAGCTCGACCACAACGTTGTTGCCGTCGACACCCGGCAGTTGTACATGGTTCTCGTCGATGAAGGTCATGAATTTGGTGGTCTCACCGTTGGCCGATACCGACCAGGAGTTGTCGTTGCTGTCGAATACGAAGCCGATCGTTGAATTGTCGGCTGTATTGGTAATCGTGTACCCGTCTTTGTCGGTCTTTACCAGATAGATGTCGCCATTTTCGCCTTTTACCTCTTTGGTCGACGATTTGGCTATGATGTTTTCGCCGCTCCAGAATTCGATGGAGTTGAGAATGATGGCGTCGGCAGCGACGGTCAACTCATACACGGGAATGATATGGAATGCGATAAATACAAGTTCGTTGACAAATTTGTTGCTGATATTTTCGTTCCAGCTGAGAACCTTGTTGGTCAGTTTGAAAGATCCGATACAAGATGAGAAGCAGAGCGTTGCTGCTAAGGTGATGGCCAGAGCCATGGTCAGTTTGTTCTTTTTCATCGTTTTAAATTTTTAGTTAGAATTATAGTCGTGTATAAGTTTAGCTGGTTGAAAAAGAGGACAGCATGGCGGCCAAACAGGGACATGCGGTCCGGCGATTGATTATACTTCTACACAAAGATAAAACTTTTTGCGTAAAATAGTTTTTATAAAGGGATTTTTTCTTGATATATTTTGTAGTAGCGCAGCACTTCGTGTACGTAGGCTACGGTCTGGCGTCCCTTGAAATAGCCGAATTTGCACACCTCGTCGTTGAAATACTCGGGGTTGCTTTTCAACAAGATGTATTCGCTCACGTTGTCGTCCCACACATAGGGATTCTTGCCATATTTTTCGGCCAGGGCCATGGCGTCGAGCACGTGACCCAGCCCGGCGTTGTAGGCGGCCAGGATAAATTTGAGCCGCTCGCTCTTGTCCTGTATGGCCGAGAGGCTTTTGTTGAGCGACTGGATACTTTTGACGGCGGCGCTGAGGTTCTTCTCGGGGTTGGTCACCTCCTGAGGCGATACCCCGAAAGCCTGAGCCGTGCGGGGCATCAGCTGCATGAGGCCCCGGGCGCCGGCCCACGATACGGCCAGAGTGTCGAAGTGCGACTCGTTGTAGGCTTGGGCGGCGAGAATGCGCCAGTCCCAGTCGATTTCTCGGGCATATTTCTTGAACAGGTGGTCGTAGATGGAGATCTGTCCTTTCGACACCGACAATACGGCCGAGGTGGGGAACGACTTGCTCAGCTCGAAATAGCGGCGTGAGATGCTGCGGTAGGAGTCGGACTTCTGGTTCTCCTTGACCCATTGGTCGACGGCGTGGGCCAGGGCGGGCGAGCTCTTCCTCACGGCCCAGGAGGCCCGTTGGGGGAAGCTCACTTGCAGGTGAATGTCGATGTTGTTGTAGTAGGTGCGGTTCAACTGGGCCAGGTTGTTGTCGGCCAGGGTGTAGGGAATCTCGCCGGTCGATACCATCTCGATGAGCTCTTCGGTGACGACGGAGTCCTTGTCGATGTGGTGTATGCGTATACCGCCGCCCAGCTCGTTGTTGAGGTTGTTGATGCGCTCTTCGTATTTCGAACCGGCCTCGACGTAGATGTCTTTCCCGATGAGGTCGACCACGTCGTTCACCATTTCGCTCTTGCGCATGCGGGGCTGGATAAGCACCTGGTGGGTGATGTTCTCGGCGCCGCAGTAGAGCCACTCGTTCTTGGCATCGCCGATGATGGGCAGTTCGTAGGCGATAATGTCGCCCTCGCCCCGTTCCAGCATCTCGGTGAGGTGCTTGATGTTGTCGGCGACGATGACGGTTGTTTTCAGGTTGTAGTGGTCGGCAAACTGTTTGATGCGTTCGTATTCATAACCCATCTCTTCACCCCGGTAGAGGAAGTAGGAGGTCGAGCTGTACAGGGTGAGGACCCGCAGTTCACCCCGCTCGCAGATGGAGTCGAAATCGTTGGGCACATCTTCTGAGGTGTGCTGTTTGTTCCCTCCGCAGGCGGTGACAAGCAGGAGGGTGAGGAGCGTGTATATCCAGCGGGACAGGGTCCTCGGCATAGGCTAACCTTTGAGCTTGTGAGAGATGAAGTTGGTCATGATTTCGATGGCGACCGAGTTATGGCCTCCTTGCGGGATAATGATGTCGGCATAGCGTTTGGTCGGTTCGATGTGTTGCAGGTGCATGGGTTTGAGTACCCGCTGGTAGCGCTCGATTACCATCTCGACGGTGCGGCCCCGTTCGATGATGTCGCGTTTGATGACTCTGATAAGGCGGTCGTCGGCATCGGCGTCGACAAACACCTTCATGTCCATCATGTTGCGCAACTCTTCGTTGCAGAGAATGAGGATACCCTCGACAATGACGATGTCGCGGGGTTCGACAGTTATCGTCTCTTTCGAGCGGGTGCAGGTGAGGAACGAGTAGATGGGTTGTTCGATAGGGCGTCCCGCCTTTAACTCTTTGAGGTGTTTCACCAGCAGGTCGAAGTCGATGGCCGCCGGTTCGTCGAAGTTGATGTTCTGGCGTTCCTCTACCGGTACATTGCTGCTGTCCCAGTAATAGGAGTCTTGTGGAATAACGGCCGTTTGTCCGGGAGGCAGGCTCTCGATGATTTTTCGCACGACGGTGGTTTTACCCGACCCGGTTCCACCGGCTATTCCTATGATTAACATGGCATTTTGGTTTATGTGGGTGAGACGATTCCTTATTGGTATTCAAACCGGCCTTTGTCCGATTCGATGATGAGCTCATTGTGGTCGGCTGCTTGGGTGTAGCCGATGATGCGGGCATCGATGTCGAACGAACGGCTGATGTCGATTACGCGCTGGGCATCGGCTGCATCGACGTAGATTTCCATGCGGTGCCCCATGTTGAAGACTTTGTACATCTCGTGCCAGTCGGTTCCCGATTGCTCCTGTATGATGCGGAACAGCGGGGGAATGGGGAAGAGGTTGTTCTTGACGACCCGCATGTTCTCGACAAAGTGCATGACCTTGGTCTGTGCACCACCCGAGCAGTGAACCATGCCGTGTACGCGCGGACGCATCTCGTCGAGCAGCCGCTTGATGACGGGGGCATAGGTACGGGTGGGCGAGAGTACCAGTTTACCGGCGTCGATACCCAGTTCGGCAATCTGGTCGGTCAGTTTCAACTGTCCCGAATAGACCAGTTCGTCGGGTACGGCGTTGTCGTAGCTCTCGGGGTATTTGTCGGCGAGGTATTTGGCAAATACGTCGTGACGGGCCGAGGTGAGCCCGTTGCTGCCCATACCGCCGTTGTACTCTTTTTCATACGAGGCTTTTCCGTAGGACGATAGTCCCACGATGACGTCGCCGGGGCGGATATGTTCGTTCGATACGACATCTTTCCGTTTCATGCGGCAAGTCACGGTGCTGTCGACGATAATCGTTCGCACCAGGTCGCCCACGTCGGCCGTTTCGCCGCCCGTGCTGTAAGCGTTCACACCCAGAGCTCGCAGTTCGGCCAGCAGCTCTTCGGTACCGTTGATGATGGCCGAGATAACCTCGCCCGGTACCAGCAGTTTGTTGCGGCCGATGGTCGACGACACGAGTATGTTGTCGGTAGCTCCTACGCAGAGCAGGTCGTCGATGTTCATGATGAGAGCATCTTGTGCGATGCCTCTCCACACACTCAGGTCGCCCGTTTCGCGCCAGTACATGTAGGCCAGCGACGATTTGGTCCCGGCTCCGTCGGCGTGCATGATGTTGCAGTATTCGGGGTCGCCGCCCAGAATGTCGGGGATAATTTTGCAGAAGGCCTTGGGAAAGATACCCTTGTCGATATTCTTGATGGCGTTGTGCACATCTTCTTTCGATGCCGACACGCCGCGCAGGTTGTAACGTTGGTCGCTCATAGGTGTGTTGTGTAATTGTTGATTACAAAGTTAGTGGAAAAAAGACAGCGATGCAAGCATCGGTATTTATAAAACGAGGGTCAAGTAGATGAATATGACGGGCGAGGCCAGCAGTTCGCTGTCGAAACGGTCGAGAATACCTCCGTGCCCGGGCAGCAGTCGGCCCGAGTCCTTCACGCCGGCCGTGCGTTTGAGCAGTGATTCGCACAAGTCACCCCAGGTCGAGAACACCGAGGTGAGTATGCCCATGATAATCCATTGGGTAGTCGTCAGCAGACCGGGGATTATGTAGTTGAGACAGGCGGCGAGAATGATGCAGAAAACCAGTCCGCCGAAAAATCCCTCCCACGATTTCTTGGGCGAGATGCGCTCGAAAAGTCGGTGTCGTCCCAGCGTGCAGCCCACGATATAAGCTCCGGTGTCGTTGATCCAGATGAAGGCGAACAGGGCCATCAGCAGGTATTCGGGGTGACCGTAGAGCAGTTGGTATTCGGTGTTGTAGCCCCATACGCCCAACAGGGAAAGGGGCAATACAATATACACTTGTCCCAGTATGCTGTAAGCCCAACCGGCGATGGGCGACTTGTCGGGCGAGACGTAGAGCTGAATGATGGGACGGGCTACCAGATAGATGAGGTAGGTGAGAATCGATGCCCAGTGCAACGACTCGGTGAATTGTCCCGAGAAGGTGAATGTCGATAGAAACAGGGCACAGGCTCCTGCCAGATCGATTACGAAAAGGACCTGGTCGAAGGGACGCCCGAATCGGGTCAGGTTGAGAAACTCGACATAGCCGAGCAGGGCAATGAGCCCAAAGATACATAGAAAGGCATAGGCACCCGATAGAACAGCTGCTGTGATGATGATGATAAAGAGAATCCCGGTAAAGGTTCGGGTCAATAAATTTTTCACGATCTTTTATTTTTGATAAATCGATAATAAAAAAACAGTGCGGGAAGTGTGGTCGAGAAACATCGGGTCTCCTATCTGCTGATACCTCCTCGCATATATGCTACAAATATAGATATTATCCCTAAATGGCCGGCTCTTTTCAGCCCTCTTTTTGGCATACGGTTCATAAAAAAGAGATACCGGACGATGCCGGTATCTCTTTATGTGTCACTCCTGAGGCGGTCGGTCGCAGGGGCTTATTGACCGCTCTCGGGATTATCTTTCTCATTTTCTTTCTTTTCCTCGGCTTGGGGCTGGGGAGCGGAGGTGGCACTGTCGGCCGCTTGTTGCGATTTCTCTTCGCCCGCGGTTGCGGTGCTTCCGGGCTTCTCCTCCTTGTCCTTTTCGGCCTCTTCCTCTTTCTTGGCAGCCTCTTCGTCTTGCAGAATCTCTTCGGTGCGCGATATCCACGGCCGTTTGCCGAATATCTGTTCCACGTCTTCGGCAAAGATTACCTCGCGGGTAATCAAGACCTCGGCCAGTTTGGCATGCTTTTCGGCGTGCTCGCGCAGAATCGATTTGGCGCGTTCGTATTGCTCGTTGACGATTTGGCTCACCTCCTTGTCGATGAGTTTGGCCGTCTCCTCGCTGTAAGGTTTGGTAAATCCATACTCTTGTCCCGTGGAGTCGTAGTAGGAGAGGTTGGGCAGCTTCTCGCTCATGCCGAAGTAGACCACCATGGCGTAGGCCTGTTTGGTTACCCGTTCCAGGTCGTTCGAAGCACCGGTCGAGATGCGTCCGAGGAATACCTCTTCGGCTGCCCGTCCGCCCAGCGTGGCACACATCTCGTCGAGCATCTGCTCCCGGGTAGTGATTTGCCGCTCTTCGGGCAGATACCAGGCGGCACCCAAGGCGCGACCGCGTGGCACGATGGTTACCTTGATCAGGGGGTTGGCATATTGCAGCAGCCAGCTGATCGAGGCGTGGCCGGCTTCGTGTACGGCGATAGAGCGTTTTTCCTCCTGAGTGGTGATTTTCGAACGCTTCTCCAAACCACCCACGATGCGGTCGACGGCGTCCATGAAATCTTGCCGCTGTACGCTCTTCTTGTTTTTGCGGGCGGCGATAAGGGCGGCTTCGTTGCAGACGTTGGCGATGTCGGCTCCCGAGAATCCCGGAGTCTGGCGGGCCAACAGGTCTACATCGACCGAGTCGTCGATTTTCACGTTGCGCAGGTGTACCTTGAAGATGGCTTTACGGTAGTTCAGCTCGGGCAGCTCTACATAGATCTGACGGTCGAAACGGCCGGCACGCAGCAGTGCCTTGTCCAGAATATCGGCCCGGTTGGTCGCGGCAAGAATGATGACACCGCTGTTCGACCCGAATCCGTCCATCTCGGTGAGCAACTGGTTAAGGGTGTTCTCCCGCTCGTCGTTGGACCCCATGTTGGGGTTCTTGCCACGGGCCCGGCCCACGGCATCGATTTCGTCGATGAATACGATACAGGGTGCCTTCTCCTTGGCCTGGCGGAAGAGGTCGCGCACACGCGAGGCGCCCACACCCACGAACATCTCGACAAAGTCGGAACCCGACAGCGAGAAGAACGGTACGTTGGCTTCACCGGCCACGGCCTTTGCCAACAGGGTTTTACCTGTTCCCGGAGGGCCTACCAGCAGGGCTCCTTTGGGTATCTTGCCACCCAGCTCGGTGTATCGGCCGGGGTTTTTCAGGAACTCTACAATCTCTTCGACCTCCTGTTTGGCCTCCGAAAGTCCGGCCACATCGTCGAAGGTTACCTTCACGGCGCCGTCCTTGTCGAAAAGCTGAGCTTTGGCCTTGCCCACGTTGAACACGCCGCCGCCACCGCCGCCCTGGTTAGTCATACGGCGGGCCAGATAAATCCAGAAGATAATAAAGAAGATAATGGGCCCGAAGGTCCACAAGATGTTGGTCAGGTCGCTGCTGTTTTCGTAGTTGACCTCGGCATTGAAACCATAGTCCTTTACCCACGTGTCGAGCGTGGTAGCAAAGCTGTCGCCCGACGGTATGTTGGTGTAGATAATGGGTTTCCCGTTGATTTTATCGGTCTTGAAAACAGCTTTGGCCGTGCTGTCGTTCAGTTGAGCTTCGACATAATCTTTCTTGGCAAAGACGGTGACTTGCGTGATGCCGCCCTCTTTGGCAATCTTTTCAAATTCCGACCAGTTCACCTCCTTGCTCATCGAAGGGTCGTTGGCGTAGTAAAGGCCGAACAGAAGCAAGGCGATAAGCGCATACATCCAGTACAGGTTGAACCGGATTTTTTTCTTCTTGGGCCCCAATGGAGACATGTTGTTGTTTCCCATATTTTAATTATATAATGTACAAATGGAGTGTCAAAAATTATTCCACATCAGGAATCTCTGCCAATTTGGCATCATTCCACAATTGTTCGAGCTTGTAATAGTTTCGGTATTCGGGCAGGAAGATGTGGGCCAATATGCTGCCATAGTCGATAATGATCCATTGGCTGTTCTGGTAGCCGTCGTATCCGAAAGGTTTGATGCCGGTATGTTGTTGCACGTATTCCCTCACACTGTCGGCAATAGCCGCTACCTGCGTGGTCGACTGTCCTTCGCAAATGACAAAGTATGACGCGGCGGCCGATTCGATGTCCGAGAGATCTACGGTAGTGATTTTCTTTCCCTTTTTTTCTTGAATGCCTTCTACAATAGTTTCAATCAATTGCTTTTCTTTCATCTGTTTAATGTGTAAAATCTCAAATTGCAAAGATAATGCGATTTTTCCAATTACGAGGGAATAGCTTTGTTATAAAATTAAGGTGTTTAGTTAAAAACTCCTTTTGCCAAATGCGGTCGGGACAGGATTTTGCGCAGTGTGTCATATTCCCCGGGTTGCCGGTGTGCCGGTCGGGGGAATGCTTTGCTTTCTGCTGTTGCGGAGGGGAGGTATAACCTTCTGAATATGAAGCCTTCGGCTTTTCGTTTAACCGGGTGCTGATTCCTTGTCGTTGTGTCTGAGGGATATAACTGTCGTTTTTACAAAAATCTCAGACGAGTTGGGCTTTTTGTTTTCGACTTTGCGTATATTTGTTGCCAAATAATTTTGAACACTCAGTATGGAAATCAAAGGAAGAATCATTCACGTGTTGCCGTTGCAGGAAGGTGTATCGAAGGCCGGTAACCCGTGGAAGAAACAAGAGTATGTATTGGAAACCGAGGAACAATATCCCCGCAAGGTATGTTTCAATCTTTTTGGTGATAAGGTCGACCAGTATCCGGCTGCCATCGGCGATGACGTGACGGTGAGTTTCGACCTCGAAAGTCGTGAATTCAACGGCCGTTGGTATACCGATGTGCGTGCCTGGAAAATCGAGAAGTCGGCTCCGGCTGCCCAGGCTGTGCCCGATATGCCGCCTATGCCCAACGATATACCTCCATTCCCGCCGGCTCCGGCTGCTCCCGATCTGGCACCCTCGTCGACCGACGACCTGCCTTTCTAAGGGATGTTGTCGGGTGGTTTCATGAACCTTGTAGAAATAGAAAAACGATGGTTAGACTAAATGTATTTGTCAGAGTCGACGAGGCTCATCGCGCCGAATTTCTCGAAGTGGCTAAAAACTGACCGAGTACTCGTTGAAAGAGGTCGGGTGTGTGGCTTACGATATTTTCGAAAGCGCCACGCGGGGCGATGTGCTGATGATTTGCGAGACTTGGAAAGATGCCGAGGCTTTGCATACTCACGAACAGACCCCTCATTTCGTGGAATATGTAGGGCGTATGCATGCTATGGCCGAGATGAAGCAGGAGAAATTCAACTTCTGACCCGTCGGTTTGTCCCGGGAAAAATACTTATAAGCGGGGAGAGTGTACATTTTGTTACACGTTCCCCGCTTTTTTCGTGAAAAATCGGCCTTGGAATAGCGATTTGACAAATAATTTTCTTATCTTTCAACCGAATTAATCTAATCTTATAAATCTTAAACTATGATTGTAGGAATCCCCAAAGAAATCAAGAACAACGAGAATCGAGTGGGTATGACACCTGCCGGAGTCAATGAACTGGTGCGGAGAGGTCATACGGTGTATGTGCAGAAAGATGCTGGCGCAAACAGCGGGTTCCCCGACGAACACTACGAGCGGGTGGGTGCCCACATCTTGCCCACCATCGCCGACGTCTATGCCAAGGCCGAGATGATTGTCAAGGTCAAGGAACCTATCGAACCCGAGTATCCCCTCATTCGCAAAGGGCAGTTGTTGTTTACCTATTTCCATTTCGCATGCGATCGCAAGCTCACCGATGCCATGCTGGCCAGTGGTGCCACCTGTTTGGCCTATGAGACAGTCGAGCTGAAAGACCATAGCTTGCCGTTGCTCATACCCATGTCCGAGGTAGCCGGTCGAATGGCAACCCAGGAGGGCGCCCGCTTCTTGGAGCGTCCCCAGGGAGGCAAGGGCAAGTTGATGGGGGGTGTCCCCGGCGTGAAGCCGGCCAAGGTACTGGTAATCGGAGGCGGAGTCGTAGGCTATGCCGCAGCCTGTGTGGCTGCCGGTATGGGAGCCGACGTGACCATCACCGATCTCTCGCTGGCTCGTCTGCGCTATATCGACGAGGTGCGTCCCGCCAATATCAAGACCCTCTACTCCTCCGAATTTAATATCCGGGCCGAGCTCCCCACGACCGATCTTGTCATCGGGGCGGTTCTCATTCCCGGCGCCAAAGCACCCCATCTGATTACGCGCGACATGTTGGGTCTGATGGAGAAGGGGTCGGTGCTGGTCGATGTTGCCATTGACCAGGGTGGCTGCTTCGAGACCTCGCACCCCACCACACACTCCGACCCGGTCTACGAAGTCGACGGAATCCTGCACTATTGCGTGGCCAATATTCCCGGAGCCGTCTCCTCTACATCGACCCTGGTCTTGACCAATGCCACCCTGCCTTACGCCATCAAGCTGGCCGATAAAGGGTGGGAGAAAGCCTGCGCCGAAGACGAAGCGCTCTATAAGGGTTTGAACGTAGTCGATGGCAAAATCGTCTACCCGGCCGTAGCCGAAGCTTTCGGGTTACCTTGTGAAAAGATATAAGCAAATCTATCCCATAAAACAACCATTTTCGTCCCTGTCGCCTCTTGAAGTGGCAGGGACGAATTTTTTTCAAAAAAAAAGTTTGTTTGTAAGTATGTGGAAATAGGGTAGTTGAGAAAAAAGTATGTTTTATAGCATAAAAAAGTTGCCAAAAAATTTGGAGGGAATGGTAGAAAGAGTGTACCTTTGCATCGCTTTTCGAAAGAACAACGGCTCGACCGAAGGGAAAACGAAGGGCACAGTTCATTGACAAGACTGAAAAGAAGCAAGTGTAGTACAAGAGAAAGAACGAAGTCAATTTCGGCCGGGAATCACTTTGAAGGTATAAAAAGAAAAAACTAGATATACAACGAAGAGTTTGATCCTGGCTCAGGATGAACGCTAGCGACAGGCCTAACACATGCAAGTCGAGGGGCAGCGCGGAGGTAGCAATACATCTGGCGGCGACCGGCGCACGGGTGAGTAACACGTATGCAATCTGCCTGTAACAGGGGGATAACCCGGAGAAATCCGGCCTAATACCCCATAACGACATATCTTCGCATGGGGAGATGTCTAAAGAGAGCAATCTTGGTTACAGATGAGCATGCGGTCCATTAGCCAGTTGGCGGGGTAACGGCCCACCAAAGCGACGATGGATAGGGGTTCTGAGAGGAAGGTCCCCCACATTGGAACTGAGACACGGTCCAAACTCCTACGGGAGGCAGCAGTGAGGAATATTGGTCAATGGTCGGCAGACTGAACCAGCCAAGTCGCGTGAAGGAAGACGGCCCTACGGGTTGTAAACTTCTTTTGTCGGAGAGTAAAGTGCGCTACGCGTAGCGTATTGCAAGTATCCGAAGAAAAAGCATCGGCTAACTCCGTGCCAGCAGCCGCGGTAATACGGAGGATGCGAGCGTTATCCGGATTTATTGGGTTTAAAGGGTGCGTAGGCGGCACGCCAAGTCAGCGGTGAAATGCCCGGGCTTAACCCGGGAGCTGCCGTTGAAACTGACGAGCTAGCGTGCACAAGAGGCAGGCGGAATGCGTGGTGTAGCGGTGAAATGCATAGATATCACGCAGAACCCCGATTGCGAAGGCAGCCTGCTAGGGTGCAACGGACGCTGAGGCACGAAAGCGTGGGGATCGAACAGGATTAGATACCCTGGTAGTCCACGCAGTAAACGATGAATACTAACTGTTTGCGATATAATGTAAGCGGTACAGCGAAAGCGTTAAGTATTCCACCTGGGGAGTACGCCGGCAACGGTGAAACTCAAAGGAATTGACGGGGGCCCGCACAAGCGGAGGAACATGTGGTTTAATTCGATGATACGCGAGGAACCTTACCCGGGCTCAAACGCAGGGGGAATATGGGTGAAAGCCCGTAGCCAGCAATGGTCGCCTGCGAGGTGCTGCATGGTTGTCGTCAGCTCGTGCCGTGAGGTGTCGGCTTAAGTGCCATAACGAGCGCAACCCCTATTGACAGTTACTAACGGGTCAAGCCGAGGACTCTGTCGAGACTGCCGGCGCAAGCCGTGAGGAAGGTGGGGATGACGTCAAATCAGCACGGCCCTTACGTCCGGGGCGACACACGTGTTACAATGGCAGGTACAGAAGGCAGCCAGTCAGCAATGACGCGCGAATCCCGAAAACCTGTCTCAGTTCGGATTGGAGTCTGCAACTCGACTCCATGAAGCTGGATTCGCTAGTAATCGCGCATCAGCCATGGCGCGGTGAATACGTTCCCGGGCCTTGTACACACCGCCCGTCAAGCCATGGAAGCCGGGAGTACCTGAAGCATGCAACCGCAAGGAGCGTACGAAGGTAATACCGGTAACTGGGGCTAAGTCGTAACAAGGTAGCCGTACCGGAAGGTGCGGCTGGAACACCTCCTTTCTGGAGAAGAGATTCCGGAAGAGCCGAAAGGACAGATAGAAGTTCGGCCTCTTGACGCACTGCTTCTTTTCATTCATATAAAAAAAGGAAACAAAGAGACACCCGCCAGGGCACGATTTGAGACAGTCCTATAGCTCAGTTGGTTAGAGCGCTACACTGATAATGTAGAGGTCGGCAGTTCAAATCTGCCTGGGACTACACCGAAGCCGCCGCAAGGAAGGGCCCCGAGGAAAGAAGGGAACCGAGGACAAGCGGAAGAGAGGCCGAGAGAAAGCGGGGGATTAGCTCAGCTGGCTAGAGCACCTGCTTTGCAAGCAGGGGGTCAACGGTTCGAATCCGTTATTCTCCACTAGAAAGATCCTTGACATGTTGGAAAAAAGAGAACACGAGCACGAAGCAAACCCATATCAACCCAAAACGACAGACAATCAGCAATGAATGTCGGCCGAAAGAAAGTAAGAAAGGGCGCATGGAGGATGCCTAGGCTCTCGGAGGCGACGAAGGACGTGATAAGCTGCGAAAAGTTACGGAGAGGCGCAAATAGCCCGTGACCCGTAAATGTCCGAATGGGGCAACCCGGTCAGCAATGACCATACCGCCAAGCGGTAGGCCAACGCGGGGAACTGAAACATCTAAGTACCCGCAGGAAAAGAAAATAACAATGATTCCGCAAGTAGTGGCGAGCGAACGCGGAAGAGCCCAAACCGGCGCTGTTACGGCAGCGCCGGGGTAGAAGGATCCATAACAAAGGCAAGGAAGGAAGTTAGCAGAATACGATGGAAATCGTAGCCGTAGAGGGTGACAGCCCCGTAAGCGAAAACGGACAGAAGCCGAATGGACACCTGAGTAACCCAGGACACGAGAAATCCGGGGCGAATCGGCGGGGACCATCCCGTAAGGCTAAATACTCCCGAGAGACCGATAGCGAACCAGTACTGTGAAGGAAAGGTGAAAAGAACCTCGAACAGAGGAGTGAAAAAGACCCTGAAACCATGCGCCTACAAGCGGTCGGAGCGCGCAAGCGTGACGGCGTGCCTTTTGCATAATGAACCTACGAGTTACTGTTGATGGCAAGGTTAAGCGATTCAGTCGCGGAGCCGAAGCGAAAGCAAGTCCGAACAAGGCGTACAGTCATCAGCAGTAGACGCGAAACCAAGTGATCTACCCTTGGTCAGGTTGAAGGTTGGGTAACACCAACTGGAGGACCGCACTGATAAGCGTTGAAAAGCTTACGGATGAACTGAGGGTAGGAGTGAAAGGCCAATCAAACTTGGAGATAGCTCGTACTCCCCGAAATGCATTTAGGTGCAGCCTCGGGAAATA